>CALRVA020000037.1:0-18651 GCA_943371495.1 Archangium gephyra | reverse complement strand
TCCCGCCGACTTTGATGGGCTGCGATTCCTCAAAGAGCTGGCCGGACCGGAATGGTGTCGCGGGGTCCTGCTCCATCCCGGCGAACAGACCCAAAACGTTGAGCCGGACCTGCAGGCCCTGCCCATGTCGGCCCTATGGCATTTTTAGGCCTGACCTAAACGGGCCTAGGGAAGCAAGGCGGCGAGGGCATCCGCGCCGTGCCGCACCGGGTCCACGCAAGGCCAGCCGGTGTGCAGGGTGATCTCCTCGCAGGCGGTGAGGGCGGCCGCGTCATCCAAATGCGCGGTATTGAGCGCCACACCGATGGTCTCGGGGCGAGGAAACGCTCCGGCGGCTTCGGCGAGGTCTTCGTAAGCTTGGGCGAGTCGACGCAGGTCGGGCACGTGCACCCATGGGTGGCGCGGCAGGGTGTGCATGCCCGCCCGGTGCACCATGAGCAGGTGGGTGGGCACCGAACCCCGGATGAGGGCCAATGTCGCCGTACTGGCGGGGTTGATGAGAGAACCTTGGCCTTCGACGACGATCACTTCACTCTCAGCAGCGGCCATGACTTCGCGTTCAATGGCTCCAGCCGAAAAGTCCACGCGGATGGCATCGAGCGGCACGCCGCGCCCGGAGATGGCCATGCCCGTTTGCCCGGTGGCGACGAAGGCGGAGGTGCGCCCGCGCCGGCGGAGGGCGGCATGGAGTTCGAGCGAGGCCGTCATCTTGCCCACACTCATGTCGGTGCCGACGGTGAGGATGCGCGCGGCATTGAGCTCCCGTGCCGCCCCGGTGGCGGGCTTGAGGCCGACGGGCTCGGTGCGGACATCCCAAATCCATTGGCCTTCTTGGCGTTGCGGGTAGCGGGGGGTCAGGGGCTCGTGCAGGCCGTTGAGAATGTGGAACCCCAGCGCCACGGCCTCGTCCAATACCGGCCACCAGTCGGCGGGAATTTCACCACCCGGTGGGGCAATTCCCAGCACTAAGACCTCCGCGCCACAGGCTTTCGCCTCGGCCAAGGTGGCCACGATGGGGGCGTCCGTAGCAATTCCTGTCACCTCGGTAATGCTCCGCCCGGCGAGATCCGGCTCGATCATCGCCGCCACCGGGTGCTCGCCGTAGCGGAGGATGCCCAGTCCCATCTTGCCGGTGTGGTTGGCAAAGGCACCCGCCATGTAGAGGGCCAGCGGCTGGCCGGGACGCATCGGGCTCATGGTAGTTCGCCTGATTCTACGCGAGTTCGGCGCTGAGTTCCACGCCCAATCCGGGTCGGTCGCTCGGCATCACGATGCCGTTCTCAAATCCCAGGCCCACCGCCGGGTCCGGGTTGAGATTGAGGTGACTGTCCAAGTCAATGTGGTCAAAGAGCGCCCCCAGCGATGCCCCCGCCCCGATGGCGACGCTGCTCTCGCCCATGCAGCCGATCATGGTGTTCAGCCCGTGCGCGCGGGCGGTGGCCACCAGTCGCAGGGCCTCGGTGATGCCGCCCGTCTTCATCAGCTTGAGGTTCACGCCATCACAGCGGCCGGCGAGGGACGGCACGTCGTGGCTGGTGCGGAGGCTTTCATCCAGATAGATCGGCAGGTTGCGCCGCTCGAAGACATAGGGCAGGTCGTCCTCTTGCCCCCGGGCCAGGGGTTGCTCCACGTAGTCGCAGTCGCGCTCGCTCAGCCACGCGATCATCTCCACCGCATCGGTCGGGCTCCAGCCCCCGTTGGCGTCCACGCGCAGCTGCGCGCCGTGGCGCTGGGCCGCCTCACGGGCGGCTTCGTAGCGTCGCTGGTCGGCTGCTGGCCCTCCGGCTCCGCCCAGCTTCACCTTGAGGGCCTTAGCCGATGTGCGTACCAGAAACTCCTCGGCCCGAGTGAACACCACATCCGGCTCATTGATTCCCACCGTCACGCTCGTCGCCACCGTGGGCCGCCCCAGCCCGAGCAGGCGATAGAGCGGCAAACCAGCGCGCTTCGCCCAGAAATCCCACAGCGCCACGTCCATTGCGGCCATGGCGGCCGGGTCAACGTTCGCGGCGGCCATGCGGGCGTACACGGCGTGGGGCGAGCCGTCGCCCAGCCCATCCTGCACGATGCTCTCCAGTTGCGCCTGGGCTTCCGCGGCCAGCGTGTCGTCGTAGCCCGTGCCGGGCGCGCACTCGCCAATGCCAGTCACGTCGCCATCGGTCACCATCACAAACAGGTTGTTGGAGCCCGTGGACGTGCCCCGGCTGATGGTGAGCGGATGCAGTTTAGTGAGGCGCACGGTACGGAAGGTGACGCGCATGGTCACCCCAGAATACCGGGCAGATTCGGTGGGCTTACCGCTTGAGGGCGTCCACCAGGTTGGCGTACTTCTCCTTCACCACCTTGCGGCGCACCTTGAGCGAAGGCGTCAGTTCGCCGCCGTCAATGGTGAACGGCGCGGGCACCAGCACGTGGCGCTTCACGCGTTCGAAATCGGCCAGGCCGTCGTTGGCACGCTGCACTTCGCTCTTGATGAGGGCAATCACATCCGGGTGCACGGCAATCTTTTCCGGCTCCTTCAGGTTCACACCCTTCTCCTTCAGCCACATCGCAACACGCTCGAATTCCGGCACGACCATGGCGACCACGCTCTCCATCCCGTCGCCAAGAAGCACGGCCTCGTTGATGTAGGGCGACTCCTTCAGGCGACTTTCGATCGGCTGCGGGGCCACGTTCTTGCCGTTGCCCAGCACCAGCAGGTCCTTCTTGCGGTCCGTGATGCGCAGGTTGCCACGATCAAGTTCACCGATGTCGCCGGTATGGAGCCAGCCTTCGGCGTCCAGGGTGGCGGCGGTGTCTTCGGGCAAGTTGTAGTAGCCCTGCATGATGCAGCGGCCACGCAGAAGGATCTCCCCGTCCGCGGCGATCTTGACTTCTACGCCCTTGAGCGGCGGGCCGACGGTGTCCGGGCGGTTATCTTCCGGCCGGTTGATGCACGCGGCGGCACAGTTCTCGGTGAGGCCGTAACCCTGCAGGACGTGGATGCCCAGGGCCAGATAGAACTCGCTGACGTGGGTGGGCAGGGCCGCGCCCCCACTGACAAAGTAACGCAACCGGCCGCCGAACTTCGCCTTGATTTTGCTGCCCACCAGACCTTCCAGCACACCGGCCAACGGGGCAAACTCGCCGCGCATCCGCTTGAGGCCTTGCTCTTGCGCCATGCGGAACAGTCGCTGGCGGAGCGGCGGGGCCTTGAGCACGCCGTCTTCAATGCGGCCCTTGAGGCTTTCCAGCAATCGCGGCACCACCAGCATGATGGTGGGCTTCACCCGCTCCATATCGTGGGCCAGGCTGGCCAGCGAGCCGACGTAGCCGATGGTGGCCCCCATGGACATAGGCAGCACGTGGCCGGCGAACCGCTCGAATACGTGGCTGAGAGGCAAGAAGCTGAGGAACACATCCTGTTCCTTGAGCGGAATGCACGAGGGGATATCCGCGCACAGGTAGGTGAAGGCGCGGTGCGGCAGCATCACGCCCTTGGGCACGCCGGTGGTGCCACTGGTGTAGATGAGGGTGGCGAGGTCTTCTTCGCCGGCGGCTTGCGCGCCTTGCACCCAGGCGTCTTGGCTCAGCTGGTCGGGCTGGGCGCGTTCCTTCAGGCCGGGTTGGTCGCCTTCCTTGCTCAGCAGCACCACCTGGATGCCGGTCAGACCTTCCATTTTCACGGCCTGCTTGGTGTTTTGGGAGACGACGAGCTTGGCCCCGCAGTCCTGCACGATGTATTGGCTCTGGTCCGCCGGCAGCGTGGGGTAGATCGGCACCAGCACGACCCCCAGGGTTTGGCACGCCCAGTCGCACATGGCCCAGTCGGCACTGCTCTCGGCTTGCAGCACCACGCGGTCACCGCTTTGCACACCCAGGCCCACCAGGGCGGAGGCAAATCCGTGAACCTGAGTCCGAAGCTCGCCGTAGGTCACCGGAATCGGGTCCTTGCCCGATTGAGGGATGAGGTGCGCGGTCTTTGCGGCAAACCGTTCGGTTTGCCCCAGAAACATCTGACCAAGAGTTGCGTACACCATGGGCTTTACAGTCCTTATACGGAGTCCGTACCTTACCCTCAGCCGTTCGGGTCGAACGAGGCTTAGATCAGGGCGCGTTCTTTGACGACCAGATACGCCGTGACCAAGGCCGCCGAGAGGTCTTGGGGTTCGGAGTCGATATTCTGGACTCCACTGGCGGCCAGGATGTTGCTGGCCTGGTTCCGTTCGGATCGGTACCAGTGGGTGGCCGCACGTCGGTACATTTCGTACCGGTTCGTCGGGACGTGGCCTTCGAGTTCCTTCATTTTCGGGTCATCCACCCGCACCACAAAGACCAGATGCTGGCGCCGCAGCTGGCTGACGGCGGTGGCGAGGTCCCGGGCGGCGTCGGGGTCTTCCGCGTCGGTAAAGATCACCACCAGGGAGCGCTTCTTCCACCGGGCGCGCAGGAAAGCTATGGCGGCCAGATAGTCAGACTGCACGGCCTCGGCCCGCACATCATGGATCCGCTCCAGGATGGAGGAGACCTGCGCCCGGCCCTTGCGGGGCAGCGAGAGGCTGTGGACGGCATCGTTGAACACCATCATGCCGACCTGGTCGCCCTTGTCTTTGGCGGCGTGCATCAGCATCAGGGCGGCATCCAGCGCGTAGTCCAGCTTGGGCACGCCTTCCACTTCGCCGAGCATGCTGCGGCCGACATCAATGCAGAGGAAGACCGCTTGGTTGCGCTCTTCTTGGAACTGCTTGACGACCAACCGGCCGCGCCGGGCGGTGGCTTTCCAGTCCACCATGCGCATGTCGTCATCGGCGTAATCGCGCAGGGATTCGAACTCTTGGCCTAGCCCCCGGATGCGACTGCGGCGCACCCCAATTTGGTTGAGGTGCCCCTTTTGCTTGAGCAGGTCGTACTCCTGCAGGGCGAGTACGTTGGGATACACCCGGACTTCCTCTTGCACGGGCAGGAGTTGTTGCACTTCGCACAATCCCAGAGGCGCTTGGTAGCGCAAGAAGACACCACCAAACCGCTCTTGGCCGCGCCGGAGCGGCGTGACGGAGTATCGCAGGTCTCGTTCTTCGCCCGGGCGCAGGGTGAGGTCCCACTGGGGGTGATCGGCCACCACCAGCGGCGGCGGATCATCCTTCAGGCGGATGCGGATGGTTTGGTCGGCGAGGTTGCGGACCCGGAGGCGAATGCTGTTGGCCACGCGGGCCGAGAGCACGGGGTCCATGCGCCGATCGACTTCCACCAAGTCCCACTTCTTGGCGACTTGCCCGGTCACGAAGAAGAGGACCAGGAGGGCCACATTCCAGGGCAGCACCAGGCTTTCCAGGCCGGGCACGAAGGCACCGCCCAGGGCGAGCGGGATTCCGGCTCCCACGAGCCACCAGAGCCTTGGTGTCGGAATCAGCATCCACGCAACCCTAGAGGTAGCATCTTACTCGTGACCCAGGAGCATTTGATTCTCTCTCCCGAGAAGACCCTGCTCTCGTTCCGGCTGGCCCCGATCTCCCGCCGGATGTGGGCGCATTTGGTGGACCTGATGATCCTTGTGGGGATCGGTTCGATGGCCGGAATACTGTCAAACCTGTTCTTCTCCTCCTTGCCTGAGTTCGCCGATGCTTTATCGTCCTTCCTCTCCGCGTTCGCCTTCTTTGCCTATTTCGCCATTTGCGAGGCCAAGTATCAAGGCCAGACGCTCGGCAAGAAAGCGTTGAACATCCGGGTCATCAGCGCCGATGGAACGCCCATTACGGTCCGGCAAGCCTGGATGCGAAACCTCCTGCGGTTGGCCGATATGCTCCCGGTCCTTTACGTGGCAGGGGTGACGAGCATTTTGGCCAACCCGCGTGCCCAGCGCCTGGGGGACATGGTGGCCGGCACGATGGTGGTGGTGGAACCCAAGGTGAGCACCAACTTTGCGGCGGCCCCGCACCGCTACGGCATGCACCACTTTGAGCAGTACCTGGCCGAGCTGCCGAACGTGACCCTGGAGGAGTACATCGCGATGAAGCGGCTGTGCGACCGATTCCCTTATCTCCCGGCGGAAGAGCAAGCGCGGTCTATCCAAGACCTTTGGGTGCCCTTTGCCGAGCGGCACCAGGTGCCCGCCTTTGCCAATGTCCATCCCATCCTGATGATGGAAGCCGTGGTGATGCGCTTCTCCCGCATTCATCACCTGGTGTAAGCCGTGGTGAGGTTTTCCACCGCCCGGGCGGGAAAAGGTTGGGGACGAGGGTTTTCCCGCTTTATCCCCACGATGTCCCCGCTTGGCTTGGGCTTAGTTTGGGTTCGGACTAGGGGTTGTCCCCGCAATCCCCGGCTTAATAAGCAACAAGAGATTCTCTCTTCTCTTTCTTTGAAACAAGAAAGGAGGCCGGGGGAATGACCGGATACCTTGAGCGGTTGGTGCTCCGAAATTTGAGACGGTTGACGGAGGCAGAAATTAGCCCGGCGCAGGGATTAACTTTGATTGTTGGGAAGAACGGCCAGGGGAAGACGACCGTGCTGGAGGGGATTCACTTACTCTCGACCGGTCGGCTGCTGCGCGCAGGCACGGAGAACGATGCCATCCAGCTGGGCCAGGACGGCGCACGAGTGGAAGGAACCCTGACCGGGGGCACCGAATTGGCGGTGACTTTGAAGAAGGGGTCGCGCAAGATTGCGTATCTGAACGGGCTGGGCCAGCGACGCGCGAGTGACTTGATTGGCCGGATGCCGGTGGTGGCGTTTTCGGCGCAGGATTTGAGCCTGGTGACCGGGGAGCCGGCTGACCGACGGATATATCTGGACCTCGAGATCTCACAGGTGTCTCCCGCCTACCTGCGTGACCTGACGGTGTACAAGAAGAACTTGAAGGAGCGGAATGCCCTGCTGCGCCAGGAGGAATGGGTGAGCGACGACCTGCTGGCGACCTACGAAGAGGCGATGGCCGGAGCGGGGGCGGGGATCCGGGTGGCGCGGGCGCAATGGGTGGCGGAACTGGCTCCCTTGGCGCGGGATGCCTACGCCACGCTGGCCCCGGGAGAATCCCTGCACGTCGAGTATGTGCCCCACGAGGAGTGGACGGATGCCGAGGGCGCGCGAGAAGACTACGCAATGAACCGCCGCCGAGACCGAGAACGCCGCATGAGCACCCGAGGGCCGCACCGGGACGACATGGCCATAGAAGTGGCAGGCGTGGACGGGCGCAAATACGGGAGCCAAGGCCAGCAGCGGACGGCCGTGATTGCCGTGAAAATGGCCACCCGGGCCCTGATGGCCGCGCGACGGGGTGAGTGGCCCCTGTTGCTGCTGGACGACGTCTTTAGCGATCTGGACGCCCAACGGAGAGCATGCTTGGCCGAGTGGGCTTCGCAGCCGGGCGGCCAAGTGATCCTGACGGGCACCGAGCCGGAACTGGCGGGTTCGGCGTTGATTTCGGCGCAGGCGCTCTACTGGGTAGATTCGGGGGTGGTCACGCGCGATGAAATCCGTGGATGAACTGCTGATGGCGGCCCTTCGCCGACCCCGGATTGTGCAAAAGGTGAAGGCCCTGGCGGCCGCCAGGCACTGGGGCGAAGCCGTGGGCGAACCCCTGGCCGGTATGGCGGAAGTGTGTGACTTTGACGACGGGGTGCTGTGGCTGAGCTGCCAAGAGCCGGCGGCGGCGGCGGAATTGAGGTTGCGGGCGCCGGAGATTCTGCGCTTTTTGAACGCTCGATTTGACGTGGCGGTGTTCACGGACCTGCGGACGACCACCCGCGCGCCGCGCCGCCCGGACCCCGGGCAAGGCTGAACATGACAAGGGAGCGCATGGTCAACGAACTGGCGATGCGCCCCCTGGTGGTGGCTTTTGCGGCGGCCCTGGCCGTGGCTTGGTCCGGTGAAGTCTGGGCTTCCTTGCTCTTATTGGTGCCTTTGGTGGCCCTGGCGGTGTGGCATCGCCAGTGGCTTTGGGGGTGGGTGGTGGCCGGTGCCCTGTGGGGCGGAGTGGGCCGTGTGGACTTCTCATCGGCTCCGTTTTTTGAGCCTTCGGTGGTGGTGCGGGAGGGCGTGGTGAGCGGGGCGGGTGACCCGCTGAAGTTGGTGACTAATGAGGGTACCTATCGGTTAGGTCGTGGTACGAACATGTGGCCAGGGTCGGTGGTGCGGGTGGAAGGACGTCTCTCTCCTTTGGCCGAAGGGTTTGATGGATCGTCGGGGGAAATCGGCCGTCTTTCGGTTACATCTTGGACGGAAGTACGCCCTTCGCCATTGTGGCGAGCAGGGCCAGAAGTGGTGCGCCGACGGTTTGCGGCATGGGCCGAGGGGGCATTGCACCCGAGCACGCAGGGCCTTGTGCGGGCGCTTTGCTTTAACGAGACGACGGCTTTAACGCCCGCGGATGCGCAGGCATTGCGCAAGAGTGGCACCTACCACGTGGTCAGTGCCAGTGGCATGCACATCATGTTTTTGGCGGCCGGAATGATGCTGCTTTTCCGCCGTCTCCCGGTGCCCTACGGGGTGCGAATGTTGCTCATTGGCGTGGTGCTGGTGGCTTTTGCAGTGGCGGTGGGGGGCCGTCCTTCCATCATAAGGGCCCTGCTGATGGCGGCGGTGTGGGGAGCGGCGTTTCCGCTGCGTCGTCAGTTTGATGGTCCCTCGGCGTGGGCGCTCGCGGGGTTTGTGGGGTGGTTTTCCAGCCCGGCGGGGGTGGCCGACCTCGGCTATCAGCTGAGCATGGCGGCCGTAGGTGGCCTGATGCTAGGGATGAACGACGAGAACGGCTGGCGGGGGGCGCTGAAGGCCACTTTGCTCGCCTCGTTGGGCACGCTGCCGCTGATTGCCTATCACTTTGGCAACCTGCCGTTGTGGGGGTTGCCTGCGAACCTGCTGGTGTTGCCGGCGGTCTCGGCGACGATGGTACTGGCTTTGGCGGGGGCGGTGGGGCTCCCGGTGGGATTCTTGATTGACGGGCTGGCCGCCTACATGCGCACCGTGGTGCACTTTGCGGCAGATGCCCCCGGCGCGCAGATCATGGTGCCCGCGTTCCATCCGGTGTGGATCGGGTTGTTGTGGCTGGCCTGGCTGACCCTGTGGAGGCCGCGTGAAGTCGAACCTTAGGCTCTTGTGGGTGCCCTTTGGGGTGACCCTGGCGTGGGTGGCCAACCTGGGGATCGACGGAACGGCGCAGCCGGAGCGGGTGTCCATGCTGGCGGTGGGGCAAGGACACGCCACGCTGATCCAGTCTCAGGGGGTGACTGTGCTGGTGGATACCGGGCCGCCGCCCTTTGATGAGGCGTTGTCGCCGCGCGCGTTGAGTCAAGAGCTCCGGCAGAAGGGGGTCGCGGTGATTGATTTGATCGTGATCACGCACCCCGATGCCGACCACGCGGGGGCACTGTCGGCGCTGGCGCGTGACTACCCGGTGCGTGAGATTTGGGCGAATCAGGCGTTCCGGATGCACCCCGACACGGGCGATTGGGAGAAGGTCGCCCCGGTGCGGTGGCTGGATGGGCAAAGCGAGGTGAAGTGGGGCGCCTGGGCTGTGGATTTATACGCGCCGACCTGGGAGGGTAGCGACAACGAACGCTCTCTGGCCGTGCGGGGTGAGCGGGACGAGGTGTCGTTCTTGATCACCGGTGACCTCCCGGCCGGGAGTGAATTGAGGCTGCCACCGGCCTTTTTGAAGCCCACGAGCGTTGTGATGGCGGGGCACCACGGGGCAAATAGCTCGTTGCACGAGAACTTCTTGCGCCGCACGCAACCGGAATGGGTGGTGTTCTCGGCCGGGCGGGGCAACTCGTATGGTCACCCCGCGCCGGGGGCTCTCGAGAGGGCGGAAGCGATCGGCGCGCGCATTTGGCGCACCGACCGCGACGGCACCTTTACGGATTCACCCTAGCCCTTAGCTGAAGATGGCCATACGGGCGGCCAGCTTAGCGCGTAGACCCTGGATCTCTTCCACACGCGCGCGTTCCCGGGCGACCACTTCCGGCTTGGCCCGCTCGGCGAATTGCGGGTTGGCCAGCCGGGCTTCCAGCCGTTCCAGCTCCTCCGCCAACTTGGCGTCTTCCTTGCTGATGCGCTCCCGTTCCGCCACCGGGTCAATGAGACCCTCGATGGGGAGGTGCGCGTCGGCATTGCCGCTGGTGGTGGTGAGGAATGCGCCTTCCGGCCGGCCGCGGCGCAGTTCGGTGAACCACGCTTGGCTGCGTACGAACTCCTCGCCGCCTTCCAGATCGGCCTCGACATAGAGAGCCGGGAGGGTCCGCATGGCGGGCAGGCTGGCTTCGGCGCGCAGGGCGCGCACGCTGCGCACCAGGGCAATCCAGCGTTCCACCGTGGCTTCGGCGGCTTCATCCGCCTTCATGGCGGAGGTATCCGGCCAGGTCGATTGCACCAAGAAGTCCTGGCGATCCGCGAACGGCATCCGCTGGGTGAGCTCTTCGGTGATGAACGGCATGAACGGGTGCAAGAGCTTGAGGAAGACCTCAAACACGTGCATCAGCACGCCTAGCACCTCGTCCCGTTGGGCGGGGTCGGCCAGGCGCGGCTTGCTGACCTCGATGTACCAGTCGGCGTATTCCGACCAGAAGAAGTTCTCCAGTGCTTCCGCCCCCACCTGGAGGTTGTAGGTGCGGATGGACTCGGTGACCGTGGCTGCGCAACGGGCGAGCCGGGTGAGAATCCAGCGGTCCACCGTGGGCAGATTCTCGGCCAGGCGGGGCGTGGCGCCCTCGGCGTTCATCAGCACGAAGCGGGCGGCGTTCCAGATCTTGTTGCAGAAGTGGGCGCACTCCGCCACCTTGGCTTCGTCGTACCGGATGCTTTGGTTATGGCCGGTCTGGCCCATGAGCGCAAAGCGCAAGGCATCGGCCCCCTTGGTGTTGATCACATCTACGGGGTCCACGCCGGTGCCCAGGCTCTTGCTCATGCGCTTGCCGTCCTTGGTGAGGATGGTGGCGTAGATGAACACGTCCCGGAAGGGGCGCTCCTTCATAAAGTCCATGCCCATCATCGCCATGCGGGCGACCCACAGGTAGAGGATGTCGCGGCTGGTGACGAGGACGTTGGAGGGGTAGTACGCCTTGAGTTCGGGGGTTTCTTCCGGCCAACCGAGGGTGGCAAACGGCCACAGGCCGCTGCTGAACCACGTATCCAGCACGTCGTCGTCCTGCCGGACGATGGGCGCGCCGGCCTTGGCTTCGGCTTCGGCTTGGTTGAAAGCGGCTACCGCCTTGCCCTCGGCGGTGTAATACACCGGAATCCGGTGGCCCCACCACAATTGGCGGCTGATGCACCAATCCTTGATGTTGGCGAGCCAATCTTCGAACTCCTCCTTGTACCGCTCGGGCACGAAGGCCATTTGGTCGGCCTGACTGGCTTTGAGCGCCGGACCGGCAAGCTCGGATTGCCGCACAAACCACTGCTCGCTGGCCATGGGCTCCACGGCTTCGCCGCTGCGCTGGCTGACCACCAGGGCGACCTCGTGATCTTCGATCTTCTCGAGGAATCCCTGGGCTTCCAGATCTTCCACGATGCGCCGTCGGGCTTCGGCCCGGTCGAGGCCGAAGTAGGGGCCTTCGAAGTTCACCTTCCCGGTTTCATCCAGGATGACGAGGGTTTCCAGATTGTGCCGGGCACCCACTTCGAAGTCGTTGGCGTCGTGGCCCGGGGTGATCTTGACCGCGCCGGTGCCGAACTCGGGGTCCGGATAGATATCGGCCAGCAGGGGGATCTCGCGGCCCACCAGCGGCAGGGTGATGGCCTTACCGACCTTGCTCTTATAGCGATCGTCGCGCGGATGCACGGCCACCGCCACGTCGGCGAGCATGGTTTCGGGGCGGGTGGTGGCAATAATGACCTCGCCAGAGCCATCGGCAAACGGGTACCGAATGTGGTAGAGCTTGCCCTTCACCACCTTGCGTTCAGTTTCGATGTCGCTGACGCTGGTCTTGAGGGCAGGGTCCCAGTTGACTACCCGCAGCCCCTTGTAGATCAGCCCGCGTTCGAACCAATCAATGAAAACCTTGAGGACGGCCTGGGCGTACTTCTCGTCCAGCGTGAACCGCTCGCGGGACCAATCGAAGCTGCAGCCCAGTTGGCGGAACTGGCTGAGAATGGTGCCGCCACTTTCTTCGCGCCACTGCCACACCCGCTTCAGGAACTCCTCACGGCCGAGAGCAAAGGCGCTGCTGCCTTCCTTCTTCAGTTGCTTGTCCACCACGCTTTGGGTGGCAATGCCGGCGTGGTCCAGGCCGGGCAGGATGAGGACATCGTAGCCGCACATCTTGTGGAACCGACCGAGCAGGTCTTGGATGCTATAGCACAGGGCGTGGCCCATGTGCAGCGAACCCGTGACGTTGGGCGGCGGAATGGTGATGCAGTAGGTGCGGTCCGGATCCGGCGAGGCCGGAGCGGAGGAGAGGTGAGCGTCTTCCCATGCGAGACGCCAGCGCGTTTCAATTTCGGCGGCCTGATAGCCACCTTCAATACCCGTCGTATTCATCTTAGCCTCTGTGTCTTAGAGACAGAGGTGAGTTTACCGTGCGGGTGTTTCACGTGAAACAGCCCCCGGGCCTTCCGCAAAGAGGGCACGGAGAGCGTCTTCCACGTCGGCTTCTTCGAGGCTGAGGTCGGAGACGGCGAAGTTCTGGAGAATCTCGCTGGTGATGGAAGCGACAGAATCGGCGGGGAGACTGAGCACCCACTGGGCGGAATTCTGGTCGAGCACCTTCGCCCGGGCCGGAAGTTGGTTGGCCTCGGGGGTCTCGGTAAAGGTGACGCGCAGACGGCGTTCGGGTGAGTACTGCGAACGCAGGTCCGTGAGCGTGCCATCGAAGACCTGCTGGCCGTGGTTGATGACGACCACCCGCTCGCAAAGTTCCTCGACATCCTGCATGTAGTGGCTGGTGAGCACCACGGTGCAGCCCTCCTCCTCGTTGAACTCCTTGAGGAACTGCCGGATGCGCAGCTGGCTGATGACATCGAGGCCGATGGTGGGCTCATCGAGGAAAACCACTCGGGGGCCGTGGAGCAGGGCGGCGACGAGTTCGCACTTCATGCGTTCGCCCAGGCTGAGTTTGCGCACCTGGGTGTCCACCTTGTCGCCGAGGTCGAGGTCTTCGATGAGGCGATCCACGCGCTTGTTGAAGGTCGCCGTGGGGACGTCGTAAACCTCCTTGAGCACGGCGAAGGACTCGCGGGCGGGGAGATCCCACCACAGCTGCTGCCGGTTGCCCATCACCAGGGCAATCCTGCGGAGGAGATCCGATTTGCGCTCAAACGGGACCTCGCCCAACACGCGGGCGGTGCCGCTGGTGGGATAGAGGATGCCCGTGAGCATCTTGATGGTCGTGGTTTTGCCCGCGCCGTTGGGGCCGAGGAAGCCGACGAACTCACCTTCCTCCACCTGAATGCTGAAGGAATCCACCGCGACGCTGCGTTTTGTTTCACGTGAAACAAGACCCTTCACCGCGCCCATGAGACCGGGTTGGCGCACGGGGCTCACGAACTCCTTGCGGAGGTCTACCGTTTCGATGGCGAGCACGATTAGAATCCGCCCCGGAACATCACAAGCAGCAGCGCCACCACGGGCGCGGTGAGGAAAAACGAATCGAGCCGATCCAACAGGCCACCGTGGCCAGGGAGGACGTCGCCGGTGTCTTTGAGGCCCACGCTACGCTTGGCGTAGCTCTGCAAGAAGTCGCCGATGGGGCCGAGCAGGCCCGCGACGAGGCCAATGAGGGCGCCCTGCCAGGAGCTGAGGGTCCAAAGCGGAGCAAACGCGACCCCCACCGCCACACTGGCGATGAACTGGGCGAAGAACCCTTCCCACGTTTTGTTGGGGGAGAGTTCGGGCCACACCGGGTGCTTTCCGTAGCGCTTGCCGAAGAATAGTGCGGCCGAGTCCCCGGCCCACAGGGGGAAGAAGAGGGCCAGTACGGGGCGCCAACTCCAGCCCAAAAGGTCTCCCTGCCCCGGGAGGCGATGCACCACCAATGTGGCCAAGAATGCCGCGCCGATCCAAAGGATGCCGGCCGCCGTGCCGAGCCAGGGTCTTCGGTTGGCGACGGCGAAAATGAGGGTGCCCCCACCAATGGCCGCGGCCGCGCAAGCCACGGCGAGGGCCGACGCCTGGGGCATCCAAAAGGCGAGTGCCGCCACAATGGCGATGCCAATGGGCGCCATGACGGTTGCGCCTTCGGCGTGGAATAGTTTGGCCAGCTCTCGCCCCGCCAAGAGCGAGGCCATGAGGCAAAGAAGCGCCAACGGCACAACCGTTGGCGCATTGAGGGCAAGGATCACCAGGGGCATCGCAATGAAGGCGGTAACAAGACGCGCCCTCATTGCCTTTTTGCTCTACCCCTCTCCCGCTGGTGGCGGGCTTTAGTTCACCACGACCTTAAGCGTCGTGGAGTACGGCGTCTTAAGACCATAAGCATCCCGAACGGTTAGGGTAACGGTGAATGTGCCGGGCTTGCGGAATCGGAATCGAACCTGGCGGCCTTCCGCGTCCACTTGCAACCCGTCGGCACTGTCGAAGTCCCACTGGTACACCACCTTGGTGGCTCCCCCGGAAGCGCGAGCCTGGAACGTCACCTGGTCACCGGACCCGATGTTCATTTCGCGGCTGTTGATCGGCTCCGCGTAGAGCGGGGTCGTGTCATCCAGGATCTGAATCTCGCCCAGCAAGAACGTCATCGATTCGCTGGTCGCCACGGCGATGCTCTGGATGGTCTTGTTGGTGCGCGAGAAGCCCGTGATGGCCTGCAGGGGCAGACCCACGCGGCGCCAGCCTCGACTGTCCTCGTTCGTGTCGGCGAGGTCGAGGAAGGCTTCGGACTTCATGCCGTCGGTCGTGGTGATGACCAGCCGAATGCGCTTCGTCACCGGAGCGGCCGGAGTGCCTTGATTGCCCCCGCGACCCACGGCGCCACCGCCGCCATCTTCACCGGCGCCCGCGCCCGCGCCACCGGCGCCACCAGCGCCAGGGCCACCGGTGCGACCGCCGCCTCCCGTGGTTGCGGTCCCATCGGCCAGCTTCACGATCAGGAGAAGAAGATTCTCCTTGCCCGCGTACTTGCCCGAGAGATCAATGGGCTTGCCAAAGTTGATTTGGCCACCCTGGAAGAAGTTGCGGCTGGAGACTCGCAACGCCAAAGTGCCGTTGAAAGCCGCTTCGTCCGTTGCGCTGATAATGCCGCTGCCCCAGGCAGAGGTGCTCAGGCTCTGGTCGCCGAGGGTTCGTGTGCCCTCAAAAAGGCGTTCTTGGGCCAGTGCGGTGCTGGCCAAAAGCGCCAGACTTGCCATTGCCATCGTCAATTTCATTGCTTATGCCTCATGGTGACCAAGTGATGCGGCGAATCGCTTGCGCGCGCCCCGTCACCCGGTCTACGTCCACCCGGACTCCGTGAATCATACCAGGACCGTCATGGACACGAAATCTGACGAGTGAAGTCTTTGTGAACTTCGCCAGCACCGCACTTCGGTCCATCCCGATGACGCCGCCGTGCGGGCCGCTCATGCCCACATCGGTTTGGTAGGCCGTGCCGCCGGGCAAAATCCGCTCATCCGCCGTGGCCACGTGGGTGTGGGTGCCCACCACCAGGCTCACTTGGCCATCCAGGTGCCAGCCCATGGCAATCTTTTCGCTAGTGGCTTCGGCGTGGAAGTCCACCAGGATGTGGGGGCTATCGCAGGCTTTCACGAGGCCGAGCGCCGCGCGGAAGGGGTCCTCCCATTCTTTCATAAAGACCTGTCCGCACAGATTGATGAGATGAAGGGTGATGCCCTCCTTGGTCACGGCCGTGCGGCCGCGCCCCGGGGCGTTCATGGGGGCATTGGCGGGCCGCGCGATCGGCTTGCCGAGGTTCAGGTAAGGCTCGATCTCCGGTTGGTCGAAGGCATGGTTGCCCAGCGTGATGGCATCGACGCCGAGTTGAAAGAGCTCTTCGGCCTGGGCAGGCAGCAGCCCTTTGCCGGAGGGGGCGGCGTTTTCAGCATTGGCCACCAGGAAGAGCGGCTGCTCTTGGGCCAAGAGCGCGGGGATGCCCTGGCGCACGGCTTCCATCCCGGGTTCGCCCATGATGTCGCCGAGGAATACGAGCCCGTAGGTGCCGCCGGTGGCTTCGTTCAATGGATGGACTCCTGGAAGATGCGCTCGCGCACGACGGTCAGGGTGAGCGGAGGTGCATTCGATTCCCGCTTCTGCTTGAGGGCGCGGGCGATCTGAGTGGCCAGGCGGGCGGTGTCTTCGTCGCTCATTTCCTCCGCTTTAACCATGACTCGCAGTTCGCGGCCCGCTTGGATCGCGAAGGCGTGCGCCACCCCCCGGAACCCTTTGGCGACTTTCTCAAGCTCTTCGAGTCGGTCTTGGAAGAGGGCCGTGGGCTCGCGGCGGGCACCAGGTCGCCCGGCGCTGATCGCGTCGGCGGCGATGAGGAGAGCCGTGAGGGGGAGCCCGCTGGGAATCTCGCGGTGGTGGGCGCCCACGGCTTCGCACACGAGAGGGCTGAGGCCGTGTTGTTGCAAGAACTTCATCCCGTCCTGGGCGTGGCTGCGGGGGTTGTCGCTGGCAAACCCCTTGCCGATGTCGTGGAGGAGACCGGCGGTGGCAGCTTCGTCCGGGTCGAGTTGGAGCTCTTGAGCGAGCAGACGCGCCAGCCGGGCAACTTCCACACTGTGGTCCAGCACGTTTTGGCCGTAGCTCGTGCGCACACGGAGTTGGCCAAGGGCTTCGATGACGGGCGCAGGCAAGCCGGTGACCCCCGCGCGGCGGACGGCCTCTTCCCCGGCTTCCTTAAGGCTGGTGGCGAGGGTGGCCTGGGCTTCGGCGTGCAGCTCCTGGATGCGCTGGGGATGGATGCGGCCATCCACGATCAGGTTGAGCAGGGTGAGGCGGGCGATCTCGCGGCGCACGGGGTCAAAGCACGCCAGGGTCACGCTCTCCAGGCCCTGATCGATGATCATGTCCACGCCCGTGGTCTGCGCGAAGGCGCGGATGTTGCGACCCTCGCGGCCCACAAGCTTGGCCTTAAGATCGGGGTTGGGCAGGGGAACGACGGAGGTGGTGACCGGAGCGGGCACGGAGCCCGCCAGCCGCTCCATGGCGGTCAGCACCAGGTGACGGGCCTGGTCTTGGGCTTCGGCGCGGGCGTGGTCGCGGTGGCGAATGAGGGTGTCTTGGAGTTCGGTTTCGGCCTCGCGGAGCACTTGTTCGCGGGCCTCGGTGGGAGTGAGTCCGGCGAGATCCTTGATCTGCTGTTCTAGCTGCGCTATGCGTTCTTCAGGCGTCACCGTCGGTCTCCAGGGCCACGGGCTCGTCCCAGCCCGGGAAGGTCGCGTCCAGGGCGTCCCGGATGCTCTCTTCACTGTAGCCCTTTGCCATTAGCCGGCGGGCGGTTTGGGTCGCGGTGCGGCCTCTTTCTCGCTCATGTTGGGCCAGGGCGCGGGCGCGCGGGCCTTCCTCGTCGTCTTGCAGCACCGATTCGCGGAGGGATTCGTCTACCCCTTTGCGGGTGAGCTCGAGTTCAATCCCGGCGGTGCCAAGCGCTTTTCTTTGGGCGCCGACTTCGGTGGTGCGGGTGGCCACGCGCTCGTCGTCCACCCACTTCCTCGCCCGGGCATGGGCCAGCACAGCTTCAATCACTTCCGCCGGGGTGGCGGAGCGCTCAAGGCGAGCCCGGAGCTCCGCTTCCGTCAGGTCGCGCCGGGCTAGCCATTTCACCGTGGCCGCAAGGGCGGTCTCAAATGTCGTCGTCTTCGGGTACCTCGACCGGGGTATCGGTGCGGACGGGCATCAACTTCGCCTTCAGGTCGCGTTCGAGTTCGGCCATCACTTCGGGCTTGCCCAGCAAGGCCGCCCGGGCGTTCTCGCGGCCTTGGGCCAGGCGCTCGTCCTTGTAGTTGAAGTAGGTGCCGGCACGGTTCACAAAACCGTGCTCCACGGACATATCGAGGAGGTCACCGGCGCGGCTGATGCCCTTACCGAAGATGATGTCGAATTCCGTCGTGCGGAACGGCGGGGCGATCTTGTTCTTTACCACCTTTACCTTGGTGCGGGCGCCGACACTTTCGGTGCCGTCCTTCAGGATTTCCCCGCGTCGCACTTCCAGGCGGACCGAGGACCAGAACTTGAGGGCGCGGCCGCCGGGGGTGGTTTCGGGGTTGCCGAACATCACACCAATCTTCTCGCGAATCTGGTTGATGAAAATCGCGGCCGTGTGCGTCTTGCTCAGCTGGCCGCCCAGCTTGCGCAGGGCTTGGCTCATCATACGGGCTTGCAGGCCCACGTGGCTGTCGCCCATGTCGCCTTCAATTTCGTTCTTGGGCACCAGCGCGGCCACGGAGTCCAGCACCACGATGTCCATCGCGCCGCTGCGCACCATGGCGTCCATGATCTCGAGGGCTTCTTCCCCGCTGCTGGGCTGGCTTACATAGAGGCGGTCGATGTCCACGCCTAGGCGCTGGGCGTAGTCGGTGTCCAGGGCGTGCTCGGCGTCTACGAAGAGGGCCATCCCGCCCGCCTTTTGGGCTTCGGCGATGATGTGCAGGGCAAGGGTGGTTTTCCCACTGCTTTCCGCCCCGTAGATCTCGGTAATGCGTCCGCGCGGGATGCCGCCGCCTAGCGCCACGTCCAGGCTCAATGCGCCCGAGGAAATGGTCGCGATGGCTTCGCGGTTCCCATCCGTCATGCGCATGATGGAC
>CALRVA020000036.1:0-18907 GCA_943371495.1 Archangium gephyra | reverse complement strand
GACGCGCTCCATCGAGCAGTCCGAGCAGGTCTCGACCCGCATCACCCCGGACATGCTGCAGCGGCTGATCCTCACGGATTACCTCTTCGACAAGATGAACTCCGACAAGTCGGTGGCGCGCGCCGCCGGTGATGACGGCGACCGCATGTTCAGCACCGCGCTGGACGAGCTCAAGATGACGGAAATCCAGGACGTGATGCGCAAAGCCACGCTGGAACCCAACGCCCTGAGCGAGACGGTGAAGAACTGGTTCCTGGATAAGCACAAGCTGGACCCGCAGCAGATGGAGTACCTAACCGAGGCCCTCAGCCACGGCGTGCCCCACAACGTGCTGAACGCGAAGTATCACGAACGGGAAGCCGCCATCATCAGCGAAGCCGGCCGCAAGGGCGGCGTCACCATCGCCACCAACATGGCGGGCCGTGGGGTGGACATCCTGCTCGGGGGCCGTGTGGCAGACGAGACGGTGAGCCGCGCCCGCGCCCAAGAGGCCGAAGACGGTGGCGTGAGCAACGAATACGCCGACACCTTCATGAGCTTCCGACGCGGGGGTAAGGAACGCGCCGCCCCGCCGCTGCCGCTGGACGACACCGAACGCCGCGCCGCCGCCGAAGAGGTGCGCGCCCTGGGCGGGATGTACATCCTGGGGACGGAACGGCACGAAAGCCGCCGCATTGACAACCAGCTGCGCGGCCGTGCGGGCCGCCAGGGCGACCCCGGGGAAAGCCGGTTCTTTGTGAGCCTGGAAGACCACCTGTGGAAGATCTTTAACCCCAAGATCCTGGAGAACCCGCTCCTGAAGGGCTGGCCCCCGATGGAAGAGGTGAACAACAAGATGATCACCGGGATGATTCTCAAGACGCAAGAGCGCATTGAGAACCACTTCTTCACCGCGCGAAAGAACGTGCTGGAATACGACGACGTGCTGAACACCCAGCGCGAGCACATCTACGCCCTGCGCCGCGAGGTGCTGCTGGGCCGCGAGTGCCGCGACGACATCGAGCGCGCCATCCGCATCATCACCAGCGAGGCGGTGGACGCTGGCTTCGTGCTGGATGAAGACGGCACCCCGGTGTATGACCACCTCATCGCCTACGAAAAGCTGAGCGACGTCTTCCCGATCATTGACTACTGCACCATGACCGACTTCATCGAGGTGGAGCCGGGCGAGCCGCTCAAGGAGTTCACCTTCGAGAAGGCGATGGCCGCCTATCAGGCGAAGGAGGAAACCCTGGGCAGCGAGCTGATGCGCAAGCTGGAGAACCAGGTGATGCTGCGCGCCATCAACGATGCGTGGATGGACCACCTGCAGATGATCGACTACATCCGCGAGGGCATTGGCCTGCGCGGCTACGGTCAGATGGACCCGCTGGTGGCTTACAAGAAGGAAACGTTTGACCTCTTTGAGCACACCAAGCGCAAGATCATCGAGGATTCGGCGCGGCTGGTGTTCCGGGCGCAGGTGCGGGTGGAAGCCCCGCAGCCGGCTCCCGATGCGCCTACGCCCGGCATGATGCGGGCTGACGGCGCGGATGCGGGCGAAGCGACCGAGAGCGCGGCGGTGGCCACCCTGGCCGCCCCGGTGAACCTGGACGAGATTGACTGGACGCGCGTGGGCCGCAACGACCTGTGCCCGTGCGGCAGCGGCAAGAAGTTCAAGGCGTGCCACTACGCCGACCTGCGCGCCAAGGGCGTGATCTAAGGTCGCGTCTGCTGGGCGGGCGGGCCCTCACTCCCTGGCGGGAGTGGGGGCTTTTTGCTTGGAGCCAAGCCGAAGCTCCTCGGCGAGGCTGGTCGTGGCAAGATCAGGTTTGGGCTGCGGATAGCCTGAAATTGGTTGGCAGGCTGTAGACTGAAAACCCATGGAGCAAGGCCAGAACTTAAGCATCTTTGAGGCCGACAAGCTGTTGGCCCAAACGCTCTCCCAGCTTAGGCCCGTTTATCGGCAGGCTCTCATCGATGTGTACGGAGCCGACTTCATGCTTAGAATGGCGCACCCTTGCGGTCAGCATCTTGATGGGTTGCGACTCGATCAGTTGAATGAGGAACTGGCGGCTGACGTGCTCTATATGGGGGTTGAGTTCTTTCCCAGATCGAGGATTGGAGGCGAAGATGCACCCAGTGAAATCGCTTCGGCTCTTCCATTCATTATCTGTTCATTGTTGATTGTTGAGCGATTTCAGATCGAGCATATCGCTTTCTTCAACCTAACCTTGGCTGAAGCTGAAGCATTTGAAGAGGCAAGGCAATCTCTTTCGAGTCTAACTGATGTGCAACGAGGTGTCGTTGGTTCGGCATTGAGGGCGGCGCTACTCTGCCATTTGCACTATGGTCTAGGAGAAGGTGTTGGAGATGAGTGTAATTTCCGAGGTGCAGACGAGTGTGTTGCAGATCTCATTTGGTTTGCACGGCATGGAAGGGGAAGCTAGATCGTATGCACTTTGAGTCAGAAGCAAGTGAGCTGCTAATGTGCGTTACGAGGGATACAGCAGTGATAGATCTGCGGATCAATTCATCTCCTATACGGAAGGGCGCATGAATCGTAGGGTGTTGTTGCCCATCTGTTTCGTTTGTGGCATCGCTTTGTGCGTTGGGTGGTATGCGAGGCAATATCATGAATCTAATGCATCAGCAGGTGAAGTTATCGTTGATCTGCAAAGCGCAGATCATGGGCCAAGACACATTGTATTCTTATCTAACAACAGGCAAAGCAGCGACAAATGGACAATAGTCATTCCCTTGCAGGATTCGATTACTGTCTTGGAGGATCAAGAGCCAAGTGGATGGAGGACATGGCTCTACCGAGTCCAGGGCGGCCAAGTTCAACGAACTACATCCTCAGATGAGGCAAGGCCGGTTGGCGTCCTTTTGTGGAGAGTTGACTCGCGATCAGTGCCAATTCAGCGAGAGTCAGGTGATTCTGGTTCGCCGCACTATGTTATAAATACCTTCTTCTACGGTACTCAGGATGAGTTTCTGCGCTATATCCATGAGCCAAGCCGTGTTGTTCCGTCTGCGTATTTCAAGGATATCGTTGAGATCGAGGGAAGAATGAGAGCAGGTCATGCTCGCTAAATTGTCCGTCGTAAGCTGATTGTTCTTGTGCTTGCGAGGAGCCAAGGTCTGCACTTCCGGGAGCGGCTTGGGTGCGAGGCTCAATTAGTTCAGTCCTCAGTTCGTGCCATCATGGCCGTAACCACGCCAGCAATTCCTCGGCCAGCGCCTCCGTGGAGCGGGCACCATCCAGCACCAGGTCCGCATAGGCCTGCGTGGGCGCAATGTACCGATCGAAGGCGGGCCGGGCGCCGGCCATATATTCCTCCATCAGCGCCTGGGGTTCGCCCCGGTGCGGATACCCGCGCACTAGGCGGCGCATCGCCCGGATATCGGCCTCGCACGCCACAAACACGCGGTGGGTGGCCAGGGCGCGCAGCTCGGGGTGATACAGGCCAAAGTGGCTGTCCACAATGACCGGGCCGGGCGGGACCTGGATGTCGTCCAGCATCCGCGCCAGGTCCAGGGTCTCCGGGTGGTTGCAGTCAAAGGCCATCTGCCCGGCGATGAGGATGCGCGGGGCGGCGGGGTCATCGGTGCGGAAGTAGGCGTCGCCCTTGATGTGCCGGGCGCCCAGGCGCGGGGCCACGGCGGCGGCCAGGGTGCTTTTTCCGCTGCACGACCCGCCCGCCACCACCAGAACCATGAGCGTGATGATGGCACGGACAGGCCCCGGGGAGGTGGGTTTCGGGCGGCCCGGTACACTGGAGCGGCTTGCCCCGGTAGCTCAGTGGATAGAGCAGCGGCCTTCTAAGCCGTTGGTCGGAGGTTCGAGTCCTCTCCGGGGCGCCAGTTTTCTTGTGCGCGAGCTTGGGATGACGGCGCGGTCAGCGCGGCGCGTCATCCAGCGACATATCATCCCCGGCGTTCCGCACCTGGCCGGTTTCGGCGTCGATCTCCAGCCACACGTTTTCGGTGAACTGGGCAACGTAACCCGGGATGAGCCGGGCGGGGCGGGCCCTGTAGTTCTCGGCGATCCACATTTTGCGGAGGGAAGTCACCGGGCCACGAGAGGTGCTGACCCCTTCGCGCCACGCCTCCCACTTGTAGCTTTCAGCAATTTCGCGGGCCTGCGCCTCGGTGGAACCCCACTCTCGGCGGACGACTTCATAGCCTCCGTGGCCAGACCAAACAGCGATAAGCCCGGTATTGAGGCAGATCTCCATGTAGGTGTTAGCCGTCGTGTTATCCCAAACGGGCACGCCATCTAACTCCGTGATGCCGTAATAAAGTTTGCCCCGCGGACCAAGCTTAACGGGACCACGGATCATGCCATTCTCAAACTTTACTTCTTCCTGCGGGGGAGGGAATGATTCGAATCGGATCTTTCCTACTGGCCCCCATTTGGCTTCGCCCGTGTTGTTCCAAGCGTGGAGTTCAGTGGCGCGTCGAAGCAAGTCCGCTTCAGATTTGATTAAATTTGGCTTCTTGGGGTCGTAGCCGAGCGAAATCGGGTTTCCGGCCCGTGAGAATGACACTGCGAAAGTGTTCATATCTACAATGACATCCGAAAAGCCGGTTTCATCGCGAGAGATCAACACGGATACAGCATTCTTCGAACGTAGCTGTCGTCCTCGCTGTAGTAAATCTGGGGTACTGGCTTCCCCGATACCTTCGAAGAAGCGATAAGCTGCTGCAACAGCCGGGTCATCGTTGTCAGTCGGCTGACTGAGAGGACGTTGCTTGGAAGCAGTCAAAGTACCTGATGATCCGACGAAGGCAATCACGACAACAGTCGCAATGCCAACTGAATACAGAATTCTACATTGTCTTGAGTATGTCTTCATATTAGTATGCATACCACCAGTCGTGCACTAAGTCACCGTCATTATCCAGGAGCTTTCGCGTTCCATTTGGATTCACAAATGGGTAATATGCCCCTTTAAGTCTGGCAAAATAGTCGCCATGCACGACCATGGTTCCTAAGTAAGAAACTCTAGGGGTCGAACCGCCGTCGTTTCGGGCGACGTCAACGTCTAGTCTATCGAGTAGCATCATATGGTACATCTCGATGGCATGATGGGACTTCGAGTACCATGCCGAATCACCGTTCCAACCGATAGTAGCTTGATTTTCTGTCCAGCCACCGTAGTAGTTGAGGTAGGGCCAAAGTGTAGCTTCCGCGAATTGGTTATTGTTCGACACTGAACAAGCATCAATGTACGATATCCAAGTTGGAGGCAAGCCATTCTGGAATGGAGGAGTGCCGGTGCCCACCTTCGATTGCGATGCGGTTAGCATATCTGGGAATGGTGAGCCCGGTAATGCGCACAATGTAGCGTTGTTATTGTCCCAAATGTGTGAGAAGTTACTTCCACCAATTCCGCTCCCGCCATGTGTATCAACGTATAGTAGAGTGCATTGACTGTGTGCATTGAGAAGCTGACCTGTATTCCACGTTGTAGTTGGGACTCCGGATATTCCAACCTCGAAAAAAGGCACATAATAGTTGTTTTGCATTAGGACCGGTCGGATTTCAACTGCAGCAGTCACTGGGTTCGGTAGATCTGGCCTATGAGTCTCATGTGCGTGGCGGTGAGAAAATACTCCTGCCACATTGTAAACCGTGGTCGAATCGCGCGCCTCCGTAACTGCGCCCCCATTCTCAATGATCTTCACGTGGATTTCGACCCGAGATCCATGCTTGAATTGAGAACTGTCGAACATAATGCGCTGACCAACGCTGAAGTTAAATGGGCCGGGCCTTGGAGTCATCCGGCGCTTCCAGTGGAAAATCTCCTGCGTCGTTGTCTCTTCTTGGGGGTCGTTCGGGTTCTCATAGCCCCTGAGCCACATCCATGCTTCGTCAATCGTGGGCTCCGTCCAACCGGGGCCTTCTCCAGGCTCTTGAATTGGCAGGGAGTAGGCGAATACATCCAGCCGGCAACTGGTGCCGCTCCAATAGGTGGGCAGTGGCGTACCGCCGGTCTGAATCTCAATGGCAACGGCCCCAAAGGTCAATGTCGAGACCAAAGCCATTAGGACGCCGAGAAAGGCCCTCATGCGATTAGTATTCCCCCCTCATTGATTGAATTGTCAAGGGTGCAGCAAAGAAAATGATTAAGAAAATAGTTGCAAGATCAACAATTCAGGGTCGATTGCGCTTTGGGCCACGAAGAAAGCCAGGAGTGGACCATTTACGACGCCCACTCCTCACGCTCTATTCTAACGCGTGGGTTACACTCCCCATCCATGATCCCCTTCGAACTCAGCGCGGGCCAGTGGGCGCTGTTCCTGGTGGCGGGGGTCATCTCGGGGGGCGTCAACGCGGTGGCGGGCGGGGGCTCGCTGGTCTCGTTCCCCATCCTGGTGGCGGCGGGGGTACCCAGCGTGGTGGCCAGCGCCACCAACACCGCCGCGCAGTGGCCGGGCGGCATCGCCGGGGCCTGGGGGCTGAGAGAACGTCTCCCTTCGGCCAAAGACAACCTGCGCCTCCTCTTCCTCCCCACGCTCATCGGCGCGCTCATAGGCGCCTGGGCGCTCACCCTCACCGACGCCAAGCTGTTTGACCAATTGGTGCCCGGGCTCATCCTGGTGGCCACGGTCATCCTGGCCCTGAAGCCGCAGCTCTCAGCCTGGTGCCGCAACCTCCCCCGGGCGGCCCTGTGGGCGGTGCTGGTGCAGTTTTTGGTGGCGGTCTACGGCGGCTACTTCGGCGCGGGGATGGGCATCTTGATGCTGGCGGTGCTTGGCCTCATCCACCCCGGCGACCTGCACGACGCCAACGCGCTGAAGAACGTGCTGGGCTTGCTCATCAATTTTTCGGCGGCGGTACTGCTGGTGGTGCAGGGGCTGGTGCGGTGGGAACCCGCCCTCGCCCTGGCTATCGGGAGTGTGCTGGGCGGCTACGGCGCGGCCCGGGGCAGCCTGCGCATCAACCCCGAAACCCTGCGCTGGGTGATTGTGGGCTACGGCGTGCTGATGGGCGGCTGGTTCGCTTACCAGGCGCTCTGGGCGCCCCGCTAGGCTCAGAGATCGGGCGAAATCCGGCGGGGATCCCACAGGAATTCGCGCCCCTTGAACTCCGGGTGGGCGGTGCGCACACTGCCATCCCCAAAGGCCATCACCACCTCGCCAGGGGGCTGGGCCATGTCCGGCAGGCCACCCGCCCGAGGTGCCGACTTCTTGGCGCAGCTGAAGAACAGCACCACCACCTCCGGCTTGCGCACCGTGATGGCGCTAACATCGCTGAGCGCGGCGTTGTAGCAGATGCCTTCCACCGTGTCCAGTCGGGTCTTGGCGAAGGGCTGGAGCTGGGTCTGCCACGCCGAGGCCGAAGGGTAGCGGTCTTGGCTCCGCAGGCGATACTCCTGCACCGCCGCGTGCAACTCGGCGTAGATCGGGTTCGGCCCGGCCGCTTCGGCCGTCGGGGCCGAGGGTTGGCACCCCGCCAAAGCCGCCACCCCTAAGAGGAGGGCTGCGCGGCCTGCTGGCGTAAGGCTACGAACCACTCGTCCACCCAAATGGCACGGGTGGCCATAGCCACACAGACTTCAGTGAGGGCCTGCGGCGTGTAGAGCAGGTTGGGGACAAACAGCCGGAAGGCCAACTTCTCATCGTGCATGCACCAGCTGCCCAGAGTGTGGCACCGCTTGTACTCGTTCGCTTCGTAATGGTTGAGATTCAGCGCCAGTTTGCCGATGCCAGCTTTGGGCAAGGACATAGGGATGACTAAGGTGGCGTGCAGGCCTGCTCCGAGGCGGGGGTGGACTTCTTCGATGCTAACCAAGAAATCAATCGGCTCGCCGCCGCAGTGCCACGGGAAGGTGGCGTGAATGCGTCCCTTGTGGTCCGATTCGAACGTGATGGCTTCGCGCTCCATCACCCATTCGGCTTGCTGCCACTCGGGTTGGCCGTGCCACCGGTTGGGGGCGGCCCCGCTGGCCGTGAACTGTTCGAACGTATGCGAAAGCGACTCGTCCACCCCGGAGCGTGGCCCCTGGGTGGGGTGCGCGCTATAGGCGATGCTGGTGCGGAGGTGTTCGGCCAGGCGCGTGCTCAGCACCATGGCTTCGTTCACTTGCAGGCACACAGCCGCCGCCATCGCGCCTTTGCTGAATTCGGCGTTGTCCTCGGTGGCGTAAACGCCGCATTCCAATGCAAAAACGTCGGACTGCGGGTTATAGACCGCGCCCGACATGGTGCCGTGGTCGAGGATGTCTTCCAGGGCGAGGATGACCTCCGCCACGCGCCCCCGCCCGCGAATGAACTCCGTGGTGGCGGTGACACGGTACGTCACCTGCGATTGCCGGAAGAGGCCGGGGTCGGTGCGCACGGTCGTGGCGAGGTCGCCGGACCAGTAGGTGAACCCATCCGGATGATCCAGGACGTAGCGTTCGTCCACCTGGAACGTGTCGTAAATCTTTGAGACGAACTCCTCACCGAGGGATCGCTTTTGCCGCCATGACATGATTTGTTCCTGGTCTCACGCCTCAGTATAGAGGAAAGTGCGCAAAATTCCAAATAATGAAGCGCATGAGTGCTTGGTTAGCCTTGGTTTTGGGTGCGGTTCCGGGTGTGGATCCGGTGGCGGCGACCTCTTCCGCCCCGACGGTGGTGAATGTTTCGCGGGTGAGTTCTCCCCGCTCGGCGGTGGTGGTTTCAGCCAAATTGGCGGAAGTGCGCGTGGGCGTGGCGTGGGGCGGCGGCCGGGCTGGGGGCGTTTCCTCGCTGGCCGCAATGGCCCGGGCGACCGGCGCCCAGGCCGTGATCAACGGCGGCTACTTTGATGCCTACAGCCGCGACGGCGTGGCCGACCCCTATCACACCCTGGTGGTGAATGGCTGGCCGCAGAGCCTGGGCAGCGTGGGCTCGGTGCTGGCCATCGCCCCGGACGGCACTGCTCAGGTGGAACGCGGCAACCCCAAGATCACCGGCACGGTGGGCGGGCGTTCGTTTTATCTCTACCGGGTGAACCATACGCCGGGGGCCAGCGTGGCGGCGTTGTATACGCGAGCGTGGGGGGCACGGACGGGCCTGGCGGGCCGCTACGTGCGCATTGATGCCAATCGCAGGGTGATTGACAAGGGCGAAGGCGACGTAGCAATCCCGGACGGGGGCGGCGTGTTGTTGTTCCGGGGATCGGATGGGAGCCAGGCGGACCGGTTCCGCCCCGGGGACCAGGTGCAATGGTCGTTGAAGATGCCGAACATGCGGCGGCCCGAGGTGTGGACGGAAAACTCGGTGTGGATTGGCTGTGGCCCCACGCTGGTGCGGGGCGGGCAAGTGGACTGCAACCCGACGGCGGAAGGCTTCACCAGTAGCCGCGTGGCCGGTAGCCAGACCCGGAGCGCCATGGGCGTGACGGGGGATGGGCGCGTGGTGTTTGTGGCCTCGGCGGGCACGTTTACGCAGCTTGCGCAGACGATGAAGGCGCTGGGCTGCACCGAAGCCATTGGCCTTGACGGCGGGGCGAGTTCGGGGCTGTGGGCCAACGGTTCTTCCCTGCGCGGCGAGGGTCGGCAGGTGAACCACGGCATCACCATGGTGCCGCGCTAGGTTCAAATCTCGAGAAAGTTGAAAAAAGATGTAGAAAAGTTTCTAGGCCCCTTGCATTGGGGGTGGAACTTCGTCTACTATTCATTCGTCTACTAAAACAGGAGACTGACATGCAAGACATCTTCCTCCGAGAACGAATCCACCGCCTTCGCCACTGTGTGGTGACCAAGGAAGCCGACCGGCTCGCCCGGCGCGCGGAACTCAATGGTGGATCTATGCACGTGGACCTGACGGGGCTCTCGAGCACGATGGTCACGGAGATTCAGACCGAACTGCGCGCCCGAGGCTGGCGCTTTGCCGCCAAGCGGGGCGGACGGTTCCGCATGGTGTGGATGCCCGCCCTGCCGCAGGTCGAAGCCGCTTAACTCGACTTCATGGCGAGCACGTTCGCCATCTCAATCGCGGCACTGGCGGCCTCACGGCCCTTGTTGCCCATCTTCATTCCGGCGCGGTCGATAGCCTGATCCGCCGTGTCCGGAGTGAGGATGCCCCAGGCGATGGGAACCCCGGTTTGAACCTGCAAGTCCATCAGCGCGTGGCTCACATCCCCGGCCAAGAGCTGCGCGTGCGTGGTCTGCCCTTGCAGAATGCAGCCCAGGGCCACCACGGCGTCCACTTCCTTGCGACGAATGAGTTCGGCCGCCACCACCGGGATCTCCCACGTGCCGGGCACCGCGTACACCACCGGGTCCTTCACGCCCTGGCTGGCGAGCGTATCGAGGGCTCCCTCCAGCATGGGGGTAGTGACAAACTCGTTCCAGCGGCTCACAATCACGGCCACCCGCAGGGGGCTGCCGTCCGTTCCGCCTCGCATCAATCGCATTGGCTCTAGTTTAGCGTCACAATGGAGGCATGGCCGAGCCCTTGTCAGACCTGACCGCCAAGTGCATCAAGTGTGGCTTTTGCCTCGAAGCCTGCCCCACCTTTGTCTTGACCGGTGACGAGTCGCGCTCGCCGCGGGGGCGGATTAACCTCGCCCGCGCCGCCGACGAAGGCCAGATCGAGTGGACCGAGACGGCAGACGCCCTGGACACCTGCCTGGGGTGCCGGGCTTGCGAAACCGCCTGCCCGAGCGGTGTGCATTATGGGATGATCCTAGAGCTGGCCCGCCACGAACTCAGGCAGGTCCAACCGCGCCGCGCGGAAGCCGCCCTCATCAATACCATCACGAATCCCACCATCTTCCGGGCTCAAACCCTGCTAGGGGGCTTGCTTCCGGGCGGGCGCGTGCCGGCGTTCCTTTCCCGGGCCATCACGGCGGAAGCATCGGAAGCCCGTGTCCCCCAGCGCGAAGCCCCTGGCCAATGGCCGCCGTTGCGACCCCACGAGCTACCCCCCATCAAAGGGCAAGTCGCCCTCCTCGAAGGGTGCGTGATGGGCGTGCTCTACCCCAGCACCCACGAGGCCACCCGGCGCCTTCTCCGGCGCGTGGGCTACGCCACCATCCCGGCGCCCAAGAATCAATGCTGCGGGGCCCTGCACGCCCACGCCGGCGACCTCAAGGCCGCCCACCATAGACTTGATGCCCTGACCGAAGCCCTGCCCCCCAACGTCCCGCTGATCGTGAATGCCGCCGGGTGTGGCAGCCATCTCAAGGAGTCAAGCCTCGGTCCAATCGTCCATGAGGCCACCGAGTTCCTCCTCCAAAACGGCCTCGCCGAGGTCCTCCGCCAAGCCCCCGGCTTTGCCGAGCCGGTGCGCGTGGCCTACCACGATGCCTGCCACCTCGCCCACGGTCAGGGCATCCGCAGTGCCCCCCGCGAACTCATTCGCGCCATCCCCGGCGTCACGCTCTTGGACATTGAAGAGAGCGAAATGTGTTGCGGCAGCGCCGGCACCTACAACGTCACCCAGCCCAAGCTGGCCCGGCAACTGCTAGAGCGCAAGCTCGACCACGTCGAGCGAACGACCCCCGACATCCTCGTGAGCGGCAACCCCGGCTGCCACGCCTGGATGGGTCAGGGTGCGGATGAACGCCAAGCCCGTTACCGCGTGATGATGACCGTGGATTTGCTGGAGTCGGCCTTCTCCGGCATGCGCGGCTAGGTCCCTCGCAAAATTCTGGGGCCTCACCCTGAAGAAACCCGAAATGCATACCGATTGACTGATTGGAGGTCAAATCACTTCGAGACAAAAACCTGAAGTGAATTGTAAGAAATGGCAATCGGAAATGTGGAATGTCACCTGGCGCGAGCGCAGTTGAAGCGCTTGGGTCAAGGAGAGCAACTCCCGGCCGAGATTGATGCGGACCTGGAACAGCACCTTCGGATTTGCGAAGAGTGCCGCCTGGAAGCCGTGCGTCTGCGTCAGGTCTTGATGGGCGATGCCGCCCCGGCCGAACCGAAAGCCAAGGTCACCCCCAACGAGCTGCTTTTGCAAGTGGGCGAGGTTGTTCGCAATCTCATTTCCCGCCTGCCCCTGCCCGGGGCGAAGCGCCTCGCTCCTTCCAAGTCGAACGGCTGGATGAACGATCCGGGCACCCCGTTTGTCAAAGATTCTCGCGTCAATATGCGGGTCGCCTTCACGTCCATCGGTCTGGCGCTCACGCTCATCGCGATGAGCACCATTCTCCGTGATCCGACCGCGCTCCTCGGGGCGAAGGCCGGCAGCAAAGCCACCGCCCAAAAGGAATCTAAGGAATCCGAGAAGGACGGAGCGGCCAGCGAGACGGACGAAGCCACCAAGGAAGACACCGCCAAGGACGAGCACGCCGAAGACGAAACCGCCAAGGACGAGCATGCGACGGACGAGCATGCCACCGACGAGCATGCCGACAAGGCCGAGGATGTCCCCACCGAAGACGAGCACGCCGACAAGAAGGAAGACGCCCATGGCGAAACCGACGGCCACGCGGCGGCCCCCAAGACGAATTCCAATTCCACCACCCACGCGTCCCGCCAGCAGGGCGGATTGAGTCTGCCGGGTCACGCGACCATGGAAGACGCCCCGATCCTAAAGGCCCGCGATGGCCAAGTGGTGCAAGCTCAACGCTCCGCTCCGGCCCCGACCCGAACCCAAAGTTCAACCACGAATTCCCAACGGCGCTCCCGGCCGTCTACCTCTGCCACGCGTCGGCCTGCGCCGACTCGTCCCGCCCCGTCCCGCCCGGCTCCGCGCCCGGCCACGACCCCTCGCCCGCAAAGCAATTCCGGCACCCCGCAAAACAAGGTGACCGTGTACTTGCCCAACGGCGAAAAGAAAAACTGAGATGGCACTCTCCTCGATTCTTTGCTCCATGTCACTGATGAGTGGCCTCGTCACCCCTCCCGTCACGCCGGATGAAGCCGGTAAGGCGACGACGCAGGACACCCAAACGCAATCGCAGACTCAAGAAATTGAGGCGGCGGTGAAGACCTCCGAAGCCGGACAGATCACGATCACCAGTCGCGGCCACGATGTCCGCGAAGTCTTGTTCGACCTCTTTGAACAGGGCAGCAAGAGCTTTGTGCTGGAACCCAGCGCGAAGGTGGACCTCTACCTCGCTCTTTCCGGCGTTGAGTTTGAAGAAGCTCTCCAGATCATCTGCCGCGTCAGCCAGCTCGAGTTCACGCTGGATAACGGCATCTACTTCATCAGCAAGCGCAGTGGCACAGGCGCCGGCACCCAGGGTGGCCCGGTCATTCCGCCGCCGCCGATCCGCCTGACTGAAAACGACCTCAAGCGCTTGGTCACCACCAAGATGGAGCGGGCTGATATCCGCGCCGTGTTTGCGGACTTCCAGCGCCAGAGCGGCATCATCATTGATGTGGACGCCAAGGTGCCGGCCTACAAGCTCGACGCCTTCTTGGTGGGCACCACGCTTAAATTTGCACTGGACACGGTGACGAAGGCCGCGGACCTCGAATACGTACTGACGGATTCGCGCAGCATTCTCATCCGGCCCAAGGCCGCTCCGACGACGGCAGGCAATCGCCCGCCCGCCGCCGGTACGGGCCACTAAGCCCCTGACCTAATCGAGTACCAGCCCTCTCCAGCCTTGGAGCGCTGCATCATCCGGGAACCTCTCTGCGAGGTCCCGGATGATCTGTTTTTCCAGGGGTCGCCAGGGCAGGGGCGGATCCAGGGGCAGCGCGGCGGCGGCGCGCAGGTCGGTCATCGCTTCCGCCTCCATCCGGGTGAACTTGAGGTAGCTCCACGCCCGAAGGTAGCGCAGCAGGGGCAGGTCGCGATGCCGGATCAGTTCATCCACCAGGCGGGCGGCGTCCATGGTGCTTCGCAAGGCAATGTAGTCACCCACCACCCCCACGGCGGCGTCGGCGTTGGCGGCGAGAGGCCGCAAGAAGGGCAGTGGTTCCTTGCTCTCGGCGACGGGCTGCCGCAGGAAGCTTTCGGCGCGCAGGCGCAGGTCCATGGGGTCCAGCACCATCGCGTGGGCCAGGCTTTCGTCCTCCTCGGCGCGGCCGAGGCGTCGCTGGGCAATGGCGTGGAGCCACCAAGCGGTCACTTGGTCGTGGGTGCGGGCCAGGCACCACTGACAGGCGGTGGCGGCGGCTTCGGCGTTGCCCTCGGCCAAGGCGCGGCGCGCGGATTCCAGGTCGGCGAGGGGCCGCAGGAGCGGGTTGGTTACGTCCGGGAGCGAGAGGTGCTGGGCGATGGCGGCGTGCCAAGCGGCTTCTTCGGAGTTTGGTACGGGTTCACCCAGCGCGGCAAGGGCTCCGGAGGGAAGGGGAGAAGACGGGGCGGGCACCCCCGGCCAAGCCAGGAGGCCACTTTGGTCCGCTGAATCAAGCCGCGCGGCGATGGCCCGGCCTGGAAGTTGTTCCGCGGAGAAGAACTGGAGTGACCCGGGGTTCCAGGCCACCGGCGCGGTGTGGGTTTGGCCGTCTTCGGTGCCCAGCAATAGCCGCACGCTCTCCAGCGGCGTGGCGGCCTGCAAGAAAATCCCCTCGGCACTCACCATGAGGGCGCCCGCTTCCGACACCACGGGGGAAACTTCGTCCCCGGCCACACTTTCGGCGCGAGAATCCGAGAACGGCACCACCAGGCAACTCCAAGATTCCACCGCGCCCGGGGCCAGCCACGGCTGGGTGTCTCCCCGCCGGCGCAGGTCCATTTCCGAGGCGTACAACGTGCCGCTCACCGGCACCACGCCCAATCCACCTCGCCCGGGGGCCAGCCAGGTCACGCGCTGGTCGCTCCACCGGGCACCGGCCACCGAGAAGCCACTATCCAAACGCAGTGGCAACAGGCTCAGGTTCTGCAGGCGGAACTCCACCCGCAGGGCGGCCGAATCAGGCTCCAACGTCAGGCAGGCCGTCCATTGGGCGGCCACCCCGGCCAAGAGTTCGTGCAGATACACGGCCACCGCCCCGTCCTCGCTTTCGTCGGCGTGAATGCGGAAGTCCACGCGCCCGGTCATCAGGCGGCGCTCATCCGGCCAGGTCTGCCATTGAATCCCGGCGCGCACGGTCGTGCCTCGTGGGCCGCCCGCCTCCGGCTGCAGCCGTTTGGGGGCCGTTAAAATCGCTTCCCCGGTGCGCAGGTCTTGCCAGCCGATGATCGCGCCGCCGAGGTCAGGGCAGACCGTGATGCGCGTCCACTGGTTCTCCAGCACCACCGTGCGCAGGCTCACCATTTGGGCGGAGCCAGAAGCCGCCAAGGGCACGTAGGGGTACGCCGAGTGCCCAGCGTCGGGCGGCAGAGTCTGGAAGGTCTCCGCTTCAACTTCCCACAGATCTTCGTAAATGTCCGCTCTCACGCCCGTAGTCCTACGTGTTCAGTGTGGCCCTTGGAACGAAAAGGCCCCAGGGATGAGTCACAATAGGAAGGCTTGGCCCTTGGCCACGCATGTTTATGGAACACCGTGCTGACGCGCGTGAGTTGGGCGAATCGAAGGGTTCGCGCATTGTCTGGGAGATCACCAAATGGGTTCTGATCCCCGGCCTCGTGGCTATGGTGGGCTATTTCTTTGTGGGGCCGCGCATCCCCACGGGCGTGTTGCCCAAGAACATTGTGCAGAGTGTGCCGGTCTTGGCCAGTGAACCCACCCCGGCCGCAAGTGGCGACGATGCGCCGGCGAACTCGACCTCGGCGGTCGACCCCGAGAAGGCCAGCACGGCCCCTCAGCTTGAGATTGACGTGCAGCCCGCCACCGGGCGCCGCCGCTAAGCCGATCCTACAATCGCGGGGAACAGCCGCTTGGCATTGGTCGTGGTGATCGACGCCACCTCCCCCACACTGCACCCCCACACCCGGGCCAATCCTTCCGCAATTAATGGGATGTAGGCGGGCTTGTTGCGCTCGCCTCGGTGCGGGTGCGGCGTCAGGTAGGGCGCGTCCGTTTCTAGCAACATGCGGTCGCGCGGCAGCATGGCCACCACGGCCCGCAACTCGTCAGCCTTCGTGTAGGTGACGGGGCCATCCACCCCGAACCAGGCGCCCAAGCGCATCGCGCGTTCAGCATCCTCGGCGTTGCCTGCCCAGCAGTGGAATAGCAACGGCACGGTGACCGGGTTCTGCTCCAGCCAATCCAAGAGTTCCGGGTACGCCTCGCGGCAGTGGATGATCATCGGCTTCTGCACCCGGTGGGCCAGGTCCACGTGGCGTTGCCACACTTCCCATTGCTGAGCGGCGGGCGCGTAGTCCCAGTGGTTGTCGCGCCCGGTTTCGCCGATGCCCACCACACGGGGGTGAGTGGCCCAGGCCTCGATGCGAGCCCAGCCCTCGGGCGTCCATTCGTGGGCATGGTTGGGGTGCCAGCCGACCACCGCCCACACGCCCGGGTATTTCTCGGCGAGTTGCACGGCCCGCTCGCTGAGCCCTTCGTCTATGCCGATGACGATGCATCGGTCCACCCCTTGCCCTTGGGCCTCATGGAGCGTCCGATTGGGGTCCGGAAAGGCCTCTCGGTCATTGATATGGCAGTGAGTGTCCACGAACCGCACGCCAGACGGTATACCGAGTGCGCGCGGAATGCAACCCGCCACCGTAGGACACTAAGGAGCACAACTTCTCACGCATGGCTCGATTTGACAAGCGACTTCCTTATCTGAACGCGTTCTTGACGTATGCGCAGAACGACCCCGCCAAGGCGCGTCAGGATGTTGCGATTGGGGGCGGCATTGTGAGTGTCCTCGCCCTCGCCCCGATGGTCGGGATCACGGCCGGGGTCGCCCTCAGCAACCCGGGGCCGGGAATCATCGCGGGCTTCCTCACCCTCATCGCCGGAGGCTGGGCCGTCAACGTTCTGCGCAAGCGGCAAGGCAAGCCCCGCAATGAGGCTGAGCGGGCCAAGATTCAGGCGCATGTGGCGGGTCGGCCCTTCCAGGCCCTCCGGGGGCGCAACCGGTTGCACCGCGAGGTGGATGCCTCCGTTTTGCAGCTTTTGGAAGCCAGCGCCTACCACTGGAGCCGGGTGCAGTCCGCACTCAATGGCCCCATTTGGAACGCCCCTGACCTGGGTGCCCACTGGGCGGGTGTGCGACAACAGGCTCAGCTCGCCGCCGACACCGCGATGAGCGAACTGATGACGATGGCGGCTTCGGCCATTGGGTTGCCTCAGCGCGACCGCGACGTGGAAGCCAAAGGCGTGATGAAGGACTTCTTCGACCTCGAGATCACGGAGGCGCTCAACAATCTCAAGACTCTGGCCGCTTCGGACTGGACCGAGTACGCGCACAAGTCGGCTCACAGCGAGCAAATCGTGCGCGGGGGGATGGCCGTGGCGGAACGGCTCCGGCACCTGGCCGACGAGGTGGAAGGGGCTCAATCCAGCCTCTCTACCGCGCCCGGATCGGCTCCGCTGGAGTATTCCAGCTCGCAGACGCTCGACGCGGTGCTCAGTGAGCTCAAAGCCGTGAAGCAGGCCGAAGACGAGCTTCGAGTTCAGCAGGGCGATTCGGGTTCGTAATCCAGGAGTTCGCGGAGGTTGTCGCCGCCGGGTTGGGCGGCGGGCCGGTCGGACACAACGCCCGTGGTGACCAGCCAGGTGTCGCACCCCGCCGCTTGCCCGCAGAGGATGTCAGTCTCGTAGCGGTCGCCCACCATGAGCGTGCTTGCGGGCTCGACTCCGGCCGCCTTCATCGCGGCCAAGAGCATGGCGGCGGCAGGTTTGCCCAGCACTTCCGGTTCGCGTCCGGCGGCGGTTTGAATTGCCGCCACCACCGCCCCGGCCCCGGGCTGAAGCCGCCCCCCGGCCATCGGATAGGTGGCATCAGTATTGGTGGCGATGAATGGCAAACCGGCGCGAATGAGATCGGCGGCTTCAGCCACCATCGCGTAAGTCAACGAACGGCAGATACCCACCACCACGGCTTCCGGGTTGCTGCCAGCCAGGCCTAGCCCCGCCTCGGCAAAGGTTTGGTGGAGAGCGGGCTCGCCCACCACGTGCACCTGCCGGTATCCCCGCTCGCGGCAAAGCTGCGCCGCAAACGGCCCCGTGCCGTACACCCACCCGGGCTCGCAAGGGATTCCCATGCGTTCAAGCTTAAGGGTCACACCCTCGGGGGTGGCCGCCGAGTTATTCGTGAGATAAACCACGCGCGCCCCACGATCCAGCAAGGTCCGCACTGTATCGGCCGCCCCGTCAATCGCTTCGTCGCCCCGGTAGATCGTGCCGTCGAGGTCGAATGCGTAAAGGCCGTACACGGTCTTACTGATCGCGGCCGGAAACGAACTCCGTCACGCAGGAGAGCAATTCGCGTTGCGGAGAGGCGGGCAGGGCTGCCAGTGCCGCCATGGCCTTCTGTTCGTGTTCCATCGCCACCGCGCGGGCTTCGGCGAGGGGGCCGCGCTCGTGCATCAGTTGGATCAAGGCTGCCACTTCCTCGGTGGAGGGGTCCTCACCAAACTGCCGGGCAAAGCGCTCGTTCTCCGCTTCGCTAAGGTGCGGGCGCAGGCGCATCAGGGGCAGGGTCATGCAGCCCTCACGGTAGTCCGTGCCCAGCGGCTTGCCCGTTTTCTGGCTGTCGCCGGTGTAGTCCAGCAGGTCGTCAATGATCTGGAACGCCATGCCGAGATGGTGACCAAACGTGCCCAGGAGGTTCGTCGTCGCCTCGTCGGCGCCCGCCACCATGGCCCCGGTGCGGCAGCAGATCTCCACGTAAGCCGCCGTCTTCATGCGCAGAACGCGCATGTACTCTTCTTCCGGCATGGACCATTCGTTGCGGAATTGCAACTCAAGGACTTCACCCTCGGCCATTTCCTTCACACCGTCGCTGGTCATGCGGATGATGGCGAGGTCGCCATCCAGGGCGAGGATGCGCATGGCCTTCGCCAGCAGCACGTCTCCAGCCAGGATGCTGGCGGTGTCGCCAAAAACGCGCCCGGCCGTCGCTCGGCCCCGGCGGGTGCTGGCCCCGTCAATCACGTCGTCGTGCACCAGGGTCGCCATGTGGATCATCTCCAGGCACGCGCC
>CALRVA020000035.1:0-19126 GCA_943371495.1 Archangium gephyra | reverse complement strand
AGTCCGAGATTGACCGGATGTGGCGCAACCTGGTGCGCGAACTGCAAACCAAGGTGGTGCTGAGCGGGTTCCGGGTCTTTGGCTATCATAACCACCGGATCACCGGTGACCGCGATGCCTTCAAGAGCACTAACTACGGCGGCCTGGGGAACAGCGGATTCACCAACCGGGGCACGGTGCGGGCGTCCGCGCAGAGCCTGTTTGGGTTCGTCCGGGGCGGGTGTCTCCACAGGCGGCGGCGTCTCCTGTACGGAGTCCGGCGCCCCTTCTTGCGCCGCGACGAGCGTCATGCCCGCCAGCAGGCTGAGGCTAGCGACCGAGTACCGAATCCAGCGCATCGATATTGCCACGCGCTTGCTGCACCAGTTGCTGGCGGCGCCCGTCCATCGTTTTCGCCAACGATTCCTGTCGGCTTTGGAAATCCTTGAACAAATCAAAAATGCGCCCGGCATTCAGGTTCTCGACCGTGGGAGGGGCCGGCAAGCCCAAGAGGTTCGTCAGCGCCGTCACTTTCGGGTCGTAACTCACCATAAAGGGCGGCACGCCCACCGTGCTGGCCAAGATGCCCGCGTGCAGACGCATGGCAATCACGGCGTCCATGCGCGTCATGCGCTTTTGCACGTCAATGGGCGATTGGAGATTCTTGATTTCGGGCACCTTGCCCCCGTTGGCCTTGCCAATGGCGCTGATGACGCTCTTGTCCATGGCGCTGTCCATTTCGATCAGCACGGGCATCCACCCATTGCTGAACAGGATGCGCGTGAGCTCGGCGAACGTCTCAATCACCGCCTTGCCCTTGTCCTTGCCAAACGGGCGCACGCTGATACCGACCGTCTTCATGCCCGCCACGCCGAACCGGGGTAGATCCTCTTCCACTTGAGGGGCCGGCAACAAAAAGGCCGCGTCGGCGGCCAAGCGGGGCATACCTTTGTAGCCAATCTTGCGGAGCGTATCGGAGGAACCCGGATCGCGCACCACCACCGCATCAGCAAGGTTGAACGCCTTCGCGCTGAGCGTACGGCCGATCATGCCGTTCAGCGGCCCCACGCCCTGGCCTAGCATCACCACTTTCTTGCCGCGCTTCTTGGCCATGGCCACCAGCTTGTAGTAGTAGGCCACGCTGCGCATGGAGGTGACATCTTGGAAAATGCTGCCGCCCGGGAAGACCAGGGCGTCCGTATCGTCCAGCGCTCGCCCCACTTCGTTGAAGTCCAGCCGGGGGATGCCTCGCACACCGTAGGCGTTCATCACCCGGTCCGGGCTGCCGCACAGGGTTTGAATTTCGTGGCCCTTGCCGGCGATGCCGTTGAGGAAGCCCAGCAGAATGGCGTCATCACCCAAATTGCCGCAGCCGAAGTATCCGGCCAAAAGGAGATTTGCCATAAGTTGTCCTTATTGTGCCTCTTGGCGGATGAACGGGCGCAAGGCGACCCACGCGGCCAGCGCGCCGACCACCCCGAGCACCAATCCCACCGTGACCCGAATGACCGTGACCTGGAGCGGCGTGTGCAAGTGGCAGAACGTATTGATGATGCTGGCCTGGCCAATGAACCCCGCGAGGATCATGATCTCCGGCGCAAGCTTGCCCTGGCCTTGGGTGCGGTGCCGCCACAGCAACCCGAGCAAGAGCAACGGGTGCCCGATGAGGAACTCCTTGGTGCGCGGGCGCACGGGGAGAACGGATTCAAGAAGCGACCGCACGGTCAGCTCCAGTCCACTCACGCCCGCCGGGCCATCGTTTCCGGTGCGGGAAAGCATGAACAGCACCACAAAGCCGCCCGCCATGGACCCCAACACCGGTCCCCAGCGCATAGGTTCCTTGGCCAGTTCTTTGAGGTTGTAGCGGTCGTGAATGAACCAGATCGCGATGACGATGAGCGGCAGGAAGTGCGCCATCTTGACGCCCGAAAACTGCTGCAACTGAATGTAATAAGGCAGCCCATTGAGCGTGGTCGCCACCATCAGGCCAGCCGAAACGCAGATGAGCGTGGTGCGCGCGAAGGCCCACAGCGGGTTCTCGTCCTCTCGGCCCCGCAGCAGCGCGTAGGCCACCACCGGCGCGGCCACCGCGACCATGAGAGCAAAGTAACTCTTGGAAACACCCAGCAGGGCGGCGACGGAAACCAAGCCCACTACCACGGCCAGCCCGGCGCGCCACCGGCCCGGGAACGGAGCCACCAGGATCACGCCAATGAGGGCAATGCCGCCCAGCAGCGTCGCCGCCGCCGGGAAGGCGGGGTTCACCACCGGCTCGGCAAAGGCGCGGGGAGCCCGCACGGCCCCTTTTTCATGCGCCACACCCCGGGCAATGACTTGCATGGTCGCGCCGAGGTCTTGCATCGGGTTCTCCCCGGCCAGGGTCGGCGGGCGCAAAAGCAACCAGCGAATATTACGTTCGGCAAACGCCTTGACAAACCGCTCCCGGATGCCCCCGGGGGTCAAGCGGTCAATCTCGGCTTGCTGGATGGAGTGGAGGCGAATGGTGCGCCCCGGAATCTCGCTCACCACGCGGCGGTCACCCGCGAGGTTGCTGAACTCGATCGTGAGATAGAACATCTCGTGGTCAATCAGAGCCTGGACCAGCGACTCGACCGCGCTGCGTTGGCCCAGCACCTGGTCGCCCAGCGGGAGGTAGTACCGCGCGCCTTTGTCGGCGCTATCGGCAATCACGGCCCGGATATCGCCCGAACTGTATCCCGGGATGTTGGCGTGGCGCGCCACGATTTCGAGCCCCTGGGCTCGGGCCAGAATGGCGTCGTCCGGGTTTATCCCGCACGGGGTTTCCAGGAGCAGCGCGACATCCGCCGGGGGGATGACCACGGAGTTCTGCGTCCACTCGAGGGGCTGCACTCCCCGCAGGGCCACCGCAAACTGCAGCCGGGAGTAAGTGGACTTGTCGCCGGCCGTCAGCCGGTTGCCATCTAGCTTCAGCCGCCCGGACTGGATGAGATCGTTGAGGCGCTCTTCGTTCAGCGCGATCCCGGTCAAGCCGCTCGTTTTGAGGCGGGCCAGGGCGTCTTCGCGGGTCATCCCCTCGGCGACCGAGAGTTCGTGCACCGCCTTCATTTCCAGCAACATGCCGACGGCGCGGTTGGAATGCTCGACCGAATGGCGATAGGACAAGGCAGCCAAAGCGGCCAGGAACATCAGCCCCCAGGCCAAGACACACCAAATGGGGAGCTTAGTCTTCATCGAACTCTGAGATCGTATCGTACTTCAAGTCTTTGAGGATGGCGTTCCGCCCCCCCAAGACGAGTACCGTCGCCATGCCCGCCAGGAACCCACCCGCGTGCGCCCAGGTGGCCACGCCCTCTTGCGGCACCAACAGCTGGGTGGCAAACCAAAACGCCAGCAGCACCCACGCCGGCAGCACAAACGTGCGCCACAAGAAGGGGATGATGAGCAGCTTAATGTTGTTGCCGGGGAACAGCAAAAAGTACGCCCCCAGTACGCCCCCAATGGCCCCCGAGGCCCCCAGCACCGGCACCATGCTCTCCGGCGCGGCCTGGATCTGCGCCAGGAACGCCACCACCCCCCAGAACAGATAGAAGAGCGCAAACCGCACCCCGCCCAGGGCCGCTTCCACGCTTGGCCCGAAGGCAAAGAGGAACACGACGTTGGTCACCATATGCGGCAAGTTTGCGTGTAAAAATATGGAGGTAAAGAGGCGGCTTAAGTCCACCGGGTCGCCCTGGCCGCGCAGCACATCCGTGATCTGCCCGGGGCGCATCGCGAGGTCAGCAAAGGCGATGCTGGCCCCCCAGATGCGACCCTCCCGATCCCAAAAATAGAGCACCGCGATGAGCCCCACCAGCGTGAGCGTGAGCACAGCCCGCTGGCGGAAGATCAAATCATCGCGGATCGGAATCATTTATCTGGCCCAGAAGACACCGTACTGGCCCGTCGGCTCGGGTTCGCCGCGCCGGACAAAGGTGCCCTTGCGAGACCCATCCACCGCGTGCGGCACCGCCGCCGGGAACTGATCGGTGCCCCCGAAATCTAAGAACACTCCGAGGGACAGGGCTTGTTCCCGGAGGCTCCCCACGGGGGCGGGATTGACATTGCCCAGCGCGGTGCCCTGGGCGTTGTAGTTGTCGTCCCCTTCGGCATCAAAGAAGATGCCGATCCCGTTCGCATTGCCCGCCCCCAGACTAAGCGGCGAGGCCGCGTAAGCGTCCGACCCGGCGTAATCAAACAGCGCGCCGAGCGAGAAATCGTGCCCGGCCCCTTGAGACATGTTGAGGAAGCCGTTGTAGGCATCCCGCCCGCCGCCGTCTTCCAGGATTCCAACGGCAAAGTGCGCCGCTGCGCCCTGCACATACCACTGACCGGTGTACTGGTCGTTGCCCATCTGATCCCACAGCAGGCCCACGCCCATCCAGTAGCCCACGCCCTGGCCAAACACGCCGCAGGAGTACTCATCGTTGCCGCCCTGGTCCATCAGCACGCCGACGCCCCCGGCCAGGCTGTCGCCGCCCAGGTAATCCCGCCGAACCCCGTTGCCCGCGCCCTGCGACATGCTCACGTTGTGCTCGCTCGTCTGCGGCGAGGGAAAATCGATCACTTCGTCGTTGGCCGTGTAGCGGTCATCGCCGGAGCGGTCGAGCAAGAGACCTGCGCCTAAAGTCAATCCCACGCCCTGAACCTGCAAGAATCCAGTGTACGTGTCGTCGCCATCGGCATCTTCCAGGATGCCAGCCCCCGCCCGGGCAAACCCCTGAGCGTCGGCGTAGGCATCGTAAGTGTCCTTCCCGGCTAAATCGCGCAACAAGCTCATCCCGTAGACGGCTCCGCCCAACCCCATGCGGTGAGACCGGTACAAATCGTCGCCTTCGGCATCCAGCAGCATCGTCACGCCCAGAATCGCACCGCCCGGCCCGGCCTGTGCCCGCGCCCCATTGCGCGAGGTCCACTGGGCAATCTCGGTAGTCGCCAGCGCGGCATCGCTCAGGTACTTGTCGTTGCCCCGCACGTCCACCGCAATGCTTGCCCAGTTTTGATCGCTCAAGGTTGCGGGGGCATTGATGTATGTATCATCGCCGCCCGTGTCCAGCACCAGCAGCGTCTCTTTGCCGCCGTAAGTGTCGTTGCCCGCGCCGCCCAGGATGATCGCCCCCCACTTGGTCGGAATCTCCACCCGGAACTGCGCACTTCGATCCACCGTCCGCAAAAGAAGGTGCGCCGCCTCCGTGGCCGCCGCTAAGTCCTGCCCGGCCGCGGCCAGGTAGCGCCGGTCAATCCGCCGATCCAGTTGACGGCTGCGCGCCGATTCCACCGGATCGTAGGCGCCTTCCGGTCGACTCGCCCGCGCATAAGCCGCCGGAATGTCGTTGATATCGGCCAGCGCCGCCGCCCGGAACCGGTGGCTCGTCAGCAAGACGTCCAGCATCAGGGCGCAGGCCCGCTGCATGTCGGCCGGAACTTCGTCCAGGCTGGGCACCGTGCCCGTGATCAAGCCCTGCTGGCGGTAGTTGGCCAAGGTACTTGCCAAGGCCCCGGGGGCCGCCGCCCGCGTCTTCGCGCCCACAATGGGGTCGCCCAGCAGTTCACGCCGGGAGGGGATCCCCGCCAGCCGGGACACCACGCTCACCGTCTCCAGCGGGTTGCTCACGGTCACCGTCAGCGAACGCCGGTGCATGTCCATCAAGAAGGGCGCATTCCACGGATTTCCCATCAATCCGTCGTAAATGGGCATCGCGAATTCGCCTTCACGATAGAATGAGAGCATGCTCGGGTCAAAGCGTGCGGTTTGCGTGTTGAGTCCCACTACGCCCAAGGCCGCGTCCCAGTCCGTCAGGCTGGGGGCATTGGCCACCGAGGTCGAGGCGACAAGCGCCAAGGGCAAAGCCAGGGCGGATTTGAGCTTGCGGGCATTCATGGCTTTCTTCGCAGTGGTGTGCGCTGCTCTCACTTTGGCCCAACCGACCCCAGCGGCGCAACGAGAAGGTCTGCTTGCCCCTCCGGCCCCCGTGCCCTTTGGGCGGCCCGAACCGCGCCTGACCACCGAGTATTGGACGCGCACCCGCATCCAATACGACACCCCCCGGCCCAGCGGTCAACTCCTCAACGATGTCGTGGTGGCCGACTTCACCTTGCCGACGGACCGCCTGGGCAAGGTGCCGGTCGTCATTCTGCTGCACTATTGGGGCGCCACCGATCACCGGGTCGAGATGTCGATGGCCGACCAGCTGGCCCGGCGAGGCATTGCCAGTCTCGCCCTCACCCTGCCGTACCACATGGAGCGCGCCCCCGCCGGCACCCGCAGCGGTGAATTGGCCGTGCCCGCCGACCCCGAAGCCCTGCGCCAGGTGATGGCCCAGAGCGTGGCCGATATCCGCCGCGCCTGCGACTGGATCGCCACCCGCCCCGAACTCGACAGCACCCGCATCGGCCTGGGCGGCACCAGCTTGGGGGCCATCGTCGCCTCGCTTACCTTTGCCGTCGAACCCCGGATCCACTCCGTCAGCCTCATGCTGGGCGGGGCAGATTTGGCGGGGATCTACTGGAACTCCTCCCGCACCGTGGTGCTCCGCAATCGCCTGCGCGGCGAAGGCTGGAGCGAAGATCGGCTGCGCGAGTACCTGAAGGACATCGAGCCCCTCAACTACCTGCAGGCCGATGACCCCCGACCCGTCTTTGTGGTGCGTGCGCGGTTCGATACCGTGGTCCCGCCCTTTGCCACCGATCGCTTGCTGGCCGCCATCCCTAATGCGAAGGTTCTGACTCTGGAAACCGGCCATTACGGCGGCGGGCTGGTCTACGACCGGCTGATGAGCACCTTCGCCCGGTATTTCGAGACCACCTTTGGCGGCAACGCCTTCCAGCCGCCGCGCAACTTCTTCTCGCCCACCTTGCGCATGGGAGTGCTGGCGGCGGGCGACGAATCCGCCAACTTCTTCGTCGGCTTGGACCTGTGGCGGACGGGAGATAAAGGCGAGGGCTTTGCCAGCCTCATGGGCACCCCCCAAGGGGTGCGCGGGTTCATCGGCGCACGGGTGGGGAGCGATATCGGGCTCGGGTTGGTGCTGATCCCCGGCAAGGGGCCAACCTGGGGTGCGCTTTGGAACATCGTCTTCTAACCGAGCGCACCCGCACCAACATTGCGGCCGCCTACCTCGAGCTTGCCCGGCCGATTGACGGCGTGCGGGTGGTCCGTGCGGGGCAACCCCTGGTCGTCATGGGGCCGGGGCAACCGAGCTTCGCCAATTTTTTGATGGAGTTCGACGACGCCGAGGCGCTGGACCGCGCCGAAGCCACGCTGCGCACCATCGATGTTCCCGCGTCCATCTGGGCTTTCCACACCGATGCCGACCGCGCCCCGGACCTGCCCGGCCAACTCAGAGACCACGGTTTTCGCCGCATGTCGCGCCTGCTGTGCATGGTCGCCGAGCCCGAGACCGCGCTGCCTGAATCCGATCTCGATTGGGAACAAGCGACCCGCCCCGCCGACCGGGATACCGTCGCCGGCTTCATGGTCCGGCAGTTTTTTGGCCACACGGACCGCCATGCGCAGGCCGGCATCCAGCACGGCACCAGCCGCTCGGTGCACGATCTGTACGCGGCCCCCAGCATCGCCCGGATGACCGGCGGTGTGATGATCGTCCGCAGCCCCGGGATGGCGGGCTTGTACTGTCTTTGCGTTCACCCCGACCACCAAGGCAAAGGCCAGGGCGGACGACTGGTGCGGGCGGTGCGCCGCGAAGCCCACCCCGACCCCGTGATGCTGCAATGCGACGCCACGCTGGAACGCTGGTACCAAGCGCTGGGCTTCCGGACCTTTGGGCACGTGGACGCGTACTGCCGCGACCGTTAGGCCCCACACCCCCACCGGCCACGCAACCCATAATCCCTCTGGGATTACCATGAAGGTCAGCATCATTGGTGGCGGTGGTCGAGTCGGTTCCGACGCGGCGTTTGCACTTCAACTCGGTGGCATTGTTCGAGAGATTTGTCTGCTCGACGCGAACGCCGATATGGCGGCGGGCGAAGCCCTTGACTTACGGCACGGCGCGGCTCTGCGCGGCGGCCAGTTCTTTACCAGCGGCGACTATGACGCTCTGGCCGGCAGCGACTGCGTGGTGATCACCGCCGGTCTGCGCCGCAAGCCGGACGAAAGCCGCCTGGACCTCATCAACCGCAACGTCACCCTGTTCAAGGACATCCTGGCCTCGATGAAGGGCGTCAAGCTCCCCGAGCACGCCACCATCCTGGTGGTGAGCAACCCGGTGGACATCCTCACCCAACTGGCCGTGCAATCGGGCATGGTGGCCGAACACCAGGTGCTAGGCCTCGGCACGGTGCTAGATACCGCTCGCTTCCGCAGCCTCATCGCTGATCACTTCCACGTGAATGCGCTGGACGTGAAGGCGCTCATCCTGGGTGAGCACGGCGACAGCATGGTGCCGATCTGGAGCAGCGCTACTGTAGGCGGCGTGCCCATCGCGAGTATTCCGGGCTGGGCCGACGACACCGCCGGTGAACTCTTCCAAAAGACGAAGACCAGTGGCGCCGAAGTCATCCGCCAAAAGGGCGGCGCGGGCCGCGCGGTGGGCATCTCCATCCAGGAAGTCGTCGAGGCTATTGCTCTCGATAACGGCCGCATCCTCCCGGTGAGCGCACTGCAGAAGGGCACCCTGGGCGTGGAAGGCGTTTGCTACTCCATGCCGACCGTGGTGGGCCGCCGAGGCGCGCACCAGATCTGGGAACCGAAGGTCTCCGATGCCGAGCGCGAAGGGCTGCACAAGTCCGCGCAAGCGCTGAAGGATACGCTGACCCAAATCGGCGTTTAAGGCCTTTCCAGGCAACGTTGAAACCGGGCTCCCCTGCGGGAGTCCGGTTTTTTGCTTAAGACATTGCTAAGATTCCCTCGCCGAATGTCCCCGTAACCGGTGAGATTAGGCCTTGTTTTCGGGTAACCACACCGCATGTTCGGTTCTCGATGGATCACGGCGGCCGTGGGGTTGGCATTGGCCTCCCTTAGCCTCGCGGCGGATTACAAGCTGACGATCATTCACACCAACGACCTCCACGCCCGCGTGGAACCGGTGGTCATCAGTCGGCAAGAGTACGGCGGCTACGCCCGCCTGGCCACCGCCATCCAAGAGGAGCTCGGCGCGGCAGAAAACGCCTTGCTGCTGGATGCCGGGGACGTCTTCCAAGGGACGCTTTACTTTAACGTCTACGGCGGCCTGGCCGACGCGGCGATCATGAACTACATCGGCTATTCGGCCATGGCCGTGGGCAACCACGAGTTCGACCGAGGCGCGCCGACGCTGGCCAAGTTTGCCCAGCAACTTCAATTCCCGCTGCTCTCCGCTAACCTGGATGTGGCGGGCGACCCGGACCTGAAGGACCTGATCCGCCCGAGCGTGGTGACCGAAGTGGGAGGCGAGCGCATCGGCATCATCGGGGCGACCACCCCTGACCTGCCCACCATTAGCGCCATGCCCGAAACCGTGATCATGAAGGACTGGGTGGAGAGCGTCAACAAGGAGGCCGATGCCCTCACGGCTCGCGGCATCAACAAGATCATCCTGCTCAGCCACAGCGCCTACGAGGTGGACGTGGCCAACGGGCCGAAGCTCCGACATGTGGACGTGATCGTCGGTGGCCATAGCCATACGCCCCTGGGTGAATTTGAATCGCCCCTCCCGGGCACCCGCCAACCGGAGGGCAAGTACCCGACTGAGCTCAAGACTGCCGATGGCCAGCCGCTCCTGGTGGTTCAGGCCTGGGAATGGGGCAAGATGCTCGGCCGCCTGGAGGTTACGTTTGACGAAAACGGCGTGGTGAAGTCGCACGCGGGCACCCCGCGCCTCATTGACTCCACCGTGGCCGAAGACCCGATTGTCGCCACGATGGTGCAGGCCTTCCGCGTGCCGATCGAGGAAATGATCACCAAGCCGATTGCTACCGCCGAGGAAGCCATCCCGCAGGGGGCCAGCCGCTCTGGCGAGAGCGCGATGGGCAACTTCATTGCCGACGCCATGCTCCAGGCCACCAAGGTGAACGGTGTGGTCGCGGCCTTCATGAACGGCGGCGGCGTGCGCGCGGGCTACGAAGCCGGCAACGTCACCTTCGGTACGGCCATCACCGTGCAGCCCTTCGCCAACACGCTGGCCGTGGTGGACGTGACCGGCGCGGAACTGAAGTCCATGCTGGAACACGGCGTGGCCACCTTCCCCGAAGGCAGTGGTGCGCTCCTGCATCCGAGTGCCAACTTCCGCTACGTGGTGGACGTGACTCGCCCCGCCGGGGACCGCGTGGTGGAGATGACCCTGGACGGCCAGGCCCTGGACATGAGCAAGACGTATCGCATCTGCCTGAACTCGTTCACGGCGGGGGGCGGCGACGCTCATGCCAACCTCAAGGCCCGTACGGGGTCGTACTACTACGACACCGGCCTGATTGACGTGGACGCCTCGGTGGAGTACATCAAGAGCCTGGGCAACGTCATCAAGCCCACGATGGACGGCCGGATCACCGTCCGCCGCTAAAGGCACCCACCTGCACAGAGAAGCCATGCCGCTCAATGAACGGCATGGCCTTTTTTCGTCTCAGGCAAGTGAAGGTCGCGGCCCGATTACAGCGTGCTGGCAAAGGCGCGAAACTCATCGTCGGCCATCATCTGCACGCCCTGCCGCGTGAGGAACGCAATCCGCGGCGGCACTTTCTCGAAGCCCCCGGTCGCCGAATCCAGATCGGCCGCAATCGCCAACATTCGTAGCCCTTCTCTTAACGCATCGTCGCGTGACATATCCTTCCACGCAGTCTTGGTGGTGCGGATGTAATCGAAGATGCCCCGGATCCGCTCACTCCCGCTTCCGGCGCAAGCAAAGTCGTCGTAGTGGAAACGCGCGCCCGCTGCATCAAAGGAATGAATCTCAAACTTATCTTCATTCGCGTCGTACGTCGCGGCGATGGGGAGGAAGAGCCCGCCGCCATTCACAGCCTGCACCAGGTTGTTCGCCAGCGCCTGCGTGATGGCCATCAGCTTCCCATCGGTGCTAAGCGGCACCAGATTCATGCGCTCATAGAACTTAAAGCTATGCCGCAAGAACCGGCAGACTTCCACGCTGCGGGCGTAGGCCCCGCTGATGGCCAGCACGGTGGCGTCGTCCAGCGCCTCAATCTTCTCCGCCCGATCAAACATGATCAGGTTGCCCATAGTGGCGCGCCGGTCGGCCAGCATGATCACGCCGTCCTGATAGGCCAGGGCGAGCACGGTGGTGCCGTGGACTTCGTTCTCCGAGGTGCCGCTCGGGCTGGGGAAGCCTACGAGCTTCGCAAAATCCGTACTCATTGGCCCGACCGCTGCCGATACTGCTTGGCTCGGTCCGGGTCCACCCGGCGCATGCGCTTCAGGAGCTCATCCGGCAGCTGCGGACGGCCGATATCGGGCTTTTGCGGGCCACCTTCTTCGGGGGATTGCCGCGAAGGTTCCTCCGGGCGGGGTTTTTGGATGCGATCGTCGGCGTAAATCATGATGGACCTCGGAGCAGGGTTACAAAGGATTCTACGTCTTGCGCGTGGTCAAGTGCCTCGCTGTACATCAAATCGGGCGGCAAAAGACACTCGTGCCGAGTTTCCCCTTGCCCCATGGTGAGCCGCCCCCACGCCACCGCGACCAGATTCTCGCGGAAATGCCGCACCGCCGTGCTGCGGGCAAAGGCGCGGGTGGGTTCGGTGACATGGTGCATCCGCACCACGACTTCGGTCGGGCTGGGCTCGCCCATCATGTAGCCATCGGCGGCCAGGGGTGCATAGAGCCCCTCGTCGGGGTCCAAATCGTGCCAGGCGAGGTCCAGCGACCGCGCCACGTCCGAGTGCCAGTCCTCATCGGCGTCGGCCAAGAAGCCGCCCAGGATTTGCCTTTTGCAGGCCCATTCCACGTGCCGGGCAAACCGGTCCGGGTCTTGGAACCGAGCCTCCGTCAGCATCAGGCACTCCTCCGCCACGGCGTGCCACTCGGCCACCGGCGGCGCTTCTGCGTCTAGGTGCTCTCTCGCCGCCTCGCAATACGATTCGAGGATGAACCGGGCCGTGGTCCAGTTGCCACCGGCCAGCTCGATGCGTACGTCCTGGTCGGGGTTCCGGCTCACTTGGTGCAGGGTCGCCACGGGGTCAGCCAATTCCCAGGTGGGCGCGTGCCCCACCTCAGCCAGAGCCAGCGCCATCTGCACCAGAGCCACCTTGCGGCGGGTGCAGGTGAAGGCCATGTTGGCATCGCCGGGAATGACGTGCACGCGCATCCACTCGCCCCGGGCGGCATGCGGCTCGTCCCGCGTGTTCACCAGCGGCCGGCGGAACAGCGTATCCACGCTCGCTCGCTCGGTGATGAACGCCGCGCGCTGGGAGATTTCGAACGGCGGATCGCTCTTGGCACCGCCCACCCGCCCGGCCCCCACCAGGATGGGCCGCACGGCCAGCAAGGGAGCGAGCGCCGCGAAGACGCCTTCAAACCCCAAGGCGCGGGGCGCCAAGTAGTTCTCGTGCGCGCCCCAGCTCGCGCCGTGGTAGTCCAGAGTGTTCTTGGTCAGTCGCACCCGGCGGCCGGTCTTGCGGTGGTAAGCCGCCGCCGTCGCCCGCAGCCACATCTCGCCGGCCTTGTCGTGCATCGCCACCTCGCGGGCGCTCCAGCATTCGGGCGTGGCGTATTCAGGGTGGCCGTGGTCGTTGTAGAACCTCGCCCCATTCGGCAAGACGCGGTCCGCGCGGGCCACGGCCGCATCGGTGACGCTGGTGCCGGTGTCGAACTGGGCATCCGTGGGGTCGAACGAGAGTCGCTCGACTTGGAAACCCCGCAGGTCAGAACGCGGGGCTTCGTCGCGGGCATCCCACCCGCAAAAGACGTCGCCCGGGGTCGCTTGCACGAACTCCCGGGCGTCTTCGATTTGATTGTGGACGGTTCGACCTTCGAGACTCAGGCCGTACTCGGTGTCGAGTCCGGCGAGAATCGGTCGCACATTCCTGTCTTGGACGAATGGCTTACCGCAGGACGCGGAAGCTACCCGTGCGGGAGAAGGGGAACGAGCCCGGAGCGACGGTGAAGTTGAAGTCACCGGCCACCACGCGACCGTTCTTGAGTTCGAAGTTCGAGATCGTCCCGATGGCCGGGTTGTTCGGAGTTGCGGCCGCGATTTGATTCACGCTCCAGCACTCCACCAGGCCCGTCGTGGTGTTGGTGAACCGAATTCGGCCCTGCCACATCGCCACAACGTTGCTACCACTCAGGTTGTAGATCACGACCTGCATACCGTCTTCGGCATCCGGGGTCGGGAACTTGTCATCGTGGTTCGGGATCGCCACCATCGCGAACTGCGGCGTTCGGGAGTAATCCAGAACATCCGTGTGCGCTCGCCAAATGCCCTGCAGGGCCGTCAGCGTGTTGGCGTTCGGGTCCGACGGCACGCGCGGATCCGGTTCGGTCACCACGTAGGTGCCCGGCACATCTCGACCCGCAATCTGCGTCGGCAGGCGGAAGATGCCACGGAATCGCGTCGTCACGTCGGCAGTCGCCGGCAGGACTTCGAAGGAACCATTGGTGTCTGCACCCGAGGTCAGAGCAATCGCGTCGCCGCTGAACATGATGCGTTCCGCCGGGGCGCCACCGCTCATGGACGGGCGATCGCCCGCTGCCATTTGGCGAAGATCAAACGCCACGTGATCGCTCAGGAAGCCGTTGATGCGGTTGTCCACCGGATCGTAGTTCTCAGACTCGAACTGGTTGCGATTGAACGTCGGGCTCGTCACGCCGCTCACCGTTTGCGTATCCAGAATCGCGTCGTTCAGCTTCATTTGAAGCGTCGTTTGGCGACCCGGGAACAGGCGAGCGTTCACCGCCAGCGGCGGAGAGATCGTGAAATTGCCTCGCCACAGCGTGCTGTTGCCCGTGGTGGTCGTTTGGTCAATCTGGCTAACCGAAAGCGGGTACTGCGCAAAGCCGCGTGCCGCCGTCGTGTTCAAGTCAAGGCGCTCTTCAAACGACAGCGAGTTCAGCGTGTAGCCATCAAGCTGCACACGGATCCCGTTGCCCGAGCCCTGTTGTTCACGCGGCACAAAGTCCGCCGAACTATTTTGGAGTTGCGCAAACGTAATCTGCGCGATCTTCGAGTCCACGGCACGACGGCCCTGGCCCGAAAGATAGAGAAACTGCATCGTCGCCACGTTTCCGAGCTTCGAATCGGGAATCGCACGTCCCGTACCACCGCTAGTCGAACCACTAGTCGAACCGCTCGTCGTGCCACTTGTCGTGCCACTAGTCGAACCGCCCGTTAGGCCGCTACCTTCACCTCCGCAGCCCACCACTATGAGCCCGGCCAACACCCACCAAACCGCTTTCTTCAAGGTCAATACCTCGCTCGTGTTGCGAACGCTGGTGACTGTACCTGGTTCAGCGCCAGAACGCAAGCCATACCGCCGCAAACACACGTACCTCGGACGAACACAGCCATGAATTTCGTTCAACTTTTCGCATCGGTCCCACTTTTGCGTGCATTTCTCCGACGACAAGGCCCCACTCCTCCCTTCTTCCCGAGCCCTCACGGAGGCAAGCCATGCCCGCAGGTACACTGAGCTAAGCGTGAAGCGCAATCATCTCCTCGATCTTAACGAGGCCCTGCAAAATCCCGGCAAGCAACTGGACTTCACCATTCACACATCGCTCTCGCAAGAAGAAGATGTGGATTTGGTGAATCCCATCGAAGGCGAACTCTCAGCCGTGAGCACGGGCAACATCCTGCTGGTCTCGGGACAATTCCGGACCCGATGCGTGGTCGAATGCGCGCGTTGTAATGAACCGATCGAAGTTGACGTGGAATTCGATATGGACGACGAGTTCACCGTAGAGGGCGTGCCCTCTTGCTACGGAAGTGACGGCTTTGCACACATCGTGCCCGAAGAAGAGCCCGAGAAGATTTTTGACAAGAACGCGTTGATCCCGGATAGCTACTTGCGCCAAGGCCTGATTCTCAACCTCCCTGTCCAACCGCTCTGCGCCTTTGGCTGGGAAGGCGATTGCCCGAACGTCCGCGCGGTCAAAAAGCACTTCGCGGCGCCCACCCATCCGGGCTTGGTTCACCTGCCCGAAATCTCGGGCACCGACACGACCAGCGAGCAGGAGCCGGGCCAATGAGGCTAGTTCTGGACGCCATGGGTGGCGACCATGCCCCCGAGCAGATTGTGAAGGGCGCGCTGGAGGCCGCCGCCGACATCAAGGGCACCATCATCCTGGTGGGCGACCCCGATCGCATCCGACCCCACCTGGGGGCCACTCCGCCCGCCAATGTGACCATCCATCCGGCCAGCGAAGTCATTGAAATGGATGACAAGCCGACCGAAGCGCTCCGCAAGAAGAAGGATTCCTCCATTGCCGTGGCTGCGCGCTTGGTGAAGGATGGCGAAGGCGATGTGCTCATTGCCGCCGGCAACACCGGCGCCGCCACCGCCGCGTCCCTGCTTTCCTGGCGACCAGTTCCGGGCGTCTATCGCCCCGCCATCGCCACCCCCCTGCCGGGGCGGCACGGGAACAGTCTGTTGCTCGACGCCGGGGCCAGCCCCGATGTGGAGCCGCAGCACCTGGCGCAATTCGCCGTGATGGGCCGCGCCTACGCCCGCGAAGTGATGGGCCGGGTCAACCCCACGGTGCACCTCCTCAATATCGGGGAAGAAGAAGGCAAGGGCAACGCCTTCGTCAAGGAGGCCTTTGAACACCTGCGCCACGAACCTTGGTTCGCCGGCAACATTGAGCCCAAGGATATGTTCCGCAACCCCGTGGACGTCGTCGTCTGCGACGGGTTTGTGGGCAACCTGATGCTCAAATGCGCCGAAGGCGTGGGCGAGTTCCTCTTCGATGAAATCAAAGCCGCCGTCCCCAAAGGGCCGAAGAAGCTCCTCTTCGCTCCCCTCAAGGCGGCGATGGCCCCCTTGCGCAAGAAAGTGGACTACGCCGAGTACGGTGGATCTCCCTTGCTGGGCCTCAATGGGCTTTGCATCATTTGCCACGGCCGCAGCAATGCCCGGGCGATTGCCAATGCCCTGAGGAACGCCCAGATTGCCGTGCGAGGTCAGGTGGTACAACGTATCCGAGAGTCATTCCAAGCTCCGGCCGAAGTCGCCGAAGCTCCTGTCCAAGCCTAAGTCCCTCATGTCCATCCGTGCGCGCATTGAAGGGGTCGGCCACGCCGTCCCGCCTCGTATCCTCACCAACAACGAGCTCTCGACGATGGTCGATACCAATGACGAGTGGATTTTCTCCCGAACGGGGATTCGTCAGCGGCATATTTCTGGACCAGATGAGACGCCCTTTACGCTGGCCCTGGAGGCGTCCCAGAAGGCTCTCGCCCATTCGGGCGTCGCCGCCGAAGACCTCGACATGGTCATCGTAGGCACCGTCACCGGGGACATGCAGTTCCCCAGCACATCCTGTCTGCTCCAAGACGCCATCGGGGCCAAGCACGCGGGTGCCTTTGATGTCGGAGCCGCGTGCGCTGGTTTTATCTACAGCATCGCGAACGCAGCCGCACTCATCGAAACCGGCGTGGCCAAGAACGTGCTCGTCGTCGGCGTGGATGTCCTCACCAAGATCGTGGACTGGACCGATCGCAGCACCTGCGTTCTGTTCGGCGACGGAGCGGGGGCCGTGATCCTCAAGGGAGTGGAGGGTTCCGAACGCGGGGTGATCAAGACGGTCCTGCTCAGTGATGGATCGGGCGCCAAGCATATTCATAACGAGGTGGGCGGCAGCCGTTACCCGTTTGGTTCGCCGCAAGCCGCACCCCGCAGCCAAAAGGTTTATATGAACGGCAACGAGGTCTATCGCTTTGCCGTGCAGGCCATGGGCGACGCCTGTATGAAGGTGCTGGCCGAAGCGAAGATGACCCCCGACGAAGTGGACCTCTTTGTGCCGCACCAGGCCAACATTCGAATTATTGAAAGCGCCCGCGAGCGCCTCAATCTTCCCTCCGAGAAAGTCTTTGTGAACGTCGATCGATTTGGCAACACGTCGGCCGGTTCCATTCCCATCGCCCTCAGCGAAGCGACGGAGATGGGGGTCCTCAAGCCCGGCATGACGGTGCTCACCGTCGGCTTTGGAGCCGGACTGGTGTGGGGCGCGAACCTCATCCGCTGGTAATGCGCGACTAGACGAGTTCGGGTTCTGGGGCGCCCAAGTCCGCCATGGTGGGCGCACTGGCAAAGCACTCGTCAATGAACATCCGGTGCCACAGTTCCAGTGCCACAAAAGAGCGGATCAGACGCGTGTGATTGGCGCGGTCGTGCGCATGGTCATCCAGCATCTTCGCCAAGGCTTCTCGTTGGAAGAGTCCCCGCGAGAGCGTCCGCTCGCTCAAGAGGAAGTCGGGCGTCCAGGTGCGCAGTTCCCGCTTAAACCATTCCCCAATCGGCACGGTGAACATCTGCTTCTTCCGGTGAGTTAGCTCGGGGCCAAGGAACGGCTGCACGGCATGCTTGTAGGCCCACCGCGTCACCCCATCCCGGACCTTGAACGAGCCCGGGGTCTGGAACGCCAAATCAATCAACGCCGGATCGAGGAACGGGTCGCGCGCCTCCAGGCTCACCGCCATCGGCATGCGGTCGGGCTTCACTAGGTTGTTGCCGGGCAACAAGAGGCGACAGTCGAGGTAGAGGGCCTGGTTCATCCGGTCGTAGTCCGGCACCTCCGCAAACAGATCTGATGTGATGCCCTGACTATCCAGCCCCTGCGTCTGGCGCGCCAGGTCAGACGAGTAATAGGTGCGCTTGTCCGCTTCGGTGAGGAGCGCCATCGAGTCGTGGTACGCCCGGGCAAACTCCGCCGCGCTGTAATCCGCCACCTCGGGCCGCGAGAAAAAGTCGGCGTACCGCTGATAGCCGCCAAAAAGCTCGTCCCCGCCGTCGCCGGTCAGCACCATCTTCACGCGCCGGACGGCCAGCTCGCTCACCCGATACATGGGCATGTAGCTCACGTCGCTGTGGGGTTGGTCGCAGTGCCACACCACCAGCGGCCACAGGCCGATCATGTTCGGGTCCACGCGCTCCAGTGTGTGGTCGGTGCCAAACATATCCGCGACTTGCTGACTGTAGGGGCCTTCATCAAACCGGGGATCGTCAAACCCGATGGAGAAGGTCTGCACCGGATGGTCGCTGTGGGCGCACATCGAGTGCACCACGCTGCTACTATCGAGCCCCCCGCTAAGGAACGCCCCAAACGGCACATCGGCCCGCATGCGCAGCCGCACGCCTTCGCTCAGTCGATAACGGAACTGCTCGCACCACTCTTCTAAGTCGGGTTCTGGACCGCACTGGATATCGCTCAGTCGCCACCACGCGTGGCTTTCCATCCCTTGCCGGGTGATGCGCACGGCATGGCCCGGTGGCACGTGCCGGATGCCCTGGAACATGGTGAGCGGCGGCGGCACAAACAAGAACGAGAAATAGTGGTGCAGGGCTTCGGGGTCCACGCGGCGCGGGAAACCCGCCTGCAGGATCACCTTGATTTCGCTGCCAAACCAGATGCGCTGGCCATCATCGGCGATGTAGAGCGGCTTGACGCCCATGCGGTCGCGGGCCAGATGGAGTTCATCCGTCCGGGCATCGTAGATGGCCACCGCGAACATGCCATTGAGCCGCGACCAAAACGTGGGGCCGTGGGCTTCGTACAGCCGGAGCAAGACTTCCGTGTCGCTGGAGGTACGGAACTGGACGCCCTGCGCCTGGAGTTCGGCCTTGAGCTCGACGTAATTGTAGATCTCGCCGTTCTGCACCACGGCGATCTGGCCGTCTTCGCTCACAAACGGCTGGGTGCCGAGGCTGATATCAATGATAGAGAGGCGCTGGTTGCCAATCACCACGCCGGGCGCTTCGTGGGCGCCGCCTTCGTCCGGTCCCCGGTGGGCAATGCATGCGGCCATGGAGTGCCAGGTTGCCGTCGGGATCGGCGCTCGTTGCCGGTCCCACACACCATAAATGCCGCACATAGCTTAGGTGGAGTATAGACCCGAGTCCAACGCGGCGGGGGGTGAAGGTCGCTCAGCCAATAGCGGTCGCAACGCCCAAGTGATGCCGATGACTGCGAACGCGGGCAGAGAAACCAACAGCGTGGAAAGGCCAAACAGACCCCCGGCCATGG
>CALRVA020000034.1:0-19202 GCA_943371495.1 Archangium gephyra | reverse complement strand
GGCGGCGGGGATCGTGTTTGGCAACTTCCGCAAGCGACCCCGGCCGGGCGAAGAGCCGCCTCCGGAAGATCCGACCCTTACCTTCTCGATGGAGCAGGTGCACCAAGAGCGGGCCAAGGCGGCCGGTGTCCCGGCCATGACGGGGCTCCCCTTTGGACACGTGGCGGATAACCACATCATGCCCCTGGGGGTGCGGGCGCGCCTGGATGCCACGGCGCGAACCCTCACCCTTCTGGAGTCTGCGGTTCGTTAACGAGGGCTTAGATTTCCCAGCCCGGCGTGCGGGCGGGGTTCACCAAATCCTCGTAGCCGCGCAGGTCGGCGCGGCCGATCTGGCCGTTCATGTGGGTCGGTTTGCCTGTCAAAATCGCCAGGTTGCCTAACAATAAGAGTTCCGTAAGGGGGGCGCCGGCATGAACGATGTCCGAATAGGGGCGATCGCCGCCTTCCATCCCGTCGAACCACTCCTTCATGTGCCCCGGCGACTTCACGAACGAGATGTCCGGAACGGGGTTGCCGCTCAGCAGGCGCGGGGCCGCGCCGTAGGGGTCATCAAAGTAGAGCGTGTCGCGGCTGCCCACAATCAGGCCGCCATTGCCGCCAATTTCCAGCCCGGCGGGCGGGGTGGGGCGGCGGCCGCTTTCGTACCACGTCAGGCCGAAGTCGGTGTAATCAAACTGCACCTGGGCATCGGTGGGGAAGCTGTCCACGTCAAATGTGCCCGTCTCGGCGGTGATGGTGCGCGGCGACCGCAGGTCCACGCTGTGCCAGAGCAGGTTCATGAGGTGGCAGCCCATGTCGCCTAAGGCGCCGGTGCCGAAATCGCGCCGTCCGCGCCAGGCAAACGGGTGGTAGCCATCGGCAAAGGGCCGATAAGGGGCGGGGCCCAACCATAGTCTCCATTCCAGAGATTCGGGGTGCCGCTTGGGCGGGCTGGCGGGGCCACCTTGGGGCCACCAACCCTTGGCGCGGTCGGTCCAGCAGTGCACTTCGCGGATCTCTCCCAGGCCACCATCGCGGACAAAGTTGACGGCGCGGCGGAAGTTGTCGGCGGCGGCGCCCTGGTTGCCCATCTGCGTCACGCAGCGGTTGGCGCGGGCGAGTTGAGCCAGGCGGCGGGCTTCGCCGATGGTGCGGGTGAGCGGCTTTTCGCAATACACGTGCAGGCCACGCGCCAGGGCCAGGGCGGCGGCGGCGGCATGGGTGTGGTCGGGCGTGGAGACTACCACTGCGTCCAAATTGAGGCTACGATCGGTGATCATGGCCCGGAAATCCACGAAGCGCTCGGCTTCGGGGTGGTCGGCGGCGGCCTGCGCGAGGCGGGTGTGGTCCACATCGCAGATGGCGGCGATGGTGCCGAACTGGGCAGCGGCTTTGCGGTTGCTTTCGCCCTTGCCGTGGGTGCCCACGATGCCGATCCGTAACGGGGTTGTTCCTTGCCCGAAGGACAGAGAGGACAGAGAGAGCACGGTCGCGCTTCCGGCGGCCAGTTTGAGCAATTCGCGCCGACTGATGGACATCGGGTCCGTTTTACCGCAGTCCTAGTCCCCGTAGTTTTGGCAGTAGAACCTTAACGAAGCATAGGGGCATAATTGGCACGGCTCAGTTCCGTGCTCATGGCGCGTAAGGATGGCCTCTGGAAAAGACAATGAAGAATTTTGCTTTGCTTGCCATGCTGGCAGTTGCGGCGGCCTCGCAGGCTCAAGTGACGGCGGCTCCGCTGGGAACTTGGGGTTTCAACGGCGACGGCTGGTGGGCTCCGGCTGAGAACGGCATCACCTACCTCGATAACACGGGCAACCAACGGTCGATGGCCTTCAACCCGGCCACCGGCAACGTTTTGCTGGTCAACGGCACCGGCGTGAGCATCCTGGATGGCTCTACGGGCGTTCGCACCAACTTCTTCAACATGGCGGGCGTCTCGGGTGGAACCCGGACGTTCAACACGGTGATGGCCACGACCGACGGTCAGATCTTCGGAACCAACCTGTCGGCTTCGGCGACCTCGGGCTCTCCGTTCAAGGTTTATCGCTGGGCCAACGAAGCCGCGGGCATTGCCGGCACGATTTCGAACACGTTCAGCGTCTCCACGGCGACGGCGACGCGACTGGGCGACGCCAGCGACATCACCGGCAGCGGGAACTCGGTGTCCTTCGTGTCCGGCAAGGGCGGTGCGGCTCCGAACGATCTGGTGGGCTACTACAGCTTCGCCTTCGACGGCACGAATTTGACTCCGACCAACAACACGGTGGCGGGTGCAGGCAACGGTTCGTTCCGACTCGGCATTGCTTACGACACCAACGGCAACGTGGTGGGCAAGCAAACCGGTGGCACGGCGGCGACGAGCCCCTACCGCATTGCGAACGGCAGTACGCTGAGTGCGAGCTGGACGCCGGTCTCGGGTGGCGAAGCGGCGGTTGACTTTATCAGCCTGAACGGCTTCACGCTGATGGCGACGGTTGATTCGAACAGCAACGCGATTCGCATCTACGATGTGACCAGCGTGAGCGGCAATCAAACGCTCGCTCCGATTCTGACGCTGAACAACACGACGGGTGCCCCGAACAGCAATGGCAACGCCACGAACGACATTGCCTTCGGTTCTATCAATGGCAACTCGGTGAACCTCTACGCTCTGAACACCAACAACGGGATTCAGGCGTTCACCATCACCGCCGTGCCGGAACCGGCCAGCATGATCGCCCTGGGTGCGGGCCTTCTCGCCCTGGCGCGACGCCGCCGCAGCAAGTAAGCCTCGCGGTTGACCTGCTAAAGCAAAAACCCCCGACTCCCGCACTGGGAATCGGGGGTTTCTCTTTGTGTTTTTGCCCGGGTTATTCGCTCTGCAGGAACGGGTAGCGATAGTCGGTGGGCGGCACGAAGGTTTCCTTGATCGTGCGGGCGCTGAGCCACCGGTAGAGGTTCAGCATCGCCCCGGCCTTGTCGTTGGTGCCGCTGCCGCGCGCACCACCGAACGGCTGCTGGCCCACCACCGCGCCGGTCGGCTTGTCGTGGATATAGAAGTTGCCCGCGGCGTGCCGGAGGGCATTCACGGCTTCTTCCACCGAACCGCGATCCTGGCTGATGACGGCCCCGGTGAGGGCATACGGCGAGGTGTTGTCCACCAGGCGCAGCGTGTCACTCCACTTGTCGTCTTCGTACACGTACATGGTCAGCACCGGGCCGAAGATCTCCTCGCACATGGTGCGATAGTCGGGAGTCTTGGCTTCCAGCAGGGTCGGCTCCACAAAGTAGCCCACCGACTTATCGCCCTTGCCGCCCACCAGCACTCTCACGTCGGCATCGGTGTGGGCCGCATTGATGTAGCCCATGATGCTGTCGAACGACTTCTCGTCAATCACAGCATTGATGAAGTTGCCGAAGTCTTCGGTGGTGCCCATCTTGAAGCTCGCCATGCCGTCGGCCATCTTGGTGCGGATGGTCTCGGCCATCGAGCGCGGGATGTAGCAGCGGGACGCCGCCGAACACTTCTGCCCTTGGTATTCAAAGGCGCCGCGCAGCAGGGCCGTAGCCACCACGTCGGGGTCGGCGCTGGGGTGGGCCACCACAAAGTCCTTGCCGCCCGTCTCGCCCACGATGCGCGGATAGCTGCGGTAGTTATCCAGGTTGGAGCCAATGGCGTGCCAAAGGTGATTGAAGGTGCCGGTGGAACCCGTGAAGTGCAGGCCGGCGAAGTCGCGGTGGCCAAGGCATAGCTCGCCCACCACCGGGCCGCGCGCGTAGACCAGGTTGATGACGCCATCCGGCAGGCCGGCTTCTTGCATGATGCGCATGAACATCTGCGCGCTGTAAATTTGCGTGTCGGCGCACTTCCACACCACGGTGTTGCCGCAGAGCGCCGGGGCCGTGGGGAGGTTGCCACCGATGGCGGTGAAGTTGAACGGGGTGATGGCCAGGACGAAGCCTTCGAGCGGGCGGTACTCGACGCGGTTGTGCACGCCGGGGCCGCTGATGGGCTGCTGCTTATAGATCTCGCTGAGGAAGTGGACGTTGAAGCGGAGGAAGTCCACGATCTCGCAAGCCGCGTCAATCTCGGCTTGGTAGACGTTCTTGCTTTGCCCCAGCATCGTGGTGCCGTTCATATAAGGGCGGTACTTGGTGGCAATCAGCTCGGCCGCGCGGATGAAGATGGCGGCGCGATTCTCGAAGCTCAGGCTCTGCCAGTGGGCGCGGGCGGCCAGGGCGGCATCAATGGCCTGCTGGACGTGCGCAGCACCCCCGCGGTGGGCGTTGCCCAGGGTGTGGGCGTGCTCGTGCGGGGGAGCGAGACGGAGAAGTTCGCCGGTGCGGACTTCTTGGCCACCGATGTACATCGGCACGTCCACTGTCTGGCCCTTCAGCTCCTTGAGCACCTCGATCTGGCGCTTGCGCTCGGCCGAGCCCGGGGCGTAGTTCAGGACGGGTTCGTTGACGGGCGTCGGGTAAGGAAAGTTACCGAACTTCATGCCGTGAGTCTACCGATGCTTTGCCTTGATGGTCGGGTGGGGTAAGACCACGGTCATGAAGTGGGAAGCCACCGACCAATTTGGCAACATGTACATTGGGCAATGTGAGGACGTGAGCCCGGCGGGTCTGCAGGCGGCGGTGCGATCTTTGGTCGAGGAGCTCTTGGCGCGGCACGAAGGCGACCTGGTGCTGACGCTGGACGTGGACTTTGGGGATATCAACGGCCCGCACCCGGACCGGGTGAGCCACGTGGTGCAAGCCCCCGCTCTGCCCGACCGGGTGGCCGCTGAAGGGGTGGACGCGCTGATGGCCGAGATCCGGGCCAGCCTGCCTGAGAGCCCGGATCGTCGGATTGACGTTCAGCTGGCCTAAGCGCCGTAGGGCACCCAGATGTTTTTGACCTGAGTGGCTCGCCTCAACCATTCGGTGGAGGGCGTGGTGTGCCAATCCAAGGGTCCTCTGGGGGTCCACATCTGCTTGAGGTTGCCGGCGCTTTCCAGTTCCGCCTTGGCCTGCGCGGCCTCTTCGCCAAAGTGCCAGAGGGCCATCACACCGTCGTGTCCGGCGAGGGTGGATTCTAGCTCTTCCGGGAGACCCGTGACAATGTTCCAGACGCCGGCGGGGATATCCGAGGCCTCGATGATGCGGAACAGTTCCAGGGCCGGGAGCGGGTTGTGCACACTAGGCACGGCCACCACCGCGTTGCCCATGGCGATGGCCGGGAGGCAAGCCCCGATGAAACCAAGCAGGGCGGGGGCGGCGGGGTTAATGATGCCGACGACGCCGAGCGGCTCGGGGCGGGTGTAGACCATGGCCCGCAGGGGCGGCTGGTGCACCGTGCCCTCGTACTTATCCGCCCAGGCCGCCCAGTGCAGCACGCGGTGGATGGTGGCTTCGAACTCCTTCTCAGCGTCCTGTTGGCCGCGCGCGGTGAGCGATTCCACCAATTGGTGGCGGGCGCCCTGCAAGTTCTCGGCGAGGTAATAGAGGATCTGCGCGCGGGTGAAGGCCGTTGTGGCGGCCCAGCCGGAGGCAGCCGCTTCGGCGGCTTCCACGGCATTGCGTATGTCCTTGCGGTTGCCGCGCGAGATGTCGGCCATGCCACCCGTGGCCAGGGGCAGCGAGAGCGAATAGCCACTATCCGTGCGCACCTGCTTGCCTCCAATGTAGAGCTTGTGGGTGCGGTCGATGTCGGGGTCGGCATCGGGCAGCGGATCAATGTTGGGCAACTGGGGGGCGAGAGCGGTGGGGAGGTCGCGGACGAGATACTCCTCCAGCCCTTCGCGGCCGCCTTCGCGGCCAAATCCGCTCTCCTTATAGCCGCCAAAGCCGACGCTGGCATCAAAGAAGTTGGTGCCGTTGATCCAGATGACGCCCGCCTTGATCTGCGCGGCCACGTCGTGGGCGATGTCGAGGTTCTGCGAAAAGATCGTCCCGGCCAGGCCGTAAATGGTGTTGTTGGCCAGGGCCACGGCCTCGCTGGGAGTGCGGAACGTCATCGCCACCAGCACCGGACCGAAAATCTCTACTTGCGCTACCGTGCTGGCGGGTTCCACCCCGGTGAGCAACGTGGGCGGATAGAAGCAGCCCTGCGCGGGCAGGGTGCATTCGGGTTGGAACTTCTCCGCCCCTTCGGCCACGCCTTGCTCCACCAGTTGGTGAATTCGCTCCAGTTGGGTGGTGTCCACCACCGCGCCGATGTCGGTGGCCTTATCCAGCGGGTCCCCCACGCGGAGCTGCGCCATGCGCCGTCGCACGCGGGCATAAAACTGTTCGGCAATGCTCTCTTGCACCAGCAGACGCGAACCCGCGCAGCACACCTGGCCCTGATTGAACCAAATGGCGTCCACCAGCCCTTCCACCGCCGCGTCCATGTCGGCATCATCAAAGACGATGTAGGGCGACTTGCCGCCCAGTTCCAAGCTTAGCTTTTTGTGCGAGCCGGCGGTGCTCCGCCGGATGTGCTTGCCCACCTCGGTGCTGCCGGTGAAGGCGATTTTGTCCACGTTCGGGTGCGCGACCAGGGCCTTGCCGGTTTCGCCATCGCCGGTGATGATGTTCACCACGCCCTTGGGGAGACCGACTCGGTGGCAGATCTCGGCAAAGAGCAGTGCAGTGAGCGAGGTGAACTCGGCGGGCTTTAGCACCACCGTGTTGCCCATGGCGAGGGCGGGCGCAATCTTCCACGCCAGCATCAGCAGCGGAAAGTTCCACGGGATGATCTGCCCGCACACGCCCACGGGGCGGTGGTGCGGGTACTCCTGCTCGGCCAGGGTGGCCCACCCGGCATGGTAATAGAAATGCCGCGCCACCAGGGGCACGTCCACATCGCGGGTTTCGCGGATGGGCTTGCCGTTGTCCATGCTCTCCAGCACCGCAAACAGGCGCGCATGCTTTTGAATCTGGCGGGCAATGGCGTAAAGGTACTTGGCGCGCTCGGCCCCGGGGAGGGAATTCCAGGTGCCGAAAGCAACACCCGCCGCTTCCACCGCTTGGTTAACCGTGGCTTCGGTACCTTGACCGATTTGGGCGAGTTCGGTGCCCGTGGCGGGATTGATGGTGGCGAAGGTGGTGTCAGCGGCCACCCACTGCCCGCCGATGTAGTGCCCAAAGGTGCGCCCGTGCTCGTTCAGCCAGTCTTCGGCCAATTGGGCAGATTCCGGCGCGACGCCGTAATCGAGGTTCTGGAGGATATCGGTGACTTGACTCATTGCATTTAGCCCATGGCGTGGCGGTGGTAAGCGGAATACCGGCCGGTGGCGAAGTGTTCCAGTTGGCGTTCGATGTCCGAAAGGAGCGTGCTGGCCCCCAGGCGGAAGAGGTCCGGGTGCGTCCAGGGATCGCCCAGTTCTTCCTTCATCAACATCAAAAAGTCGAGCGACTGCTTGGCGGTGCGGATGCCCCCGGCGGGCTTGAATCCCACCTTCACGCCTGTCTGCGCTTCGTATTGCCGGATCATGCGGCACATCACCAAGGCCACGGGGAGGGTGGCGTTCACCGGCTCTTTGCCCGTGCTGGTCTTGATGAAATCGGCGCCGGCCTGCATGCACACCATGCTGGCGCGGGCCACATTGGTGAGGGTGCCGAGTTCACCGGTGGCAAGGATCGCCTTGACGTGCGCCTCGCCGCAGGCCTCGCGGAAGGCGGCCATTTCGTCGTAAAGGGCGTTCCATTCGCCGCGCAGCACGTGGGCGCGGGTGATGACGATATCAATCTCGGCGGCACCGTCTTCCACCGAACGGTGGATTTCCTCAATGCGCTGCTCGAACGGGGAGAGACCTGCAGGGAAGCCCGTGCTGACGGCGGCCACCGGGATGCCGGTGCCCTCCAGCGCGCGCACACACTCTTTGACGTATTGGTGATACACGCACACGGCCCCGGTGTGGATTTGGTCCACGCCGAGCTGTTCCAGTAGGTCGCGGCGGACGGGCTGGCGGGCTTTGGCGCACAGGCGCTGCACGTTGCTGGGGCTGTCATCGCCGCTCAGCGTGGTGAGGTCCATGCACTGGATGGCGCGGAGCAGCCAGGCGGCTTGCCACTGCTTTTTGACGGTGCGGCGACCGGGGAGGGTGGCGGCGCGGCGCTCGGCGGCGCTGCGGTTCACCACAATGTCCTCGATCAGTTCCCGTTGCAGGGGGGTTCCGGGATTTCGAATCCCAGCGGCGGTCATGGCCTATTATGCGGCAGGACGGCGGGTGCGGGGCGGGAAAGCGGTAGCTCCCGCCACTGCTACTGGGCGACAGGCGAAAGTAGGGATGAAGTCGCAGCCAACTTCTTTGCCAGCGAACTGCTTATGCCGGAGGAACTGATCTACGACAAATTTGAGGATATCGAAACTTCAGACATCTTTGTACAAAACATCGACGCCGCGATCAGGGCGATGGTAAGAGATTTCAACGTGAGCAAACACGCTATAGCAGTTCGCTTGGCACAGCCTGGCATTGTCTTGATTCCTTAGGATCATGTCTGCAAGAACCTTGTCGCGGCTGCCTGGAGCTCACGAACGAATCGCGCAAAGTTCAGATCGTCACATGGGTGCGCAATTGTCGTTGGCGAAGCGTTGGTTGAAAGTGTGAGACAGGCCGCGTCGTAGTGCCGCTCCAGCACCAGGCGACGGCATAGTAGCTCATAACGCCTGGCGTAGCTCGCGCCCTGAAAGACGGGATCGGCTTTGAAGTGAGGCTCTTGCAAGCCGACCGGCTTATGGACCTTGGCGCAGTCTTCAAGTAGGAAAAAGTAGCCCACGAATGGTCGAGGCGAGTCACGGAAGCGGCCTTCTCTAAACGCCGTCCAGATATCGACTGCGTTGCCAATCGCCTCTTCGCTTCGGTTGTTGAAATTGTTACCAAAGGACGGGCCAACCTGAGACTTGAACTCCAAAGCACAGACGAGCTGGTCTTTGCTCACGACGATCAAATCCCATTTCTTTTCCGGGCGAAAATAGCCAGGCAGCTCCAAGCCGAGCTTTGTTTTGATGGATACATCTTCGAGTCCTGCTTCCCGCAGAACGTCTGAGACGAGCACTTCCAATGCCCCCATTTGTGAGCCGCCCGTCACTGCCCCGCGCGTTCCAGCGTCGATCTTGCCGCCCTCGATCTGCTTTTGTTGCTGGCGGCTTCTTGCGTCCCAAAAGCTCTGAACCGCTGCCTGGAAACGCGCTTCAGTATCCAAGGAGCCCCCGTTCGGCCTCTGTGAGGCCATACACTTCGGCGGCAATCGTGTTCGCTGCGGCGACGTCCCTTTCTTCGAAAGCGGCGATCAAGGCTTGAGCCTGATCATCTGTAACGTCGCTCACATAGGGCAAGCTGATCCGGCGCAGGTATTGCGCCTGGAAGCGAAGATAACCACCCCGCATCCGCACTCCATAGGCTTCGACAAAGAACTGCGCAACATCGGAAAGAAGCAGCCCCCCAAGCACCCGCGCGTCCCAAAGTCCAGGCATGATGAAGTAGAGGTTGTGGTGAGGATACGTTTCTCCCCGGTCAAGCACGGGGGCAATCCGTGCCGCCATATCAGGCAGATAGAGCTTTTCAGACCGGTAGAGCGCATGATCCACGCGATCAATCGTGCGGTACCAGCTTGCCGGATTCTTCTTGCCGATATGGCGCCCTTCCAGCTTCTCGCGGTGCTTTTCGAAGTAGTTTTGAAGTTCGGGATACTGGGCCAAATTGACAAGCCCTCTCCCGTTCCACGGGTTAACGAGGTAGCTCCCCGACCAGGCAACTTCCCCGCCCCGTACATCTTGGGCCATGGCCAGCGGGAGCATCCGTTCGGACTCGGCGGCATGCCGATCCGAGGTGATGTACACCTTGTCTGCCCCCGTCGCCACCCCAATTCCTACGCGGGCACTAGTGGCTTCCAAAGGTGGGAACTCAGATTCAAGGCGGCGGAGCAACGTCTGTTTGCCCGGCTCGATCAATGACCAAGGGCCGGGGCCTTTGAACCACTTGTCCAAACGGGCGGCGCCTGTTGCAGGGCTCGACTTGGCAGAACCGTTAAGCTCGCTCACCAAGGCTTCCACGCCACTTCTTTCAGCACCCGGAGAAAGGCTAGCCACCACGACAGAGCCCTGCGGGGCTCGACGAATGATGGTCACCGCCGGATACGCGCTCACCTGATCTTCGAACGCATCGACTAGGTGCATTTGCGCGACGGTCTCCACGCTAAAACCCGACGATACGAGCTTGCGGAGCTCTGCGCCGTACTGGTTGAACATCCATCGATCTGCGCAGATGAATCCGCACACTCCGCCGGGAGAGAGCTGAGTCAAAGCCGCTTCGAAAAAGGCGACGTAGATATCGGCCCTACCTTTCATCGTGGGGTACTTGGAGCGGTACCGTAACCCACCATCCTCTAGATCCTCCAACCGGATGTAGGGCGGGTTTCCAATCACGAAATCCGCCTTGCCTTGCATGGAACGCGTTTCCAATAGGTAGTCACCGGTCCTGATCCAGCTATCCACGAGGACTTCCACGTCCCCCGCTCTTGCTCCTGCCGCAGCGAGGAGAGCGGCAACCGATCTTCTCGCGCGTTCGGCACTGAATGGATTGATCTCGTAGGCCAAGATGGCGGACCGCGCCTCGATCAATGGTGTCTCATGAAGACGGCAACTAGCGATCAGGCGGGCGACCGCGCCGAGGAGAAATGACCCATCACCTGCTGAGGGCTCGACCAGGAGATTCTGGTTTAGGGGCTTATCAGCAACGTAGCCGGTCAGATCAAGGAGTAGTTCTACGACCCAGCCCTTCGTGTAGACCACGCCGCTCTTCTCGCGCACACAATGCGGCGCGGCTTCTGATACGGTCCCCAGGTATGGCGTTGTCGCGTGATTCAACATTCGAGTTCCTCAACTGCTGGATTAGCAATCAAAAAGCAGTATACACACGTATGCGTCTTTGTAGTGCCTTGGATTTCCAGACTTCGGCTCAAAGACGCTCTGCGCGAACTGGAAGTCTCAGACCTCTTAAGTTCCATCAATGCCTCGCGCCCCCACGGCCCATCATCCGCCCTCATTGCAGCGTCTGAGGCAACCCCCAGCGGCGAGACGCGGTATCAAACGGTATGACCGGCCCGCGAAGCCTCATCCTCCTTGCCGCCCTGGCCCTGGCGCCCTTCTCTTTCGCCCAAATTGAGCGCGGCGAACCCCTGCTCCGCCGCCCGGCCCTGGGCATGCAGATGCGCCCGCTTACGCTGGAAACCGCGCAGAACGCCGGCCTCACCGAAGCCAAGGGCGTCCTCATCGGCACCGTCACCGAGGGGCTCAGCGCCCAAAAGTGGGGCCTGCAGACCGGTGACATCCTCACCAAGCTCGCCGGAGAACCCGTGACCGCCGCCGCCGACGTCACCCGCATCCTGGCCACGCTCAAATCAGGCCAAGAGGTCGCGATCGAGTTCATCCGAGGCCGCGATATCCGCACCGCCCGCGCCCCGCTGGCCCCCCGCCCCTTTATGAAGGCGGACGGGTTCCGCGTGCACTACGACCAGGTGGTGAGCCAGGGCAAGCGCATCCGCGTGATTGCCACGCACCCCACTACGCCCGGCCCGCACCCCACGATTTTCATGATCGGCGGCATTGGCCAGTATTCGATTGACGGCGACTACGCCGCCACCGCCTACGGCAACGTACTGGCCTCCTTTGCCGATCGCTACACCATCATCCGGGTGGATAAGCCCGGCCAGGGCGACAGCGAAGGCCCGATTTACAGTGAGCTCGGCTTCGGGCAAGAAGAAGATGCCTACCTGCAGGCCCTGCGCCTGGCCAAGACCTTCGAATTCGTAGACCCCCAGCGCATTGCCATTTTCGGGCACAGCATGGGCGGCTGCTTCGGCCCGCTTGTGGCCTCGCAAGAGAAGGTGGCGGGCGTGGCCGTTTACGGCACGCTCACCAAGACCTGGACGGAGTATCTGCTGGAAAACTCGCGCCGCCAGATGGCGCTCGGCGGGGGCGCCCCGGGGGATGTGAACAACGCCCTGCGCGACCTGGCCCAGGTTTCGCACCATGTTTTCATCGAAGGGTTGAGCCCGCAGCAGATCATTGAACGCCGCCCGGAACTGGCCGATGCCGTGCGCGGCAATATCCCCGATGGCCGCACCTACAGCGGGGTGGGGCTGGGGTTCTGGCGGGAGCTGGCCGCCCGCAACCTATCTGGAGCGTGGCTGAATGTGGACGCCAAAGTTCTGGCGATGTGGGGCGAAAATGAGTTCATTGCCACCCAGTGGGATCACGAAGAGATCGCCCGGATTGTGAACGGGGTGCGCCCCGGCACCGCCGAATACAAGATGGTGGCGGGCAGCGACCACGGCTTCTTTAAGACCACTTCGGCACTGGACAGCATGACCCGGTGGGGGCAGGGGGCGGAATTCAACCCCGAAGTCATCCGCGTGCTGGACGAGTGGCTGAAGCGGACCCTGGCGGGCGCGTAACCCACTAGTTGCCAATGCAATGAGAGGGGGCGTAGAATGCGACTTACAATGAAGGCGCCGCGCTACGCCCTGACTCTTTTGGCCACCGTGAGCCTGGCGACCGTGGGGCTGAGCAAGCCTGAGTTTCTGGAACAGCTAGAGAAGCTGCCCCAAATGGAACCCGCCAAGCGCGCCAAGGCCGAAGGGTGCAGCCTGTGCCACACCAATCCGCCGCGCCGCAATGAATTCGGGCGGGCCGTGCACGACGCCATGGAGGCCGCGGGCAAGGAAGAAGTGAACGCCGCCCTGCTGGCCGCCCTGGCCGATGGAGACGCCGACGGCGACGGGGAGAGCACCGGGGAAGAGTTCCGGCAGGATTCGCTGCCCAACGACCGCGCCAGCAAGCCGGGCCAGCCGGATGCGATTGCACCCCCCACCCGCCGCAGTGGCATTGTGGGGGCGCGCGCGGTGGACACCGACCCGGGCGCGCCGGTTGAGGAGCCCGAGGAAGAAGAAGGGGAGGAACAGGGGGAAATGATCCCGGACCACCGTTTCCACCCGGCCATTGTCCACTTCCCGATTGCGCTGTTCCTTTTTGGAGCGTTGCTAGATTGGCAGGGTTCGCGCCGCAAGAATTCGGTGTGGCGCGAGGCCGGCTGGCTGGCGCTGGCGGCCGGGACGATCATGACCATCCCCGCCATGGCGACCGGCTGGGCGGCCTACCTGGCCAACGGCTATGGGTGGGAAGGCGACGCCTTCCGGCATCTCATAGCCGGGCACGTGGCGTTCTTCCTCATGGTTGGCACCACGCTGATGCGGCGGCAGCGCACGCCCGAGAGTCTCCCCTACTGGGCATTGCTGGCGCTGGCGGCGGTGGCGGTGGGCGTAACCGGGCACCTGGGTTCGATTCTGGTGTTCGGCTAAGGCCCCGGGGCTTCTTGGTTAGGGCGACTAAGCTAGGCGTAGGACTAACCATGACGACGACCCTCAGCATCACCGGAATGACATGCCAGAACTGTGTGCGCCACGCCCGCGAGGCCCTGGAGGCCGTGGCGGGAGTGACCGCCGTGAACGTGACCCTGGAACCCGGCCAAGCCCAGATTGAACACGAAGGGGTGGCGGTGGATGCGCTGGTGGCCGCCGTCAACGAAGAAGGCTACTCCGCCACGCCCGCTTGATTTAGCCGGCCTAAAGGTGCTCGGGCGTCGACCGGAACTTGCGCGGTGAGGTTCCGGTTTCGGCCCGGATGAGCTTGTTGAACTGCGCCAGGTCCGGCACGCCCACCGCCCCCGCAATGGATTTGATGGTGCGGTCGGTGGTGCTCAGCAGGCGGCACGCCTCTTGCACGCGCTTGGCGCGGATGAACTCCTGCACCGTCATCCGGTGCTCATCCCGGAAGATCCGCAGCAGCTGACGCGGCGAAACCCCCGCGTGCTCGGCAATTTGCGGCACCCGCAGCGGGTCGGCCAGGTGGTTGAGGATGAAACTCTCGGCGGCGTAGAGCGCCTCGTGTTCGCGCAGCACGTATTCGCCCTCGGCGATGGCAAAGAGGAACCCCCAGATGAAGGCGCGGGGGTGGTCCAGGTCTTGGCTGACGCCTTGGCAGGCCTTTTCCAGGGCGGGCAGGTAGGCGCGGGCGTCCTCGATCTGCACGGGGATGGCGTAGCGGCGGCCGGCGGTGGCAGGGAGGTTGAAGGAGAGGTAGTTGTGGCTGGTTTCGCCGTCAATGAGGGTGTGGCCCGCGCGGCACCCGGGCGGGAAGATGCACAGCGAATCCGGCGGCGCGAGGAAGGCGCGCTGGTTGAGATAGACCGTGTTTTGGTGGTGATAGTAGATGACGGTCCAGAGGGTGGGGGCCTGGATCCACTCGCGCCGGTTTTCGCGGAACTCCCCGTCCCCGGCGTAGATCACCGTGGGCGGGGCACCGAGCAGGGCGGGGGAGTAGAGCTTCATGGGCAGAGCCACGAAACCGAAGATGAATATTGGGAATGCGATAACATAGAGCTACGAAACCAAGCAAGCCAGCACGAACATAGGAGTTCAAAGAGACGAAATAGCTGCAACATTATATGGTCAGCAAAGAAGAATTAGTATTCATCGAGCTCGATTAGATCATCATGAAGACTATTCAGGTCAATCTGAATAGTTCTTCGTGAGGACTTAGCTAGTATACGTTTCCAAAATGCACTCCGTTTCAGCGTACTTAAGTATGCGTTCATTTGATCAATCTCCGCCATCTCATCGTCCTGATTATCACTTACGACTGGCAAAGTACTCTCATCGTTTTGAGCCGCAGCGACACTGTCAAACTTCCCAACTGAATCAAGAATACTCTTGGTGAGCCACCAGGGTGCGCCAGATGGGTGTACTACTGCTGCCCATGCAGGCTCTAGAGGGTCGTAAAAATGAACAGACGATCTGTAGAGTTCACCAAAGTGCGGGTCACCGCTCACATATCCTTTCGGGTCTGCTAACCAACCTTTCAAAACTCCTTCGTAAACGGCAAGCCAATGTGGTCCCCAAACAGCATCCTTAGTTACGCGCTTTTCCCAATAGGAATTACTCCACCCATCCAGGTTTCCCGTACTTGCTAAGTCCATAGAAAGAATAGCGACAATGTTGTCGTCAAGTTTTGATAGCTTCTTACCTGTAGATACTGGTAAAACGATACCCAAACTCTTGGCGAGATACAGGCACCAAGCGATGTCACTACCAATGTCCCGATTGCTACTTAGCTCAACTAGTAGCACAATAACTTCCCTGATCTTCTCCAAACGAACGGGTTTTCCGTTTAAATGATAGTGAATCAACAGTGACGAGGCCTTGGGCAAGCAGGATGGTTCTGCGATAACCGATTGGCAAATAAGATCGCTTATCAGCTCTGTTTGACTACCAAATAGTTTTGCGTCGAAAAGCTTCGATAGTGCATAATTGATAATCTGATCATTTGGGTAACGCTCGCGAAAATGAAAAGCAAGGTCGAACAGTTCAGAAACCGAAGACGATGTGCCTTTGGTATCATGTCGTCTTAGTTCAATTTTCCAAAGTGGATCGATGGCTTTCGGCAGTTGTTCCAAGCATGTTTTTTCGTTGCTTAGCGTCAAGTGGAATGAGTTCAGCTGTCGCTGTAACTCAGCCTCTAGCCTGTCGGCTTCATCAGAAGAAGTGGTGGCAAATTCGTAATCATCATACCATCTGAAACTGTGCAACTTGTCTGACTTCATGCCTTTATCAACTCTTGCTAGTAGGCACTCTGCAAGTAGCAAACTAATATCTGGGCCAACCGGCAGTCCAATTGACCGCCGCCCCTGCATTTTTCTTATGTGCTTATCGATTCTGTTACCGAGGAGTATTTCTTTACGGCTTGTTCGTGATGTCGGGCTTATTGCCCAGGCAACGGCATGTGAATAGATAGAAGGGTAGTATGACTTTACATCTGTTGTGAGAAGAAGTCGGCGAGCAGATCTTGAGTTCTGCTTCTTGATGCCTAGATTGACGTGTAGACGATTTGGTTGAATTGCGCGTCCAAAATGTGGCTCAAACACTGGCCTGCTACTTGAGAAAGGCGAGGATGCTGCGAGAGCTAGAAGCTGTGAGAAATGGGTTGTGCAGATGGAAACTAGTTCGTAATGATGGAATGGGTTAGGGATGGAGAGAAGCCTGGGATGTGCTGATGGCCGTTGCAATCTGTGGACCACCGGTTCGGAACAAGCCGGTGTCTTAACTTTTGCCAATGGATGATTTCGTATGCAAATAAAGTCTGCAAATGGAATCGTAGTAAAACCCGGGGGTAGTTCCTTTGGGAAATGTCCTCGTGCAGTGATTCCTTTTCGGACATTCATTCTTCTTCACTCAAATAAAAAAATGGTGCGTATGGTTATACTATGTGTATAGTCTAAGGAGCAGTGGTCCATACTTTACTCCCGCCAGTATATCTGAGCATGTGCAGGAGTGTCTACACTTGGTTGGAATTGAGTTGAAGCTCGCGGAACTCCCCGTCCCCGGCGTAGATCACCGAGGGCGGGGCACCGAGCAGGGCGGGGGAGTAGAGCTTCATGGCAGCGGCGGCCCAAACCCCCGAGTCACCGGCGTGGGCAGCAGCCACACATTGCGGAACATCACCCCGCCCTCCGCCTCGGTCTGGTGGTCTTGCAGCAGCAGGGGCGCCAGGCCGGGGGCTTCCTCCTCGCTCAGGCCGGTCTTGGCCGTGATCTCCACATCCCGGTGCACCAGCACCCCGTTCCAATACACCGTGGCGCGGGCATTGGCCACCTTGCGGCCGCCTTCCCAGCGCGGCGCGGTGAACCAGATATCGTAGCTCTGCCACACCCCGGCCCCGTAGCTGGGGTTGAACGCCGGCGCGGTCTGCCGGTAGATGGAGCCCGCCTCGTTGAACTTGGCGGCGGGCTGCGCCAGGTCCACAATGCCGGGGGCGTTCATGATCTGAATCTCGTAGCGGCTCATCAGCTTCAGGCCGCTATTGCCGTTGGTTTGGGTTTCCACCCGGCCGCCCGGGGGGCTCAGCCACTCCACGTGGATCAAGGCATCGCCGTGGGGCTGGCCGCTCACGTGGTCCGATCCGCCGATGTCCGCGCTCGGGTCGTGTTGCACCACCAGGGCGTCGCCCACCGTCGGCCACTTGGCCACGCCCGGGCGGAGCGGTTTGAGGTCGCCCTGGCCGCCCTTGCCAATGAGGATCTGTGCCCCGGCGGGGGGCTGGGCAAACATCTCCCGGCGGCGAGGGGTTTCTTTGATCTCCCCGGGCAGGCGCTGCAGCGTGTACCACACCTCGGGGCTCCACAGGAACTCGTCGTTCGGCCCCTTCAGGTCGCCCAGGTGCAGATACACCACGGTGCCGGCCTGCAGCCCCTCGATATCTAACCAAAGGGTGCGGCGGTCGGGGCTCAGCCGCGTTTGGGTGATGCGGAGATTCTTCTCGTCCACCTTGGGGCCGCCGTAGGCAATGGTGGCCTCGTAGCGCCAGCTCTTTGCCTTGATTTTGCTCAGTAGATCTTCCATGCCCGGGGCCAGCGGGTGGGTGAATTGCACCTGGAACCCGCCCTGGCGCACGCCCACTTCCAGCATCTCAAACGGCACCTTGCCGGTGGGGCGCAGGCGTTCCAGCCCGAACTTGTGGCCCAGGTGGTTCCAGTTGCCGTTGCTACCAATCCCCCCGGCGTAGAGCGCGCCATCCGGCCCCCACACCAAACGGTTGATTCCGGCTTCCAGCCCCTGGCTGTGCCGATACACCGCGCCCTGGTATTGCCCGTTCACTTTCTCCAATTGCAGGCGCTTCAGGCCGCCGTGGGTCACGTCGCCAATCAGCATTTGCCCCCGGTAGGGGCCATCCGGAATCAGGATCATCTGCGCGGGGCTGTTGCCAATTTCGCCGTGCGGGAACCACACCGCCACCGAGCTTTCATCGGCATCACCATAAGGTTGTTCTTGGTGCAGATACCGCGCGCCCGGGCGGATGTGATAGAGCGGGCTGGCGGGCAGCCACGACCCTTGGTTGTCGGCCACAAACATCTGGCCGTCCACGCCCAGGTTCATGCCGTTGGGGGTGCGCAGGCCGCGCGCCACCGCTTCCCACTGGCCGGTGGCGGGGTCGATCTTATAGAGGTTGCCCGGGCCTTCGGGGGTGGAATAGGCGGGCTCGCCCGGCTTTTGCGAAGGGGTGTAGTTGGTGTGCCCGCCGCGCAGGGGCACGCTGGAGCTGATGTAGAACGAGCCCTGGAACGGCAGCAGATTGAACGTGAACTCGTGGTAATTGGGGCTGACCCCCCAGCCGGAGGCCACCACGTCGTATTCATCCGCGCGGTCGTCGCCGTTAGTGTCGCGCAGGCGCGTGATCTCGCCCTTCTGCGTCACGTAGAGGTCGCCGCGCCAATAGGCGATGCCCAGCGGCTCGCCCAGCCCCTCGGCAAAGAGATGGGCTTTGGCCCGGCCCGGCTTGTCCAGGTCGCTCAGCAGATACACCGCGCCGCGCTCATCCCAGGTGCACACAGCCAGCCGGCCATCGGGCAAGAAAACCATGCCCCCCACGGCCGGGCGGAAGTCTTCGCCGCGAATGTCTTCCCGCGCAAAGCTGGGGTGGATGGCGGTGAGCGGGCGGCGGTCGCCGGGGCGCGTGGTGGGGGCGCCCAGGGTGGCCCGCTTGGGGCCGGGGTTCACCACAAAGGTCTGGCCGGGGTCGGTGGTCAGCAGCTCGGGGGCCAGGGCGCGATATTCGGTTTCGTCGGTGCGCTTCCAGCGGATATCCAGGCTGAAATCGCCCTCGTTGTGCATGATGAAGGCCTTCAGGTTGGTGCGCCCCACGGGCAGGCGATATTGCCCGCGCCACACCCCGGTCTCGCGGCGGAAGGTGCCGTCGGTGGTGTTCAGCATCGTCTCCCCGGAGAGAGACATGCGCACCAGCGAGGTGGTGCGGACCTCAAAATCGTAGGTGGCGGCGCGGTCCACCTGCAGGCGGGTGGTCACCTCGGCGTAGAAGTTCTGGGCCACGGGGGCGTCATCGGTTTTGAAGGGTCCGGTGAGCGGGAACGACGGCGTGACGAAGTAGGCGTTGGGTACCTGCCCCTGCACCAGCTGCGGGATTCCACCAAACGGTTGCTCCAGCTGCCAGGCCATCACGGTCATGCCGGGAGCGCTCGCTTGGGGGGTGGCCAGCAGCAGGGCCAGCAGGGCAGTGGTCATCGTCGCACCTCCACGGTGGCGTCGGCGGCCTCGCCCAGGGTGGGGTCGGGCACGTTGGGTTGATAGGTGCGCAGGGTCAGCGCGGGGCCGGCGGCGGTGGCGCGGTAGCGCATGATGAGGAGGGAGCCTTCCATGGT
>CALRVA020000033.1:0-19261 GCA_943371495.1 Archangium gephyra | reverse complement strand
CGATCTGGATGGCGTGGTGCGCCAGTGGCCCCGGGGGGATGCCTCGCTCGAAGAATCCCACGGGCTCCCGGCGGGCGTCATTGCGCGCACGGCGTTCGCTCCGGACCTGCTGCAGCAGGCCATCACAGGGGTCATTTCGGATGGGGCCTGGCGAGAAGAAGTGCGGCGGCAACTGCAGGCGCTGCACCCCGGGGCGGATGCAGGGGCGGCGGTGACGGCGTGGTCCGAGCCCGCCGGGGTGGTGGATGCCGAGGTGCGCGAACTGCTGTCGCAGGTGAGGGGGCGCTGCCGGGTTGGGTTGATTACCAATGCCACCAGCCGATTACCGCGCGATCTCGCCCGGCTGGAGCTGGAGAGTCACTTCGATTTCATCATCAATTCGAGTGAGGTGGGCCACGCCAAACCGAGCCCGGAGATCTTTGCGCATGCTTTGGAGGTGGCAGGTGTAGCGTCGGGGGAAGTGGTGTTCATCGACGACACCCTGGCCAATGTGCAGGCCGCCGCGGCCATGGGCATCCGCGCCCACCACTTTGCGGGGGTGGCACCGTTGCGGGAGTGGCTGGGTGCGTTGGGATTGATTTGATTGGCGAGCCTTTGGCCACATTTGGAGACGGTAATCTTTTGCGAGACAGGAGCAAACCTATGGGTTACTACATGCGCGTGTTCTGTACGTCGGAGAAGATTCCGACCCTAGCGGAAGTTGAGAGCGAGGTCAAGAAGGTGGTCGCGGGGGCGCGATTTGAGACCGACGATGCCCGGCAGGAGGTGCCCTGGGAGGGGTTCGAATACCATTACAACCCTTCGAGCCAACCGATCTTGGTGGAGCTGAATGTGAATGATGCGCCGGATTCCATGGCCGCCGAGGAGATTGAGGAGTTCATCGGCGAAATGGAGGACGTGGACGACGGCCCCGCCAAAGCCCAGGTGACAGCCCACCTCGGACAAACCCGGTTTGTGATCTGTTGCCAGCTTCTGGGCGACATCACCGAGGAGGGATTCGAGGCCAATGATGCGCTCTTTGAGTTCTTCGTGCAGAAGTACGGCGGCATGATCCAGGCGGACGGCGAAGGCTTCTACGGCGCAGAAGGATTGCTGGTCGATCTCAGCTAAGCGGCTTCGCTTCTGTCGTATCGAGCGAAGGAAAAGAATAGGATACTGATGTCTACTGGCATTTTTTTTCCGTAAGGACGATAATCTTCTAGAGAAACCTCGCCAAACTTACTAAAATGCGAGGCGTGGAGAATTCATGAACAAGTCCGTAGCCGCTGCTGCTCTCATGCTGTGTTTGGCCCAGGCGCAGGCCGCTGAATACCGAGTCACGGTGGTCGCCAAACCCACCGGGTGGGATGTGGAGCAAGGGGTCAAGGCCGATCTGGATCTCTTCCGGAAGAACGGCCACACGGAAGCGCAACTCAAGGAGTCGGGCGATCAGCTTCGCTCTCAATACTCCCGTCTCAGCCAAGAAGGCACGCGCGCGGAGGGCACGCTCTCCGTGGTACGTGCGGGCGAAGTCGTGAAGTACGGCGGCGCGGCTACCTGGACTCATTTGGGCCAACAACCCCGACTTATCCAAGGTGAAGTGCAGCGCAATGGGACGGTGGAGTTCGTTCAATCAAACGGCTCCTTGCGAGTTGCAGACTTGCTCACTTCCAACACGCTCCTCTCCCCCATTGACCTCGCCATTCTGGCGGGAGACACCGAGCTCTTAGCAACCATCAAAGCCGCGCACGAGCAGCGGATGGTGATGGTCAACGGCCAAGAAGTGCCGCTCTACAAGATCACGTTGACGAAAGATGCCATGGGCAACGCGGTAGGCTACATTGTAAATCAGAGTTCCCCGGCCCCGTTCCTCACCGTAACGTTCACCAAGCAAGGCGACACCTGGCGCAAGGAGAACTTCAAATCCAACGGAAAGCTGGAGCGATTGACTTTAATCGAGCCTTCCGCCGCCAACGCCATTGCCTTCAAAGCGATCCCGCACGGCACTCCAGTGATTGACCAACGCAATCGCGAACTCGGCACCGTGAACTATGCATGGAACGGCGAGATCCCCGAACCTGATGCCTTGGCAGCATTGCAACACCGCCCCTCCCGCCTCGCTTGGGGCTTGGCGGTCTTGGGTTTAGCAGTGGTCGGCGGAGGTGCCTGGGTGTATAAGGGTCGGAAGACGCAAATCTCCTAAGCGAGTTCGTCAGGCAACTTAGTGCTCCGCTCGGGCAAGGCCAATGATTAGAGCATTCCTGAGGGCATATCTATGCCATATGGTCCCTGGCATCTGCTGGTCAGCCGGTAAAATTAGCACTCGGCCGTCCCGACTGCTAATGTTCGTATGCCCTTCACTCACGACAACAAGACCGTAATTGCCGTTACAACTCGAGCGCTCTTTAACTTTGACCGTGAACACGATGTCTTCTTGGAAAGCCTAGAACGTTATCGTGACCTACAGCTTGAACTCTATGATGCGCCGCCCGAACCAGGCCCGGCATTCTCATTGGTTCGAAAGCTTCTGGATTTCAACACTCGGCTAGAGCGCGCCGTTGAGGTTGTCATTGTCTCCGCAAACGATCCTCGAAGTGGATTGAGAGCGTTCAACGCCTGCAAGCACTATGGGCTGGATATCACGCGAGGAGTATTCACGTCAGGTAGGCCGCCATTCGGCTACCTAAAGCCCTTCAGATCCTCGTTGTTCCTTTCGGCGCAAGAGGATGACGTCAGAGGGGCTGTTGAAGCTGGTTGCGCCGCCGCTATGGTTTACCCAAGGTTCCTGAACACAGTTGAGGAGCATGAAGACGAACTGCGAATTGCCTTGGATGGAGATTGTGTGTTGTTCGGGAGCGAAGCCGAGGAGATTTACCAACAAGAGGGCCTTGAATCGTTTCATCGACATGAAGACGAAAAGCGATTCGAACCCCTTCCGACTGGTCCGTTTCATGCGCTTGTGGAAAAGCTACATGTACTACAGCGGCTGCAAGCAAGGGAGAAGCTCAATCGGAAGATACGCATCGCGCTAGTGACGGCAAGAAATGCTCCGGCTCACGAGCGGGCAATTAGAACTCTGATGGACTGGAATCTAGAGGTTGATGAGGCAGTCTTTCTTGGCGGGCTGCCTAAGCACGAGTTCTTGGCAGAGTTTCGGCCAGATATTTTCTTTGATGACCAGAAAGCTCATTGTGATGGGGCTTCATCCGTAGTAAGCACAGCGCTTGTTCCTTTTGGCCCTGCGTACTCGGCCACAAATCAAAATACGCAGACTGAAAGCCATCAAGTTGCCCGCTAAGAAGATGTAGTTCAGTTCGTAGGAAGTGGACGATATATTGGAGGAGGGATTCGAGGCCAATGATGCGCTCTTTGAGTTCTTCGTGCAGAAGTACGGCGGCATGATCCAGGCCGACGGAGAAGGCTTCTACGGCGCAGAAGGCTTGCTGGTCGATCTTAGCTAAGTTCCAGCTCCTTCGCCGCATCCCTCGTCCAGCCAACCTGAGATCGCCCATCAACTCCAAGTTTCGGACTCTACCTCGGTATATTGGGGGCACCATGACCTCCCTAGCCCTAGCCCTGCTGGCTTCCGCCACACCCGCCCAAGAACCGCCGGTGCGTGTGTTCATCCTGGCCGGGCAATCCAACATGGTGGGGCACGGCTTCATTGCCGCAAACCCCGAGCGCAACGGCGGCAAGGGCAGCCTGGAGTACATGGTTTCGGCCCCCGGAGCGCCCCCGCTTTATCGCCGACTGAGGGACGCCGACGGCGAGTGGCGCGTGCGTGATGACGTCTTCATCGACTACTTCGACCGGAAGGGAAACCTCACCGTCGGCTACGGGGCGGGCAAGGATACGATCGGCCCGGAGCTCGGCTTCGGCCATGTGGTGGGGGATGCGCTGGCGGAGCCCGTGCTCCTCATCAAGCTGGCCTGGGGCGGAAGGAGCTTGGCGGTGGATTTCCGGCCGCCGAGTTCGGGCGGCACGGTCGGGCCCACCTACACCGAGATGATCCAGGGCGCCCGGAAGGCGATGGCCGATGCCGAAACCAACTTTCCGAAGTGGAAGGGCCGGCGGTTTGTGATCAGCGGTTTTGGCTGGCACCAGGGTTGGAATGACCGGATCAACGGGGACTATGTGGCGGAATACCAAACGAACATGGCGAATTTCATCGGCGATGTCCGGCGAGATTTGAAGGCCATCGGGATGCCCTTTGTGATTGCCGAGACCGGCATGGGCGGCATGGAAGAATCCAACGAGCGTGCGCTGGCGCTGATGAAAGCCCAGGCGGCGGTGGCCGAGCAGCCTGAATTTGAAGGCAATGTGGCCTTTGTGGGCACGCGCGCGTTTTGGCGCACTCCCGAGCAATCGCCGAGTGACCAGGGCTACCACTGGAACCAAAACGGAGAAACGTATTTCCTGATCGGCGATGCCATGGGCCGGGCGATGGTGAAACTGATGGACGAGGCTGCGCGATGATCCTGCAACTCCTGGCGCTGGCCGCCCTTCCTCACCAAACGGTGAATACGCCGGTGCCGACGGAGATGGCGGGCTACCTCATCGTGCCGCACGAGCGGGTCGATAGCAAGTACAACGCGGGCTTCTCCATGTACGTGGCGGCCTGGCCGCTGCAGCAGAACTACCCGGGCAATGCGTTCCAGAGCGGCCTGTTCGGCACCTGGATGTTCCCCCAGTTTGAGGGCGAGGGCCCCAAGGACCACTACACGGATATCGAAGGCGGGCTGGGCTGGTGGCGCGACACGCGGTTCGCCACCGAGACCCCCAAGTTCATCATGGGTGGGGTGACGCTCAACTTCGCCGAGTGGGCGAACGGCCCCGGCGCGGGCAAGGGGCGCGATTGGAAGAACCCGACCGGGCTCTACGGGGTGGCGCAGCTGAGCCCATGGGTGATCTGGCCGCCCGATGGCCTCAACCTCAAGCAAGGGACGCGGGGCGAGCTGTTCGGCTACGGTTATCTGCCCCTGCCGCTTACAGAACCAAAGGCGCAAACGGCTGGCAAGCCCGTGCCGACGGGGAACCATGCCTGGACTCTTTTCTTGAACACCCAGAACTTCAAGGGGCCGGTGGCGTTCTTCACCCCCTACTTCTGGTCCAAGGCTTCGACGGAGAACTCGGCCCTGGCAGGGTTGTTCCTCGATTCGCGGCCCTCGGAGCCGAACCGGGCGGTGCAAATGGAGACGCAGCACGTGCCGGCGATGGTCTCGGCGGCCGCCGACGGCACGATGTACGCGCGGATCGCCCCGACGCACTTCCCGGGGGCGACGCAGGGGGAAGCGCCCCTCATTCACCGCATGACGGTGTACGACAAGTCGGCCCTGTGGAACTCGGTGGAGCGGTGGTTCCAGGGTGGTCCGGCGGTCAATGGCGGCATCGGGGCTTCCTCCTTGGCGATGCACACTTTTAAGGGCGGGGGCTATTCCACGTGGCGGATTTACATTCCGGGGCAGCCGCGTGACCAGGCCGCCGAGGTGGACTGGGCCGCCTACGCCAAGCCCGTGGCACTGGATGAGCTGACCTACGGGATTGAGTGGAATCGCTCCGTCTTGGGGCAGTCCGCGCCGCAAGATGGGATGTGGACGCTGCCCGAGTTTTACCGTTTGGTGAAAACGGACAACGGTAAGCAGATGTGGAAAGCGATTGACGTGTTTGAGGTGCCGCGCGAGACGGGCCTGAGGCAAGCTCAGTTCCCCAAGCCGCAGCGCATCACGGAACCCTACGTCACGCCCACAGAGGCGGATTCGACCTGGAAGAAGCCCGGGCCGGTGGCCGGGCCCTTCACGCGCACGCTGGGCGATGGGAGCGAGATCACCTATTCGTGGTATCGCTTTGCGGACCAGCCGGCCCTCATGAACGCGGACCTCACTCCCGCCGAGCGGGAGCAACTGCAGCGCCGAGTGGTGCTGCTGCACCGGAGCTGGAATCGGTCACGAAACTACTTGCCCGCGCCCACGGTCGGCAAGCTAGCCAGCATCGACCCGGCGCTGGTGGTCTCTCCTCCGCCCGGCCTCGAGGCGGGATACGTGCCGATTGTTACGCGGCAGGGGCTGAAGGGAAGGTAGGCGTGCCGTTGCCTTCTTTGGCGTTGGTGTGATAAGTGGCCATCGTTAGAGGCGGTTCGCCCTGGTTGCTTCCTGAAAGCCTCTAGGCTCAGAGGTACAATCGAAAAAAGTTTGGGGGCTTAGCTCAGCTGGGAGAGCACCTGCTTTGCAAGCAGGGGGTCAGGGGTTCGAATCCCCTAGCCTCCACCAACTTTCCGTTCCTTTCTGGATTCGACTTCATCGAACCGCAATTTCTCTTAGAGCCCCAGGGCGCGCAGGTGCTTTTCTTCTATGTCTCGGGCCATGCGACTGAGGTCCTCCGCCATCGCCTTGCGCACGGCCCCCCGCAGGAGCGGCACCAACATTCCCATCAGGAATCCCTTCGATTGGGGACTGACTTCAAAGTCCACCTCCGTGGTTTGCCCCACCGCCCGGAAGCGGTACGTCATCGTCTCCAGTGCCGAAGCGTCATCCGAAGTCATCACGAAGCTCTTTTGAGGCTCGATGGTTAGGATCTCGTGGGTGGCGGGAGTGGGGTTCTCCGCTTCCCCGATGATCATGCGCCAGACCGTGCCGGGTCCTGTCCGCTCTTCCGAAATGAACTCGAAATAGAGGGACTGGAACATCACCTGGCCCAAACGATCCCAATCGGTAAAGGCGGCAAACACCACGTCGAGGGGAGCCTTCACGGTTTCTTGCACGCGAATGGGGGAGGCCATGTTGCCAAGCACCTTACCCAAGTTGCCGCGCGGGGTCAGTAGAATGCGCAAGTGAACCGAATCCCCTTTGGCCAAAGCGGCCTGGATGTCAGCGAAGTCGCCATTGGCTGCATGCGCATCGGGCGGATGGAGCCGGACGCCCTGGACGCTTTCCTCCGCACGGCGATGGAGCGCGAAATCAACTTTTTTGACCACGCCGACATCTATGGCCGGGGCACCTGCGAGGAGGTCTTCGCCGCCAGCGTGCAGCGGCTTGGCATCGCGCGGGAAGCCATGTTCATCCAGAGTAAGTGCGGCATCCGGGCGGGATTCTTCGATTTCTCCAAGGCGCACATCCTCGCCTCGGTCGATAAGATCTTGGGGCGGCTCAACACGCCGTATCTCGATTGCCTCCTGTTGCACCGGCCGGACGCGCTGATAGAGCCCGCTGAGGTTGCAGAGGCCTTCAACGAACTCCAAGAGGCGGGCAAGGTGCGCCACTTTGGCGTGAGCAACTTCAACCCTGGGCAGATCGAGCTTCTGCAGGCTTCGTGCACGCAGCCGCTCCAGGCCAATCAATTACAGCTCAGCATTATGCACACCGGGATGATTGACCGGGGGTTGACGGTGAACATGCGGCACGACAACTCGCTCGATCGCGACGGAGGCGTGCTAGATTACTGCCGCCTTAAGCGAATCACCGTGCAGGCGTGGTCGCCGTTCCAGTACGGGTTCTTCAAGGGTGTATTCATGGACTCACCGAAGTTCCCGAAGCTGAACGCCGTGATGGACAAAATGTGCGAAAAGTACGGGATGACCAAAACCGGGCTGGCCATCGCGTGGATTCAGCGGCACCCGGCGCAGATTCAGTCGATTCTGGGCACCACCAATGCGGGACGGGTGAACGAGGTGGCCGACGCTTGCACCAAACGGTTAGAACGCGAAGATTGGTACGAGCTCTACCGCGCGGCGGGCAACATTCTCCCTTAGGGGAACACACCCATATCGCGGGGCTTCGCCAGGTTGCGGTCCGGGGCATCCGCCCACGGCAATTCCAGGAAAATCTGGTCCGCTTTCTCGCGGTCGCCCAGAGCGGCGGTGGCGTAGGCCAGCCGCAGGCGGGCGGAGTCGCTCTTCGGGTCGCGGGCCAGTTCCTCGGCGGCTTGCGCGCGGATGGATTCGGCCTCCCCTGAAGCCGCCAGGATCTCGATGTATCGCTCTGAGAACCACAGGTTCCTCACATCCAGGCTGGAATAGTTCGGGTTGCCACGCACGGGGCCGTGGCAGGCCTGGCATCCCGCCGCCGGCCAGAACGCGAGGTGCTCCACAATCCGCTCGATGTTGAGCCGCTCGGTGGCGATGTTGCCCTCAATCCGCGCGATGCGGGCGTTCATTTCGTAAACACGGCGCTCGTCGCGGGCGTTGAGCCCACTATTCTGGCGCAGACGCCGCAGAAGTTGCTTCGCTTCAGCAATCTCTCCGCTTAACAGGTGCTTGTAGGCGGTGGTCACGGGGTCACCGGGGATAGCGTCGTACTGGTCGGGGTATTTGCGCAGCTCGGTCAGGCGGGCGGTATCGCCCATGCGCAGGGCCACCACGCGGGCCAGGCGCGCCCATTCAGCCCGCTCGTCCTCGTCCATCTTCCGGCTCTCCATCGCCTTCAGCATGGCGGCCGCCTTGGTGTTCTCCTCCGTGCGAGCAAGGCCCATGGCGTCGCGCACTTCCCACATCAGCGTGTAGTGGTCCTTTTCGGCGGGGGGATCTTGTCGGTTCGGCACAGCCAATGCCGCCCCGAACACCACCACCGTTGCCAACACAATGAACTTCGTCTTCATCATTCTCACCCGCGCGCCTTCCCTTTAGACTACCAGCCTCCCGGAATGCGTCATGTCCTCCTTTCGTGCGACAACTTCCCGGTTTGGTACGGAATCTCATGAATCCGGACACGCTCCCAGCAAATCGGGCAAACTGAAACTGCCTTGTCGGTCGAGCTGATTTCCGCCAACCTCCTGTCGCCCATGGTGCTGGCCTTTGCCCTGGGGTTCTTGGCCACGCTCATCAAGAGCGACCTCAAGTTGCCCGAAGGCCTCTACACCTCGCTCAGCATCTACCTTCTCTTTGCCATTGGCCTGAAAGGGGGGGCTGAGCTTTCGGTGACGCCCATGTCTCAGCTTTGGGGGCCGGCGTTGGGCACGCTGGTGATCAGCCTGGTCACCGCTTGGATCGCCTACATCGCCTCACGCAAACTGGGCAAACTCGACAAGGCCAATGCGGCCAGCTTTGCCGCGCACTACGGTTCCGTTTCGGCCGTCACCTTTATTGCCGCCGAGTCCTTCGCGACTTTACAGGGTCTCAAGTTCGAAGGTTTCATGCCGGCGCTGGTGGCGCTGCTGGAGATTCCGGCCATCTTGTTTGCCTTGGCCTACTTGGGCCGGGCGAAGGACGGGGCCAAGGTGGGAGTGGTAGCCCGCGAACTCTTTACGGGCAAGACCATCGTGCTGCTGGTGGGCGGGGTGCTGATTGGCGTGCTCACGGGCAAAGAGGGCATGGCCCAGGTGCAGCCGTTGTTCGGCGACCTCTTCAAGGGCGCGTTGACGATCTTCTTGCTTGAGATGGGTTTGGTAGCCGCCAGCCGGGTGGATGAGCTCAAAGCCAATGCCATGTTCATTGGCCTCTTTGCCACCTTGGTGCCCTTGGTGAACGGATTGATCGGGGTGGTGATCGGGCATTACTCGGGTCTCTCGGATGGCGGGGCGGGCATCCTGGGGGCGATGGCGGCCAGCGCTTCCTACATCGCGGCCCCGGCGGCGGTGCGCATTGCCTTGCCTTCGGCGAACCCCAGCCTGTATCTGACGGCCGCCCTGGCGGTGACCTTCCCGTTCAATCTGTTGGTCGGGATTCCCTTGTTCCAACAAGTCGCCCAAGCCCTGGGTTGACATTCTTAAAGTAGACATGTGTATACTAATTGAGTGTCGTTAGTCGAGGGATTTCTCATCGCTTGGGATCGCCAGCAGGCGATGATTCTTGATTTGGTGGACGTCGTGTCGGATGCCCAGCTTGGTTGGCGAGCGCTGGATGCGCGCATGACGATCGGTGAACACTTTCAGCATGTGTCTCAAGTGCGGATGTATTGGCTTGGCCAAATTGCGAGCAAGAATCCCGGCGCTGACATCACCATGCCTCGCCTCTCCTTTGACGGGAGCCGGGAGGGGCTGCGCCAAGCGCTGGAGGGGAGCCACGCCGCCGTGCGGGGCTACCTGGTCCAGGCCCTGGGCACCGAAGCGGACGCAGCGCCCTATGACCACCCCGCGCTGTTCTTCGGGCACATGCTGTGGCACGAAGGCTGGCATGTCGGTCAGATTGACCTGGCCCTGGAGCGCGGCGGTGCCGAACTCAGCGAAGAGTGGGCCGAGCGTGCGCTGTGGGAGCGATGGCGCGGCCCCGAAGAGTGGGAATAACCTAGACCAATCGGGCTAGCAATGCCGTGCGTTCGTCGTCGGACTGCAGGGTGGCTTTGGCCGCGTTCAACACCAGAGACTTCAGCACATCCGCGTTCCAGCCCCACGTTTGCGACGCCCGGAAATACTCCTCGGAGAGGGTGGTGTTGAACATCGGCGGGTCGTCGCTGTTCAGCGTCACGCGCAGCCCTCGGTCGCGCAGCTTGGCCAGGGGGTGTTCTTCCCAGCTGGGCACCACGTTCAGGCACACGTTGGAGCTGGGGCACACCTCCAGCACGACCTGCTGCTCAATGAGTTCAGTCACCAGGGCGTCATCTTCTAGGCATCGAATGCCATGGCCGATGCGCTTGCACTCGGTGAGTTCCAGCGCATCCCAAATGCTGTCCGCGCCTTGGGTTTCCCCGGCGTGCGGGACGATGGGCAGCCCGTGGGCCATCGCATAGTTGAACGCCGCGCGGTGCTCCTCGGCGGGGCCGACACCTTCGATGCCACTCAGGCCCAGGGCGACTACGCCTTTGCCGTGGGCGTCCACGGCGTGTTCGGCGATGGTCACACTGTCCTCCGGAGCGTCTTGGCGGACGAAGTCCATGATGATCCCGAGGTCCACGCCAGAGTCCCGGCGGCCCCGGGCAATCCCCTGCCGCAGGGCATCAATCTGCTCATCAATCGGGATGGCGGCGTGCTGGAAGATCGTCCCCGCTGTGAATGTGGCCTCGGTGTAGAGGATGTTTTGCTCGGCTTGCCCGGCCATGAACTCCGCCACGATGAACTCGATGTCGGCGGCCTCCTGGATGCACTGCGAGAGCAAGGTGTAGACCTCCACAAAGTGCGGGAAGTCAGTGAACTTGTACCAGTCTCGCAGGCCCGCCACGGTGGTGGCGGGGAGGTCAATCTCATTCTTCTTGGCCAAACGAAGGACCGTTTCGGGCCGGATACTGCCTTCGATATGCACGTGGAGTTCCACTTTGGGGAGGGCCTGGCATTCGGCCAAGGAGAGCATCTGCCCAGCATAACACTCCGGACATTGGGGATGCGACCAGGCCCGCCAGAGAGTAACCTGCGGGCATGAGCAAGCGGCTTGCGTTCCTCGGGGTTTCCCACATTCACGCCGGAGGGTTTTCGGATCTGGCGTTCTCGCAAGGGTTCACCTGCGCCGGGGTTTTCGATTGGGATGCCACGCGGGCGGCGACGATTGCCAGCAAGCTCGATGCGCCGGTGCGGGAGCTGGATGAGTTGCTCGCGGATGACTCCGTGGATGCCTATGTGATCGTCAGCCAAACCGTGCGCCACCAGGACCTCATCCCGGCCGTGGCCCCGCTCGGGCGACCCATCTTTGCTGATAAGCCCCTGGGCACCAGCCGCAAGACGGCGGAAGCCTTGGCCAAGCTACTGCAGAAGCACAATGCGGTGTTCCACACCGGCTACTTCCAGCGGGGAAGTGCGGAAGTGCAAACCATCAACCATTGGGTGAAATCAGGGAGGTTTGGGAAGATCACTCGGGCCCGCATGAGCAACTGCCACAGCGGGGCACTGGGCGGTTGGTTCGATACGGATTACAAGTGGATGACAGACCGCGAACAAGCGGGATGCGGAGCCTACGGCGACCTGGGGAGCCACGGGGTGGACCTCTTGATGTGGATGTTCGGTGATGTGGAGCAAGTCGTGGCGACGGTCGCTCCCGGCACCGACCGCTACCCGGGGTGTGATGAACTCGGCGAGGGGATTCTCAAGTTTAAGAACGGGGTCGTGGCAACGTTGGCGGCCTCGTGGGATGACGTGGCCAGCCCGTATCGCCTGCAGATTGCCGGCACCGAAGGCCACGCGATTTTGGGCGACGAGCTCCGTTGGGCCGGCCCGGATGGCCGCTGGGAGGTCGTTACTGACCTCGAACCCGCCGCTCCGGCGGGGTTTGCCGCGTTTTTGGACCACCTGGAAGGGAATAACGTCCCGCTCATTTCGCCGGTGGAGGCCGCGGCCCGCACGGCGGTTGTGCAAGCCATCTACGAATCCGTGGACAAATCGAAGTGGGTGAAGCTCTAATTGGCCTCGCGAAACTACTGGTTTTTGCGAGCCATTCAGCGGAAACAATGACATTGGCGTGAATATTCACTACACTAATGGGTGGCAGGATTCCTGCCTGGAACTGTTATATGGTGTTTTGGATTCGAACCGGAGCGGGACTACTCGTCTTGGGAACCTTGGCTTTCGCGCAATCGCGCAGCTCTTTCACGACGGCAACGATCACCGGGATCATGACCACGCGGATCGGCAATCAACTTACGTTGAACGTGGATGCCGCCCCCACCGTGACGATCGGGAGCAATGTCTACAATGTCACGGAAGTCTTTGGCGTTTGGGCGCTCGATAATAACGACGACTTCTCGGCTTCGGCCTCGTCGCAGAACGGATGGCAGTTCCACTCCAACACGTCCGGCACGGGTGGCATTGCGGGTTGGAAGACGAACCCGAATGGCGGTTTCATTAATAACACGCTCGTATTCAACTACAACACGGTGACCGGAGTCGAAGAAGGCTTTGGCTACCACGTGCGCGTGGACGGAACGCTCCCCATGGGCGGCAATACGGGCTACGTGACGGCGGTGCCGGAACCGGCCAGCATGATTGCCCTCGGCGCGGGTCTCCTCGCCTTGGCGCGTCGACGACGCAAGTAAACAACTGTTAACCGAGTACGTCACTCCTCCTGTTCGCGGCTTCGTGCCCGGCCAGGAGGAGTCGTTTTTACTCGAATGGCCTAGTTCGCGGCACGTGAAAATACTGGCTTTCGTACCAGAGTCGTTAAGGGTAAGGAGTTCATGCTCGGTCATTGAATACACTGACTCACGGCAGGATTCCTGTCAGGACTTCTTATGAAATTATTGCTTCGAACCGGATTGGGGCTCCTCGCTATTGGAACGCTGGCCTTTGCTCAGTCGCGCTCCTCGTTTACGCCGGCAACGATCTCTGGCATCACGGTGACCCGCACCAATAACCAGCTCTTGTTGAACGTGAGCGCTACGCCCACGATCATGATCGGCAGCAACGTTTACAACGTCACCGAGGTCTTTGGCGTCTGGGCGCTGGACAACAATGACGACTTCTCCGCCACGGGCGGTAACCAGAACGGTTGGAAGTTCGACTCGAACTCAGCTGGCACGGGGGGCATCGCCGGCTGGAAGACGAATCCGAACAGCGGGATCACGAACAGTTCCTTGACTTTCAACTACAACACGGTCACGGGTCTCGAGGAAGCCTACGGTTTCCACGTACGCGTGAACGGCACCCTGCCGGGCGGCGGAAACACGGGCTACGTGACGGCCGTGCCGGACCCGGCCAGCATGATCGCCCTGGGTGCCGGTCTGCTCGCACTCGCCCGCCGACGCCGCAAGTAAGCCTCAGGGCACAATCGGCCGCACTTCTTGGCCCGTGGTTTCGTCCACGGGCCATTGTGCATTCATGCGCTCGAGTTCTTGGTGCATGCGGTCGCCCATCTCGCGCAGGCGCCCGGGTTGGCGCTGGCTGAGGTCGCGGGTCTCTCCGAGGTCGTTGGCAAGGTTGTAAAGCTCCCACCGCCGGGTGCCGTAATAGAAGATCACGCGGAAATCGCCGAGGCGCATCGCCGAATAGGGTTCTAGCCCCGGGCCGCCCCAACCCCGATGGTGCGGGAAGTGCCAGACAATCGGGGTCGTGCGGGCCGCATCCTGGTTCGTGCGAATGCGTTCCGCCCAGTCTTCGCCATCCCCCGGTGCCGCCTTGATGCCGGCCAGGCTGGCCATAGTGGCGTGCATATCCGTACCCACGAGGGCGGCTTTCGCCCAGTCCGCCCGGGGAATGCTTGGCCCCGCCATCAGCAGAGGCACCCGCACGCCGCCTTCATAAGCCGAGCCCTTGCCACTCCGAAGGGGCAGGTTGTGGAGATTAGGGTAGCCACCCCGCGAGCTTTGGGAAAGGCCGCCGTTATCGCTGGTGAAGACGACGATGGTTTGGTCCAGCTGACCGTGCTTGGCAAAGGCCCCCAGCACCTCCCCCATGGCGTTGTCCACGCTCTCCATCATGGTCGCGTAGGCGGCCTCGGTGGGGTTCATGCCTTCGTAATGCTCAAGCAAACGCTTGTTGGCCTGGATGGGGGTGTGCACGGCAAACGGCGCGTACCAAATGAACATGCGGCGGCCTGCCTGCAGCGAGGTGTCGATCTCCTTCACCGCCTCCTTGGCCAGGGCTTCTTCCAGATAGATGTCTTGCCCGTGGTAGGACTCCAGGTTCGGTACATCGTGCACGGGCGGGGGCGTGGTGCCATCGGGGCGGCGGGCAAAGTTCTCGGTGCCGTAGAAGCTGCTAGGGTGCCCCGCACTGCTGCCGCCAATGGTACGATCGAACCCCAAGTTCGTGGGGTTCGCCCCCGGCGTACCCTTGCCCGCAAAGTGGGCTTTGCCGACTTGGACCGTGCGGTAGCCCGCGCCTCGGAACAGTTCGGCGAGAGTCGTGCCTTGGCCAGGCTGGAAGCCGCCGGTTTCCCAGCTGGGCAGGGTGAGGCCGGGATACTTCTCGCCGGTGTCCTGGCCGGGGGCGGAAACCCACGAGGTGATGCGATTGCGGGCGGGGCTTTGCCCGGTGAGAATGGATACCCGCGAGGGCGTGCAAACGGTGCAGGCGCTGTACCCCTGGCGGATGGTGAGGCCGCGTTCGGCCAGGGCCGCGACTTGCGGAGTGCGCACTTGGCGACCCACCAGCTTCTCCTGCACGCCGAAGCTCAAGGAGGTGTCTTGCCAGCCCAAATCATCCACCAGGAACAACACAACGTGCGGTGACTTGACCGGCGCCGGCTGTGGTTCAGTTCGGGCAAGAGAGAGCGCAAGCAGACACCACATGCGCGCAGTATGCCCTCAATATTGCGCTTTGAGCACCTCGACGGCGCGCTCAAATTCTGCGGCGGTGTTCAGCAAGTCTGGACCGAATCGCACGTGTCCGCCCCGGGCATCGGTGTTGACGCCGTGCGCTTTCAGTCGCCGGACCAAGCCGTTGGCATCGTCGTGCGGCACCAGGGCAAATGCACCCCAACCATGGGGATCTGAGGGGGCGTGATGGGGGATTCCCGCTGTATGCAGGCGTTGGCGCAGGTCGCCCAACTGGTGCAACCCATATGCACGGATACGATCCACCCCCAGGCCGAGCGTGAACCGCAAGCCCGGCAGCGCCTGGTAGTAGGTGAGGATGGGCGGGGTGCTCTCCAGCCAGCCGTCTCCGCCCACGGCCCGCACGGCAAAGGGGGGCTCGGTGGGTTCTTCTCGCTGGTAACTAAAGACGTTTCGCTTGGCAAACCACCCGGTATCGAGGGTCCGCATGGATTCTTGATGGCGCGGATGAATGGCCAGCCAGCACGCGCCCGGCCCCCCGCGCAGATACTTGTAACACCCGCCGACGGCAAAGTCCACATCCAACTCGCGGACCGAGAAGGGCAGCACGCCCGCACTGTGGTAAGTGTCGAGCAAGACTTTAGCGCCCACTTGGTGAGCGGCGGTCACGACTTGATCGAGGTTTGGCAACACCTGCCCGGTGCTGAAGATGACCTGGCTCACCACCACTAGGTCGCACCCGGGGGTGATGGCGGCCGCCACATCCGCACCGTCATAGAGCGGCACGGTGCCGTCGAGTCCGCGCGGGTCCACCCAAGTGACTTCGGCGCGGCCCGCATCGCCGTAGGCTTTCAGGATGAAATCAAGGCTGTCAAATTCGCCACGCGTGGCGACCACCCGCACGGGTCGGTCTTGCGGAAAGGCGTTGAGCACCGCCCTCAGCCCCTGGCCGGCACTCGTCTTGGGGACCACGCCCCGCGGGTCGCCGAGGCCAATGAGGTCACTTATGGAATGGCGGTAATCGGACAACGCCCCCATCCAGCCGTCTCGGCCCCAGGCTTCGTCCATCGATTCGTACCAAGCGTCGAGGCTTGCAGAGATGGAATCCACCATGTGGTCAAGCGGACGGCCCAGGGAGTGATTGGCGAGATAGATTTCGTCTCGCGCCAGCACGCGTGAAAACAGAGGCGCGATGTGGGTGCGGACAAGGCCCGCATCCAGCGGGGCGGATCCAAGCGCGGCGAGCGACTGGTCCAGAGTCATCGACCGATCTCCGTCCGGACATCCCAGAGTTCAGGGAAGAGGCGGATATCTACTCCGCGCCGCAAGAAGGGCACCCCACTGCTCCCGCCCGTACCCGTCTTGAAGCCGATAATCCGCTCCACGGTTTTGACGTGCCGGAACCGCCACAGCGAAAACTGCTCCTCCACATCCACCAGCTTTTCGCACATTTCGTAGGCGTCCCAATACTCGTGGGGGTTGTCGTAGATCTGCTTAAACACCTGAATCACCCCCGGCTGCGGGGTGTAGGGCAGGCTCCAATCTCGGTTCACCGACTCCGCCGGCACATCAAAGCCGTGCCGCGAGAGGTAAATCAAGAACTCGTCGTACAGGCTGGGGGCGTTCAACAGCCGCTGCAACTCCGCGTATTCCACCTCATGGTTAGCAAAGACGCCAATCGACCGCTTGTCTTTGTTGCCAAAGTAGAATTCGATCATCCGGAATTGGTGGCTCTGGAATCCGCTCGCCGCCCCCAGCACGCCTCGGAACTGTACGTACTCGCTGGGGGTTAGTGTTTCCAGCACCGCCCACTGTTCAAACAGCATTCGCTGCACCTGCTTAACCCGCGCCAAGATCTTGAAACAGGGCGAGAGCTCATCCGCCTGCACGTGCGCCACGGCCGCGCGCAGCTCGTGCACCGCCAGCTTCATCCACAGCTCCGACGTCTGGTGCTGGATGATGAACAGCATCTCGTCGTGGTGCTCGGGGTTGCTCAGCGGCTCCTGGGCATTGAGGATGCGATCGAGCCGCAAATACCCGCTGTAATCCATCCGCGATCGAAAATCGGTCTCAATGGTCTCTTCGTATCGTGATTGGCTCATGAGGTCACCCAAGCCTCACGTTACCCCCGGCATCGGTCCTGGCTTACCTCGCGCCTTGGCACGTCCGTACCGAGACCAACGTTAACTGGGAAGGATGAAGATTTCGCGGCGCAAGTTTCTGAAAGGAGCCGCGCTGGGCACCGCCGCCGTGGCGGGGGTGGGGGCCTGGCAGATTGGCGAAGTCGATCGCCTACGCGTGCGTCATCAAGCCCTCACTTTGCCCCGCTGGGATGCCCACGGCCTGCGGGTGGCGCTCCTCACCGACCTGCACGTGGACCAGGACGCCGCCGAGGCCCTGGCCCTGCGCGCCATTGAACTCGCCGCCGCGCAAAAGCCGGACCTGATCCTCGTGGTCGGGGACACCATTTCCCGGCATTACCAAAAGACGCCGCAGCACATCACCACCGTCATGGGGCAGCTGCGTGACACGGGCATCCCCGCCTACCAAGTGCTCGGCAATCACGAGTACTGGAACTTCCGCCCGGACGAAGTGGTGGCCTATCTGCAGGCCTCGCCGGTGCCCCTCCTGCGCAACGAAGTGCAGGAGATCGAAGGCATCAACCTGTGGGGCGTGGATGATGCGCTGATGAACCGCTGGCGCCCCGATTCGCTGCCGCGCAAGTACGACCGCAACGTGCTAGCCATGCTGCACGAACCCGACCCGAGCGAAGACCTGCTGGGCACACCCAGCCTCGTGGTCAGCGGGCACAGCCATGGCGGCCAGGTGTGCCTGCCGGGGCAGATTTCCTTCCACACGCCCAAGGGTGCCCGCCGGTACGTCAGGGGCTTCTATCCCAGCGCACCCAACCCGCTCTTTGTGAGCTGCGGAGTGGGCACGGTGGGGCCGCGCGTGCGTGCCTTCTGCCCGCCCGAAGTCAATATTCTGACGCTGTCCGGTTAGTTGGCGATCTTGGTCGGGGCCGGGAGCGCGAACTCCTTGTCTTCGTACGCGCCGCCGAACGCCCACCGGGCCGTCCACATGAACTTGCTCTCGGTGCCGTCCTCGAACTTCGCCACGCTGCGCAGGGTCACCGGGAGCCAGCGTTCGCCGTCAATCACAAACTCGTAGGTCACCGGCGAACCCGTCTTGCGCTCTGCCACAATCCGCACGATCTTCCGATCCTTATCCTGGATGCGGGCGGTGGTCGATTCCATCGTGGTGGTGAAAGCGGGGTCGGATTCCAATGCTTTCAGGGTCGCCGCCCACGGCAGTTGATCCTGCGCAAAGACGGAGGAAACGATGGTTGGCATCTGGTCGGCCAGCGTGTCGAGCTTCAGGGGCGCCGATTTGGTGTTGCCAAAGGCGGCCAGCGGTTCAAACTCGCCCCCATCGCTGTGCACCCGCCTTTGGCCGTTGCCAATGGCGCGGTGGGTGCGGGCTTCGGTCTGCGGTTGGTACCACTCCAGACTAAAGGTGCGGCGGTCGCGGACCTTGAGCGTGCCCTTGCCGGCCAATTGTGCGCCCTTGTACTCGATGGTCGTCTGGGTGTCGGCCATGGCGTCCTTCAGGTTCGCTAGGGCTTGGTCAATCTGGGTGCCGGTCTTCTCGATCTCGGTGGGCGCCACGGTCTCCCACTGGTCGTTGGGTTGGTTGACCGGTTTGACTTCAAAGTTCTGCGCCGGGATGTTGAGCGTCTGCGTGTTCTCGCCCGTCGGGGTGGTGGGGTTGGTGGGCGTGCTGCCCGTGCTGCCGGTGCTGCCAGCGCCATCCATTTTGGGTTCAAATCCCTCCGGAACGCCCGTGCTGGCCGCCGGATTGTTGGGGTCCACGTTCACCGGGGCTTTGCTGGCTGTCCCGCCGCCGCTCTGGCAACCGGCCACCACCACCGCCAGGGCCGCGCCCATCATCCAGCCCGCAAACTTCAACCGCATCGAGGTAGTAGACGCGCGGGAGCCCGGCTTTCGTTCCCGCCGGGACGGCATCCCCAGGCCCATCAATGCAGCGGCACCCCACCAGGAGCCCCCACGTTCAAGGGGTGATCCAGCTGCGCCCAGTCGGAGAGCTTGAGGTGCGGGAAGGGTGCATCCTTCTGCTGGCAATCCCGCAGGAACTCCGTCTCCTCCTCCGTCATCACGTGGCCGTCGGCTACGGCCTCGGCCAGGTTCAGAAGGCGTTCC
>CALRVA020000032.1:0-19378 GCA_943371495.1 Archangium gephyra | reverse complement strand
CCTACGCCTGGGCGCGAAGCGACTTTGGGATGAGCGCGGGTGAGAAGGCAGAGCGTGCCGAACTGGCGAGCCGGGCCGAGGAAGTGCGGCGGGTGGCCAAAGAAGGGTTGGAGAACACCCCGCGCGAACTGAGCGCGATGGAGAAGGATCTCCGCACGGATATCGAATCTTTTGCCAAGGAACTTGAGCGCGGCAAGCTGGACCGGGAGCAAGCGCTGGTGAAGGCCAACGAACTGGCGAAGCAAGCGGAAACGGCAGCGCAGGATCGGTTTTCGGCGGCGGGGCGCAACCTGGATGAAGCCGGGGAAACGCTCCGCGAAGCCCAGGGTCGCTCGATCGAAGCGGCGGGCCTCAAGAAGGAGCAACTGGAAGATCTGAATTTGGATTCGGAGAAGAAGGAGCTTCTGGGCCGCCTGATGGAGGCCGAGAAGTTCGAGAATCCGCCCAGCCGATTCAACGAGCAGACGAAGCAAGCGGCCGGGATGCAGAATGCCGATGACCGCCTGCTGAACATGAGCGCCGCCCAGCGCCAACAACTGCAACAACGCCTGCAACAGCAGATGAACCAGTTGCAACAGCAGATGCAGTCCGGCGGGATGACCCCCGAACAGCGCCAGCAGATTGAACAGCGCCAGCAACAAATGCAGATGACGCCCGAGCAACGGCAGGCCTTGGAGCGAGCGATGCAGGACCCGGCGGCGGCCCAAGACCCGGCGGTGCGCGAACAACTGGAGAAGATGGCTCAGCAACCGGACGCCAACCCGGCGATGAAGGAAGCTCTGGAAGCGCTGATGAACAACGAAGCGCTGCAGGGGGCCGCCCAGGAGATGATGAAGCAGGCGCTAGAACAGGGCAACCTGAATCCGGAGCTGATGAAGCAGCTGGCGGAGCAACTCCAGCAGCAAGGCGCGCCGACGCCCGAACAGCAACAGCAGATGCAACAGCAAATGGAGCAGATGCAAGAGCTGATGGAGGGTTTGCAGAACAGCGAGGCCGCCCAGCAAGCGCTGCAGCAGATGATGAACAACCCCGAAATGCAGGAGGCGATGAAGGCGATGGCCGAGCTAAGGCAAGCCCAACAGCAAATGCAGCAAGGGGGTCAGATGTCGCAGGAGCAACAACAGCAGCTTCAGCAATCCATCGAGCAGGCGATTGAGGGTCTGGACCCGCAAACCCAGCGGCAACTGCAACAGCAAATGCAAGGCGCCCTGCAACAGATGATGGCGGGTCAGGCCAACCGAGAGACGATTCAGCAACTGATGAACGCCGTGGGCATGCCGCAGAACGGCCAGAACCCGGGCGGGCAACGAGACCCCAACGGCAAGCTGAACCTGCGCGACACGCCGGTGGAGCCGGGGGGTCAAGGCGTGCGCACCGGCGTGACCGGGGAACGCCGCGAACTCGACGGCAGCGAGCAGAGCATTGAAGTCCGCGCCCCCGCCAAGCTGGGACAAGGGCCGTCGGTGCCCTACGAGCAGGTGCTGCCGCAGTATCGCCAGAACGCCGACAAGGCCGTGAGCGGCAACAAGGTGCCCAAGCAGCACCAAGAACGAGTGAAGAAGTACTTCGATTCCTTACAGAAGAAACCATGAATACCGGGGTAGAAGCCGCGACTTGGTTCAGGGAAACCCTGGGCCGTGTGCGCGAAGAAGTGGGCCGCGTGATTGCGGGGCAGGATGACGTTGTCGAGGGTGTCCTCGTCGGATTGGCGGCGGGTGGCCACGTGCTCCTGGAAGGGATGCCCGGGCTCGGCAAAACCTTGCTCGTTCGCACGCTGGGCGAAGCCCTGGGCTTAGGATTTGCGCGGGTGCAGTTCACCCCCGACCTGATGCCAGCTGACATCACGGGGACGCAAATCCTGCAAGACACCGGCGACGGGCGACGGGAATTGGCGTTCCGGCGCGGGCCGATCTTCACCAACTTGCTCTTGGCCGACGAAATCAACCGTGCCACCCCCAAGACGCAGAGCGCGTTGCTGGAAGCGATGCAGGAGCGATCAGTGACGGTGGGCGGCGAACGCCACCAGCTCGATGACCCATTCTTGGTAATGGCCACCCAGAACCCGGTGGAGCAGGAAGGCACCTACCCGCTGCCGGAAGCGCAACTGGACCGGTTCTTCTTTAAGATTCAGGTGGGATTCCCCAGCCGGGACACGCTCGGCGAAATTGTGAAGCGCACTACGGGCACGGCTCACGCCGAGATCAAGCAGGTGGCCAACAAGGAAGACGTACTGCGGCTCCGGTCCATCGTGCGGGAAGTGCCGGTGGCGGAAGACGTGATGCAATACGCGCTCTCGTTGGTGCTGGGCACCCACCCGGATGCGCCGGAAGCCAGCGACGACACCAAGAAGTACGTGCGCTACGGCAGCTCGCCGCGCGGCGCGCAGTCCCTGGTCACGGCGGGCAAGGTTTATGCCCTGATGGACGGCCGCTATAACCTGGCGGTGGACGACCTGAAGAAGGCGGCCCTGCCGGTGCTACGCCACCGCATTCTGCTGAACTTTGAAGCGGAAGCGGACGGGGTGAGCGAAGATCGGATTGTGAAAGGCGTGCTTCTGGACGCCGACCTGAGAGACAAGGACCCGCTGCGCGTCTAGTTCAAATCTCGTGGATTTGCTCCTCTCTCCCTCGGAACTGCGAGCGGTGCAGGCTCTTCGTCTGCAACCGAGGCGCACCGTTGCGGGTCGTCAACGAGGGGAACGGGTGAGCCGCCGCAAGGGCGTGAGCATTGAGTTTGCGGACTACCGCGATTACACCGACGGCGACGACCTGCGCCACCTGGACTGGAACGTGATGGCCCGCCTGGGGCAGGCCGTGATGAAGACCTACCAGGACGAGGAGGACTTGACGGTTTACCTTTTGGTTGACCCGAGCCGCTCTTTGGACTTTGGCGAACCCACCAAGCACCGGGCCGTGCGCCGGGTGGGGTTGGGATTGGCGATGGCGGCCCTGCTGCGCGGGGATGCCGTGCGGCCGGTGGTGATTGGTGAAGCGCACCGGGCCACGCGGACTTTTCGGGGTCGCGCGGGCTACACCGCCGTCGCGCAGATGATCGCCAAGGCACCCTATCAGCGCTCACACGACTTGGCGCAAAGTCTTCGGCAGTTTGCCGAGGTAGATCTGCGGAGCGGGGTGGTGATCGTGCTGACGGACGCGATGGACCCGCAGTACACCACGGCTTTGCGCGCGCTGGCGTCGCGGGGGCACGAGGTGTGGACCCTGTGCATGCTCTCCCCGGAAGAGCGCGAGCCCGACCTGGAAGGCGACTTACGACTGGTGGACGCCGAAACTGGCCCGCCGCGCGAGATCACGGCCAATCGCGCCACGATTGAGGCTTACCGGGCGGCCCTGGATGCGCACCTGAACGAAGTGCGCAAGGTGAGCCTGGCCGTGGGCGGACGCTTTGCCGAGGTCACCACGGACATGGATTGGCACACCATCTTCCACCGGGTGTTGCGCAAAGAGGGGTGGGTGGCGTGAACTTCGTTTCGCCGGGCACCTGGATGTGGTTCTTGCCGGCGGCGGGGGCGATCGTGTTGCTCTACATGCTGCGGATGCGCCGCAAAGATGTGGTGGTGCCGGCCAGCTTCTTGTGGCCAGAAAAGCCGGAGGAAATCCGCGCGAATGCGCCCTTCCAGAAGCTTCGGTTCTCGTGGTTGTTGCTGGTGCAGCTTTTGGCGGCCCTCTTTTTGGTGTTTGCCCTCATGCGGCCGCAGTTGGCGTCGCAGGGGTTGGGCGGCTCGGCGACGGTCATTGTGCTGGACGCCAGCGCCAGCATGGGCGCGACGGACGTGGCCCCGGACAGGTTTGGGGAGGCGGTGGCGCGGGCGCGAGAGCTGTTGCGGCGCACCACGCCCTCGGACCAAGTGGCGCTGATCGAAGCGGGCCCGACCCCGCGCGTCATTTTTCCTCTAAGCAACGATTCCGCCAGTCAGCTGCGGGCGCTGGAGGATGTGCGTCGCTACGATCTACCGGTGGACGTGGGCGAAAGCCTTCGCCTTGCAGCGGAATTGGTGGCGGGGCAGAGTAGCTCGCGGATTATCGTTTTGAGCGACGGCGTGTTCCCCGAGGTGAAGGATTTTGCCGCCGGGGGCAGCACGGTCGAGTTCGAAAAGGTCGGCGCGCGCAGCCGCAATGTGGCGATGGAGAGCCTGGGCAGCACGCGCACCAACCAAGGTCGTTTGCTTTACGCCTCGGCGCGCAACACGGGCAAAGAACCGGTGGAGGCGACGCTCACGCTCCGGGCGGATAACGCCGTGGTGGACAGTGTGAAGCAGTCGCTGGCCCCCGGGCAACTGCTCGAGCGGACGATCAAGGTGCCGGTGGATTCCCAGGCGTTCACGGCAGATTTGGCGGCCACCGACGACTTGGTGGCGGACAATCGCTTGGTCAGTCTGGCCAGCGACCGGCAGATGATTCGCGTGCTACTGGTGTCGCCGGGCAACCTCTTTTTGGAGCGGGCGGTGGCCCTGGACCCGCGCGTGGTGGCCGACGTGGCGGGCACGGTGCCGGACCAAGAGCGCCGCGAAACCCCTGGCGAAGGGGTTTACGATCTGGTGGTCTTTGATGGCACCCCCGAGGTGCCGGTGAAGGCGAAGGCCGTGCTGGCCTTTGGGGGCAGCGGCGAAGGGATTGTCACCGGGCCACAGTGGGCAGGGCGCGAGGCCTCTCCTTTGCTGGAAGGCGTGGACCTGGACGGCGTTTATGTGGCCGAGGCGGCCCCCGTGCCGGCCGAAGGCGGCCGCGTGATTGCCCAGTTCAAGAATGGGGCCGCCATCACCGAGCGGAAGGGCGAACAGTACGTAATCCGGGTCGGTTTTGCGCCGCTAGCCAGCGACTGGCCCCTGACGCCGGGCTTTCCGATCTTTATCGCCAACGTGCTGGACCAAGTGAGTGGCGAGGCGGTGGGAGACCAACTGGTGGTGTCGCCGGGGCGCACTTTCGGGTTCCCGGCGGGCGAGGCGACGTCGGCGGTGCTGAAGACCGGCACGACCCAAACCACGATCCCGGCGGTGGATGGGCGGATCGTGGTTTCTCAGATTGATCGGGTGGGGGCGAGCACCCTGACCATCGGGAAGAACAACTACGAGATCAGTGCGGTGTTCCGCGACAAGTTTGAAAGCGAGCTTGCCCCAAAGGACGGCCTGGTGATTGCCGGGACGACGGTGGAGAACAAGTCGAACAGCGTGCGCTGGGGCGAAGTGTGGCGCTGGGTGGCCTTGCTGGCCATTAGCCTCTTGGTTTTGGAGTGGTGGCTTTACGGCCGGAAGAGTTAACCATGCGGTGGACTTCTCCCGAGTATCTGCTTCTGCTGCCGGTTTTGGCCGGGCTGCTGTGGTGGTCGTGGCGCCTGGTTTCTGGCCTCCAGCGGAACCGCAAGATCACCGCATTTGTATTGCGGGGGCTGCTGGTGTTGGCGTTGGTGGCGGCGTTGGCCGGGCCGCAATCTCGGCGGCCGAACCAGGGCGAAGCGGTCATTTTCTTGCTCGACCGATCGGACTCGATTCAGGAGCAAGAACGGGAGCGGGCGCTGTCTTTCATTCGGGATTCGATCGCGGCGATGGACCCGGAAGACCGGGCCAGCGTGGTGAGTTTTGGTGGACGCCCGGCGGTGGAAGTGCTGCCGACCGGCCGGCCCTTGATTGGCGCGCCGCGCGCGCAACTCGATGCGCGGGCCACCGATATGGCGGCGGCGATCCGGCTGGGGACGGCTCTGATTCCGGAAGGCAAAGCCCCCCGGTTGGTGTTGCTGACGGATGGGAACGAGACGCGGGGCGACGCGCAGCAGGCGGCGCAAGTGGCGGCCACCCAAGGCATCCCGATTGACGTGGTGCGGCTGGGGGTGCAAAGCGGCACCGCCGAAGCCTGGGTGACGGATGTCATTGTTCCGAATGAGCGTCAGGCCGGAGAGCCGTTCCAACTGCGGGTAGAGGTGAACAGCACCATCCGGCAAGAAGCCGTTTTGAGCCTGGACCGGGATGGCAATGTCATCGAGCGTAACCGGGTGACGCTGAACGAAGGGCGCACCACATTTGCTTTTGACCAAAAGGTGGATGCGGCGGGTTTCTTGCGCTACCGGGTGACGCTGGAGCCGGTGCGCGATGCGGATGTGCGCAACAACATTGGGGCGGCGTTTGTCAATGTACGGGATCGCGCGCGGGTGCTGGTGCTGCAGGAGAACACCGGCCGGACCGAACTGGTGACGGCGCTGAAAGAAGCGGGGTTGGATGTGCGGCTGGCGGGGCCCTCAGGGGTGCCCACGAGGTCCGAAGAGATCCAGAACTACGACGCCGTCATCCTCAACGACCAGAACGCTCAGCACTGGCTGCCCGGGCAAATGCAAGCCCTGCAAACGGCGGTGCGCGAGACGGGCGTGGGCCTCATCATGGTGGGCGGCGAGAACTCCTATCTCAGCGGCGGTTGGTATCGCACACCGATTGAGGAGGCGCTCCCGGTTTCTTTGGACGTGCGCCAGCGCAAGACCTTTCCGAGCACAACCGTGCTCATCATCGCCGACGCCAGCGGCTCGATGAACGCCGTGGAAGATGGCCTGCGCAAGATTGAATTGGCGGCGCGCGCGGCGGAAGAAACGGCCAAGCTGCTTTCGGCCGTAGACCGGCTGGGCGTCGCAGGAAGCTCAGACCAGATTGACTTTGTGGCGCCAATGCAGGAGTTGAAGGACCGCAACGCGGTGATCAACAACATCCGGCGGCTGGACACCGGCGGCGGCGGGATTTATATGCAGCCCAGCGTGGAGTTCGGGGCGGAAAAGCTGCGGGCGGAGGACACCAAGGTCCGCCACCTCATCATCCTGGCCGACGGCAACGACGCCGACGAGCACGGCACCACGCTCCAACTGGCGCGGCAACTGCGGAACGAGAAGATCACGACTTCGGTGGTGGCCATCGGCGATGGGAAGGACGTGGGGTACCTCGAGCAATTGGCCAAGGCGGGCGGGGGCAACTATTACTTCGTTACCCAGGCGCGCCGGCTGCCTGCGATCTTTACGCAAGACGTCGCGATGATGTCGCGCTCGGCGATTGAGGAACTCACCTTTGTGCCGCGCGTGATGCCGGGCGAGGAAGCCCTGAACGGCATTGCCACGAACCAGATTCCGGCCCTGTTCGCTTATAACCTGGCCGAGCCCCGTCCTCTGGCCCGCACCAGCATGAAGTCCACCAAGGACGACGTGTTGTTGGCCTCGTGGCGTTACGGCCTCGGGACGAGCTACGCCTTCACCAGCGACGCCCAGAGTGCGTGGGCGCGCCGGTGGGTGGGGTGGGAAGGCTTTGTGCCGTTCTGGTCGCAGATGGTGCGCGCGGTAGTGCGGCGCGGCACCACCAACGATTACGACATCCAACTGCGGCAGGATGGCGGGGTGGCGCGGGCGCGAATTTTGGCCCGAACGCCGAACGGGGAACCCGCCCCGGTGCAACCCGAGGATGTGCGCGTGAGCGGCCCCCAAGGGAGCACGGTGACGCCCGAGGTGATCCAGGTGGCGCCGGGTGAATACGAAGTGGTGTTCCCGGCCTCGGAGATTGGGAGCTACATCGTCTCGGTGAACGAGCCCACCGCCACCGGGGCGGCGAGCGTAAGCACCAGCGGGCTGAGCGTGCCTTATCCGGCGGAGTACCGTTCGTTCCGACCTAATGATCCGCTTCTAGAATCCATCGCCAAGACCACCGAGGGCCAGATGCTGACGGATGCGGGCGCGGCTTTCCGCCCTTCCACCAAGCCCGGCGAGTCCATCCGCGATCTGTGGGCGTGGTTCCTGGCCCTAGCGCTGGCGCTGTTGCCGATTGATATTGCGGTGCGTCGCCTAGTGGTGCCTTGGAGCGAGATGGTGGCTTGGTTTAACCGCCGCCGGGGTGAGGAATCGGTGCCGCGCCCGCAGATGGAGCGCCTCCGCGCGGCCAAGCAACGCATTACTCCGCAGACCCCAACAACACCTCGCCCGCAGACCCCGGTGACCCCCACAACTCCGGCGTCTCCCAAGAGTGAAAGGCCCCGGCCGACCCCGCCCGCTACGCCTGCAGCGGCGAGTCGGCCCGCCACCCCACCGCCCACCGGGGGCGGCAATCAGGAGCTCGCGGAGAGGCTCGCCCAGCGCCGTCGCGAACGGGCCCAACGCCAGCAAAAAGACCAGGACAAACCCTAAAAAAACGATGAATTGAGCCAATGATGAAAAGGGAGTGAGTGGCACTCTCTCCTCATTGGTGCTTGATGGCGGAACGGCGGCGACAAGAAGTTTGGAATCGAATCAATCGGATCGGGGTGTCATTGCATGAACTCGCCGATGAGATTCAGGCGCTGGCCGCCGAACTGAAGACGGAAGAAGGCGAGGATTTCGCTGAGTTTTCGCTCGACGATTTCACCCGCGACTTTGCCAGTGCTCTTCAGAATATGTCCACGGACGAAACCGATGCGTGGGGCAGTTCCGCGCCGGTGATGGACGAGGAGGAGGAAGAGGAAGGGCTTCCCATCGCGGCGGCCAACGAGACGTGGGAGCCGGTGGGCGAGGGCCTTGCCTTCAGCCAAGCAGATTTGAGTGCGGCACTGGCCGGGGTGGCCGAGGAAGCCGAGGAAGGATCAGCCTTCGCCGCGCCCGAGGAAGAAGTGTTGGCGCCGGAGGTCGTGGACGCGGCAGAGCCCTCCGTCTATCTTGCGGCTCCCGAGGACGAAACCCAAAGCATTGATGACATCTTGGCGACGCTGAAGGCAGGAACGGCCGCCGAGGAAACTTCCGCAGAACTGGAGCCGGAGGAAGCAGTGGCCGCAGTGGCCGCAGTGGCCGAGATCACGCCGACGGAACCTCTCGCCGAGGAAGTCTTGAGCGAACTGGACGAAGCCCTGGGTGCCGTGACGGCTGAAGTCGAAGAGTCCTGGACCGCGGTGAGCGCGGACGCGCCGATCGTGGCCCAAGACGAGCTCGCCGCCGCGCTTAGCTCCCTGGAACTAGCATCCAGCGGTGAACCGGCCGCGACGGATGATTCGGTGATTTCTCTAGAAGATGTTTTCGCCGTGGCCGCGAATGAAGTGGTGGAGGATCCGAAGGAGATCGAGGAAGAACTCGCCTTCGAACCCACACCGCCGAAACCGGCTGCCCCCGCTCCGAGTGATGGCGGGATGATCCTTTCGGAAGACGAAATTGCGGCCCTGCTGGCCGAGGCTCAAGCCCGCGCCGAGGACGTGGATGAAGAGCCCATCTTCAACGAGAATGGCGAGATGAACGAAACCGCTCGGTTCATGACCGAGCTTCGTGGCGAATCTCAACCGGAGGCGGCTCCGGCCTCGGCCGCGTCCTCGGCCCCGAGCTCGACCAGTGGCATCAATCCCCATGCGGTCCAGAAGGTGCCGGCTTCGTTGGCGCTCTCGGCCCTGGCGATGCCGGTGGACATTGAGGGCGACCAAATCGTCTTGCACGCCGCCGTGCCGCTCGACCAGATTGGGATTGCCATGATTGGCCAGGCCACCGGCCTTAAGCCCAAGATTATCGAGAAGCCGCTCCCGGAAGTCTTAGACCAGCTTCGGCAGAATTACCAGGATCCGCACGCGCCCGTTGAGGTCGCTCCTCGCCTGACCAATATCTCTTAGTAGGGATCTAAATCCATGGCAGGACATTGTTGGGCCGTTACCAGCGGCAAGGGAGGAGTGGGCAAGAGCGTGATTGCGCTCGGTCTGGCTCAGGCATGGCGCAATGAAGGGAAGCGCGTGCTGCTGGTGGATGCGCACACGGGCATGGCCAACCTCGACGTGCTGATGGGCGTCAACTCCTCGGTCGATTTTCTCCAATGGCTGGGTGGCGCAAACCCGCAGACCATCAGCGAAGGGTTTGACTTTGTCGGCGGGGCATCCGGATGGCAAGAATGGGCTCACCGGCAACCCGAGGCTCTGCAAACCCAGCTAAAAGAGCGACTGGCTAGCCTCGATTACGATATGGTGGTGCTCGATACCGCCTCCGGCGTCCATCCGCTTTCGGTGGCCATCGTCGGCGCGGCCGACACGGCCCTTCTTGTTTTGACGGGCGAGCCCACATGTGTGGTGGATTCTCTCGTGCTGCGCCAAGCGGCTTCGGTGCCCGAAAACTGGCGCGGCGTGCTGAACATGACGAGTAATCGGATGTTCGGTCCGGCCCGGCTTAAGGTGAAGCAGGCGTGGGCGCATGCCCTCAACGAAGAATTGGCCGTGATGGGCAATATCCCGCCGGATCCGGCGCTGCTGGAGTCGGTGCAGTTCCGCCAGGGCGTGGTGATGCGCGCCCCCAAGAGTGCGGCGGCCCAAGCGCTGACGCAGTTGGCGGCGGTGTTGCCGAACGAGCCTCGCCGTGCGGATTCGCAGGCCGATCTCATTGCCCACATTCGCGGGGCAAAGTCCGGGGTGCCGGCGGCGGAAGAAGCGGCCACAGAATTACCCCAAGCCGCGTAAGGCAGCGGATCAAGAACTTAGGAAGCCCAAGGCGCGGAAAGCGCCTTGGGCTTCTTTGTTGGTCACGCTGATGGTTGTCGAATTGGGCGGTTGGTGATGCTGCCGAGGGTGCGGCGGCCCCGTGGGGGCGGCTCCCATCGATGGGGCTTAATGGGAGTCGGTGGCCGCGCAGGCGAAAGCCAGGCCGCCCGATTAGGCGGCCTTCTCTTCCAGAACCTTGGCGTGGGTCACGCGGTTGCGGCCCGCGTTCTTGGAGGCGTACAGCGCCTGGTCCGCCGAGTTGACAAACGCAATCCGGTCGTGGCACATACGCGACTCGCACGTTTCCACGCCCACGGAGACCGTGACCTGCCGGTGCGTCCATGGATAGGAGGCGATGGCCTCGCGCGCTTCTTCCATGATGCTGATTGCATCCACGCCATTGGCCTCGGGCAAGAGCACAATGAACTCTTCGCCCCCGTATCGGGCCACGGTGCCGCGAACTCCGATCGCTTCGCTGAGAATGCGCGCCACCGAGCGCAGGACTTCGTCGCCCTCCAGGTGGCCAAAGGTGTCGTTGAACTGCTTGAAGTGGTCCACGTCCAGTAGGGCCACCGAAACGGGAACCGTGCGGGCCTGGGCCGAATCGAGCACACGCTCGAGCTCTTCCTGGAACCGACGGTGGTTCATCAGGCCCGTGAGGCCGTCTGTATCGGCGAGTCGAGTGAGGCGTTCGTTGGCCGTTTCGAGTTCAGCGGAGCGGGCTTCCAGCGCCAGTTGCGTCTCGTTCAGCTGCGACATCTGCAGCATGATGAACTCTTCGGCCTGGCGCCGGTCGGTGACATCCATGATGAGCGCGACCGCAGCGTATGGCTTCTTGGCCTGCGGCAGGAAGATCGGCTCGGCGTTGACTTCCAGCCACTTCACTTGGCCGCTGTCTTCGAGACCAATGATGACGTTGTGGACGCCCCGCGCTTCCTTGAGGGCAATGACAGTGGGGAACTCCGAGGGGAGGAAGGGCAGGCCTTCCTCGGTGACCGCATTGGCCAAGATGCTCTCCAGGCTTTGGCCGAGGAGCACCGGTAGCTCGACGTCAAACATATCGGCCGCCTGAGGATTCGACATCCGAATGTTTCCGTTGCTTTCTTGTAGGATGAAGCCTTCGCGAAGGGCGTCAATGGCGGAGCGGAATCGGGCCTCGCTTTCGATCACCTGCTGCTCAGCGACCTTTTGCTCGGTGATGTCGGTGACCATGCCGATCATGCGCAGCGGGCGCCCCTCAAAGTCGCGGGCGACGACTTTGCCCCGGTCGTGGCACCACAGATAGTGCCCGTCGCGGTGGCGCATCCGCATGATGGTGGAGAGCATTTCGGTCTCACCCTGCAGGTGGGCTTCCAGATCCGAGAACCACGCGGCCCGGTCTTCGGGGTGCATGTGCGTCTCCCAGACCTTGAAGTCGTCGGGAATCTCGTCCATGGCGTAGCCGAGGATGTTCTTCCACTGGCGCGACAAGAACAAGGTGGCGTCGGCAATCTTCCAGTCCCACACCCCGGCCCCGGAGCCTTCGAGCGCAAAGTTCCACCGCTGTTCCGATTCGGCCAGGCGTTGCTCGTTGTGCTTGCGGTCGGTGATGTTGGTGAAGGTACCGATGAAGCGTCGGGGTTGCGAGCGGTCGCTGGACTCGAGGATTTCCCCCGTGATCATGAACCACTCGTACTTGCCGGCCTTGGTGCGCAGGCGGTGCTCGTGCCGGAAGATGTCCGTGTTGCCCGTGAGGTGATCCTTGAGATTGCGCTCAAGGCCGACTTTGTCAACGGGGTGGACAAGGTTCAGCCAATACGACTCGCCGTCTTCCACCGGGTTCGCGTCGTAGCCCAGCAGGGTGTTAAAGTCAAACGACAGATAGAGCTTGTTCTGGGTGAGATCCCAGTCGAACACGGCCGATTGACTACTCTGCAGCGCCACGTTCAGGCGTTCTCGCGACACCACGATCTGCTGCATAATGGTGCGGCGGCTGGTGATGTCATCTTGAATGGCGACCCAGTGCGTGAGCTCGTTCTCTTGGTTGAACACGGGCGTCATGCTGAAGTCGCTCCAGAACTCGCCGCCGTCGCTGCGCTCCATGCGGAACTCGCCGTAAAACGGCTTCTGCTTGTCTAGCGCCACGTTCAGGTCGCCCCACCCTTCTTGGTGCGGGATGATGAGCGAGGTGAGGAGCTTGCCATTCGGGCCGGTGAGTTGATCGGCGCGGAAGCCAGTCATCTCTTCGTAGGCCGGGTTGGCAAAGATGATGCTGCGATCGGGGCGGGCGATGACCACGCCGCTGCCGCTTTGGGCAGCCACAACCGAGAGGAGGCGCAGACGCTCTTCGTCGGCACGCTTGTCGGTGACGTCTTCGGCCGAGCCCAGGATCTGGGTGACGTTGCCGCGCCCATCCCGCACAAAAACGGTCTCCTTGGTGCGCACCCAGCGATAAGTGCCATCAATACGCGCCATACGGAATTCGATGGTGTGGATGTCTTGATCGGTGCCGACCCGGACCTCCTCATAGTGCTTGCGCACGTCCTCTAAATCTTCGGGGTGGACCAACTCCAGTAGGGTGGTGCCGCGCTCGTTCAGCTCCTTCGCCGAGATGTTCAACAGTTTGGCAAGCTGACCATTGGCATAGCTAATGGATCCGTTGGTGAGGTTGACCACGTACGCGATCTGCGGGCTGCTCTCCATCATGCGGGAGATGAGGTTGCGGCTTTCTTGGAGTCCGAGTTCGGCCTTGCGGCGCTCGGTGAGGTCGGTCATCGCCGTGAGAACCCCGGTGACTTGTCCCTGCATGTCCATCATGGGGATGGACTGGACCGTAATCCAGAGTCGTTGACCATCCGGCCCGGAGATTTCGGCTTCCTCTTGTACGGAGGGGTAGCCGCTGGCGGCTCGCTCGAAGTGGCGGCGGATGAGAGCGGCATCTTCGCCGTGGAAGATTTGCTCCCAAGGCTTGCGGGCCACGGCTTCGGCCTGTGCGTATTGGAACAGACGCTCGCAGGCGCCATTCCATTCAAACACCTCGCCGCTGGGGCGCATCGCAAAGCACGGCACGGGCAGCCCCGAGAAGATGGACTGGAACTGGTTGGCGTTGGCTTTGTAGAGTCGGGTCAGTTCCTTGAGATCGCGGCGCTGCTCTTCGGCCAGTGCGGTTTGCTCCCGGAGCTTGATGTTCTGGGTTTGGAGTTCGGCACGCTGGACCTCGACCCGCGAGACCGCCAATTCGTGTTCTTGATAAACCGTGCTGAGTTTGCGGGCCATGGGCCGTGCAAACAGGAAGGTGCCCGCCACGGAGGCGATGGCCGACCCCATCAGGAGGAGAATGGTGGTGAGCTGTTCCTTCTCGTTGGCCTGGACTAGAGTGCGGGTTTCGAACTGCGCGGCCTGGGTGATTTCGTACTGAATGCGGCTGGCATCGTTGATCAGCCAGGTCCGCATCCGCTCATCCAGGGGCTTGCCGCTCTTCCACTCGGGGCTGCGGCGCATCTTCTCCAGCGTCTGGGTCAGCGTCGAGATGGCGGCCTTCGATTCCGTTCGCCTTTGAGATCGCTTGAGAGAAGCAAGGCCGCTCTGCAAATCCTTGAGTTGGCGCTCGCGGCTGGCTCGGGAAAGGGCTGGGTTGCCCTGCGTGTCCAGGTCAATGAGGGCCGTGATGGATTGGTTGATGCGCGCGGTGGCCGTGAGGGCACTCTGCTGGGCCAACACCGTGGTCCAGCTCTCTTTGGAGTTGGACGTGGTGAGGTAGCTCATCAACTGGGTGATGGTCACCAAGCCCAGGAGGACACAAAGGGCGTAGACGCTCTTCCACAACAACTTGGTTGCGGACTCTCGCTTCTCTCCCTGCTTCATCCTGGTCTTGCGCGGCATGCGTGGTGAATCACCTGGGGTCTAATCCCCTTAACATTCTCGGTTGGAACTCCCTGTACACTTAGGTCGTGGAAGCAGGGGGAGGAAACTCATGACAAGACGCTTGGCCTTTACCCTAATTGAGCTGCTGGTGGTGATTGCGATCATCGCGATCTTGGCGGCGATCTTGTTCCCGGTGTTCCAGCGCGCCAAGGCGGCGGCGAAGAAGTCGGAGAGCCTGCAGCAGCTTCGGCAATGGGGCGTGGCAACGGCGCTCTACCTGGCCGATGAGGATGATCGCTTCCCGGATCGGCGCGACCTCAAATTGAGCCATCCCACAGGGTGGAAGCCGTGGACGGGGTGGCCGCCCAGCGACCCCCGGGGAAGCTGGGCGGTGGAGTGCTTTGGCCCCTATCTGGGCAACCGGGAGTTGGGATGGTTCCGCGCGGCGGGCGATACCTTTGGCAATGCCATCCAGGTGCGGCAAGACACCCCCGACGGGCGTCGGACCAACCTGTGGTGGTGGCGATTTGACCAAGCGGGGACCACGGTGGCGTTGGATAACGGCTGGGGCAAGAGCCCCGATTCGCTGGTGGCAGACCTGATCGAGGCGAACAACGCCTTCATCGGGGTGCCGGAAGGCGTGGCGGACGTGGAACTGGCGGTGGAACCCTACTTCCCGCGCACGACTTCGCCGAATCCTTTGACCCTGCGGGGCAAAGCCGTGCACTTTGGCGGGCGCAACCGGCTGTTCCTGGATACGCACGTCAAGTTCTTGCGCGACGTGCGCACGAACCCTTAACTACGGTTCCTGTTTACGACGTGCGCTGCGAGATTTCGTCCACGATGAGCGTGGCGGCCGTGGGCTGCGCAAGCGATCGTCCGATTTCACTCATTTTGGTCAGACGCTCGGGGTTGGCCAGCAGTTCTTGCACGGTTTGCACGAGCTCTTCCGGCGTACGGCAGATCTTGCCTGCTCCGGTTTCGTCCAAGAACTCGGCGTTACCTTCTTCTTGTCCGGGGATGAGGAGCGGCCAGTAAACAATGAACGGGCAGCCCACGGCCAGCGATTCGCAGGTGGTGAGGCCGCCGGCCTTGGCCACCATCATGTCGCAGGCTTGCATCAGCGTGGCCATTTCTTCTTGCTCCACGTGGCCTTTCACCACCACGTTGGGCAGTTGCATCTTGTGTAGTCGGCGGCGCTTGCCATCGTGACGTCCGCAGACTGTGATGATCTTCGCGCCGATCTTGCTGAGGGATTCGGCGGTTTCCACGAGCGGGCCCCCGCCAATTCCCCCGCTGGTGAGGAGGATCATTTGGTCCGTGGGGGAGAGGCCGAGTTTCTGGCGGGCGGCTTCGCGGCCCATGGGTTCGGCAAACAGGCGGTTGATGGGGATGCCGGTGACGACCGTTTGGGATTCGCTGCCGGGCACGCGTTGGGCCAGGATGTCCTTGGTCCATTGCCCGGGCACCAGCCACAAGTCGGGGCGGCCGCGCAGCCACATCTTATGCGGGTAGAGGTCGGTGACGACGACCGCGACTTTGAAACCAAATCGTTTGCGGAGTCGCTTGAGTCGAGGTTGGGCGACGCTATGTGTACAAATCACCCAGTCCGGGCGGAGTTCGTCCAAAACCTTGGCCAACGGCAGGGTGCAATAGTGGTCCAGGAACGTTTGGACGTAATATTCGCTGGACGGCTTATCGCTGCGCCGATATAGATAACCCCATGTGTCAGGACTTTGACGGACCAGCATCTCGTATCCATTCTTGAACCACTTGCGGAACGCCTTCGGGGTGTGGTCCAGCACGTCAATCACCGGGGCCGTAACGCCCCGAGCCTCAGCTTCTTCTCGGATGGCATGGGCCGCGCTGATGTGCCCGTTGCCGGTGGCGGCGGTGAGGATGACGATTTTCACGCCATTCCCCCCCGGCGGAGGAGGAAGTAGGTGCGAGCGCGGTGATAGCGTTGAAGAATCACGAGAAGCATATCGATAGTGAAGATGAGAAAGACGTAGAGCGCGCCGTACCAAAGGCCGTGCATGAGCAGGCCGATGATGGGCGGAAGATTGAGCAGGCCGGAACTGAGGTGCAGGAACTCGCCGGTGCGGGTGCCCCGCTCGAACTGAATCAGTGACTCGCGGCTGCCGGGGTCAAGGTACTGAACCGGCCCTTCGGCGCCTTCCTCCTCCCGCGTTTTTTGCACGTAGGTTTTGGTCAGCTCACGGATCCGGTCCATGCCGATGGCCTTGAAAAGGCGCGGCGTCTCGAACTTGCGGGGCGTATACCACCAGTGGTCCACCACGTCGTCCGGGGTGGAGCCGCTGCTCTTGTCAATGCCGGGTTCGCCCTGGGCGTCCGCGTCGGGCGTGTGGATGATGCACAGCGCGCGCTTGTACCGCTCGGTCAGCACACAAAGAGTGTGAAAAATGATGAGAGGCACCAGGACAACTGTGGAAAGCCAAACCTCGCGCCACAAGCCCAGCGTGGCCGGAGGTACATACAATAAACCGCGAATCAGGTTGGCGATTTCGTAGTACCGGGCGTCGTTCTTGGTGCGGTGGAGCCACTCGCTGGCCACCGCCTGCGGTTGCGAGGCGGGCGGCAAAGGCGACCCGCCACCCAAGCCCACCAGCCAGCGATACATATGCCGAATCCCGAGGCGCTCGTAGAACCGGCCGCTCTTTTCGAAGCCGCGTAACTGCAGGTACCGGTCAATGCGGCTGGCGGGCCGCAGGGCCAAATCGGACTGGCTCATGATGTCGTGACGGCCGGCGGGGTGGCGCTGCTGAGCGTGTCGCTGTACTGAAGGATGCGCAGATTGCCCGCGTCGTCCTCCAGAACGAACGTGCAGTGGTCCGTCCAATCCCCGGTATTGATGTAATAAACTCCGTTTTCGGCAAGTTTGAGTGCCGGAGCATGAATGTGTCCGCACACCACGGCACTGCAGCCTTTCTCCGCCGCAAACTCGGTGAGCGTCTCCTCAAAGCTCGCCATTTTTTGGGTGATGCGCTTCACCATCTTCTTCAGGCGCCGCGGCAGGTCGTGCGGCGGCCGGTTGGTTAAATTGCGTTTCTCATTGGCCGTGCGTTGCCACACCGTGACCTTTTCGTGAATCAAGGTGCCGAGCATGGGCAGCACGGTGGACTTGTTGACGCTGGAATCGAACTGGTCGCCGTGGATCACCATGACTTTCTGGCCGCCCATCGTCTCGTGGATGATCTGATCTTGAATCAGGATGTTGCCGAGCTCAATCCCGGTCACGCGGCGGAGGAAGGAGTCGTGGTTGCCCGGCAGGTAATACACCTGCGTGCCGTGGCGGGTCTGGGTGAGGATGGCGCGCAGGACGTTGCTGTGCTCTTGCGTCCACTTGCCCTCGCGGTTGGCCACGTAGCCATCAATGATGTCCCCGATGAGATAGAGCTTCTCGCACCGCAGGCGGGCCAGGAAGTCGAGGATCGCCGTGGCATTGCAGGCGGCCGCTCCAAGGTGAAAATCGGAGACAAAGGCAGCCCGGGCTTCAATCAAACGGTCGCCACGAGGTTCCACCATAAGAGGTAACTTTTTATTATGGCGGCCCGGCAAGTTTTAGGGCCGGCTGAGGCGGGTATAGAGGGCCTGCATGCGGGCCTCCTCGGCTTCGGTGGGGCTGGGCGGGGTGAGGCTGGCGAGGCGGCGGGACATCTTTCGCTCAAGCTCGTAGATGGCGCCGTAACCCAAGTTCACGAGGCGGGATTCGAGGCTGCCACCGCACCGCTCGCTATCGTAGACGCTTTCGGTCACCCGGCCGTAGGGGGTGTCGACGCTGAGGCTGGCGGACACACTGAAATCGGCCGTGCCGCGTGAATCCCACTTGCCGCCGCTGATTTCAATGTCATAGCGGCCCGATTCACCGGGGGTGTAGCGAACCCGGTTGCGTTCTCCAAACGACCGCAGCGCCTCATCCAGTCGCCATTCCACGCGGTCGGCCGTCAGCCGACTGATGGCGCGGGGGCGATTGTTGGTGGAAATGCTGACATCCACATCGGTGAAGCCGTAGCGGCCCACGCGATCCCAGCCCGCGCCGGGGTCGGGGACGGGCGAGAGCGGGGTGGACTTGATGCTGGTGTCTTCGAGCTCTTCTTGCAGCCGATCGGGCCGAACGAGGAACCAGATGGTGGTCGCTTCCCCTGGTGAGTGATAGCAGAACACGCCGGACTTGGGGAAGACGAGGAGTTGTTTGCCTTCGTAGCGCGTTTTGAAGTAGCGAACTTCGGGCTCGTCGCCGTAGAGGATGCCCATTCGGCGGAGGTCGGGCGGGCTGGTGAGGGCCAGCCGGATGCCTTGGGCGCGGGCTTCGCCGCCTCGCCCATCCAGCAGCACATCAATCACCACGCCGCCCTGGCTTTCCAGGCGGATGGCCTCGGGCCGGAGGGGGCTCTTGCGGGTGGCCCACTTGGCCTTGAGTTCGGCATCGGTGGTTTGCCCAAAGCGGATCTCGCCCCAGCTTTGACCATCAAATCGCTCGATGGGCGGGGCGGAGAACACCGGCGGGGCGGCAGCGATGAACAAGAACGAGGCAAGCACCTTGAAAGAATGGACGAATGAGAGGGCGTTCTTGGTTGCAGGGCGTGAGTATCCTTGGGGAATGGAGACCTCTCGCCGCGCGTTTTTGGCCGGAGCCGCTAGTTTGGGCTTGGCGGGAGTGGGAATGAGTATGGGAAGCGACGCCGTAGCGGAACCGCTGGAACTGGTGCGCCCGCCCGCCTTGCGCCCCGGGGATCGGATTGCCATTGTGTCTCCCGCCGGCCCGGCGGATGACCAAGCGCACCTGGATCGTGCCGCCGAGCGTGTGCGGAGCCTGGGCTTTGAGCCCGTGCTGGGCAAGCGAGCCCTGGCCCGGTGGGGGTATCTGGCCGGAACGGATGATGAACGGGCGGACGACCTGAACGATGTGCTTCGGGACCCTGATATTCAGGGGGTCTTTTGTTTGCGGGGTGGCTACGGGGCGATGCGGATTCTGCCGCAGCTAGACTACGAAGCCATGCGCAAGTCGCCCAAGGTGATCATGGGCTACAGCGACATCACGGCTTTGCACCTGGCGTTCTTGGCGAAGT
>CALRVA020000031.1:0-19500 GCA_943371495.1 Archangium gephyra | reverse complement strand
CCCTCGGCCGGGGCGGTGCTCGCGAGCGTGAATGCGCGCTTGCCGCACGGATTTTCGTTGCAGTATCCGGTGAGTGACTACATCACCACCAAGGGGCGACGACTAGAAAAGCAGCCGCTGGAGCCGGATGTGCGAGAAGCGGGCCGAGTGACTTCGACCGATGACCCCGTGCGGGCGGCAGCCCTGAAGGCCGTGCGCGCCAAGCTCAACGAATCGGAGAATTAATAGTCGGCGAAGGGGGTGCCGTTCGAGTCGTTGCCCGGGGCAGACGGCTTGACGGTGCCCACCGAACCGGCGGCGGTGAAGTACTGGAAGGGCTGATCGGAAACCGGGTCAAATCGGACCGTTTCCACGTAAGGTCCACGCCAGGAGGTGTCGACCAGGCTACGGGTCGCACCATTGGCATTGAGACCTGTGCCAGGGGCGGTGCGCGCCGCCAAGTCATTGAGCGTGGCTGGATAGAGGCCGGTATCGCTGTAGAACACGTAAATGGCGCTGCGATACACCTGCAGGTCGGTCCGGAGGGCGGATTCGCGGCTCTTGCGCTGGATATCGTTGAACTTAGGCACGGCAATGGCCGTGAGGATGCCGATGATGCTCACCACCACCATCATCTCCACCAGAGAGAAGCCAGCACGATGCGACCGAGTCACATTGTATGTATTGGTGAGTGGCTCCATGTTTCTTAGACCATGCCCCTAAAAATTCAGATCTTTTGCATGATGCTGAAGAGCGGGGTGATGATGGAAAGCGTGATCATCCCGATAACACCGCCCATGACGACGATGAGGATGGGTTCGAAGAGGCTCACCACGGCCTTCAGACGGGCATCGGCATCGTTCTCCATTTGCAGGGCCGCGCGGTCGAGCAAGGGGGCCAGCCGCCCGGTGCGCTCACCGATCGATATGAGCTGAATGAGCGTGGAAGGCAGGATGGCGGTGCGGGCCAAGGACTCGCCGAGGGTTTGACCGTTTTGAAGGTCATCCTGCGCGGTGAGGAAGGCATTCTCGAGGCTCGGTAGTCCGGAAACGCTGGCCGCGTGCTCAAGAGATTCGACCAAGCGAATGTTGGCGCCCGTCAAGGCGGCCAGGGTGTGGATTGCGCGGGAAAGGGCGACCTTGAAGATGAGTTCTCCGACAATGGGAATGCGCAAGGCGAAGACAAGGACTGCCCGGCGGACGTCTTCTCTGGCCCAAGCGATTTTGGCCCCCACAAACACCGCAATGGACACGCCGAAGGTGACCAGAGGATACAGCCGGAAGAGGTTGCCAAAGGCCATCAGCATCCGCGTCATGAGGGGCGGCTCGATGTCCATCTGCTTGAAGGTCTCGACGAACTGCGGCAGCACAAGCACCACCAGCGAGATGACGCTGAGGAAGGACACGACCGTGAGAATGGCCGGATAGATGAGCGCGTTGATGACCTTGCCGCGCATGGCGGCGGATCGCTCCATCTGCTCGGCGGCGGAGCCCAGGGCTTTGTCCAGGTTGCCCCCTTCTTCGCCCACGGCAATCATGTTGCAGGCCAGGGTGCCGAACATCTTGGGATGCTCGCGCATGGCCTCGCCCAGGGCGGAACCCCCGATGACGCGGTCTTTGATATCTCGGAGAGCCTCGGTGAGGTCCGGGGTGCCGGCTTCGAGAGAAACGGTCTCCAGAGCTTCCTTGAGCGGGACGCCGGATTCGGCCATCACACCCAGGTTGCGCAAGACGGTGATCACGTCTTCCGTCTTGGTCTTCTTCTTTCTTAAGCTCGCGAGAGGGTTGGATGATGCGGGAGCGTCATCATCCTCGTCGTCGTAGGCGCCGGATTGTTCCAAGAGCGGGACAATGCTGATGACCCGCCCGCGTTGGGCCAGCTCAACGGTGGCTTGGTCAATGTTGTCCGCGTGGACCTGGCCGGTATGCGTTTCACCATCCGGTGAAACGAACTTAAATCGGTAAGCGCTCATTCCTGACTTTCATTGGGGGTGACGCGGAGCACTTCCTCCACGGTCGAAATCCCCTCGACAACCTTGGTCAAGGCGTCTTGGCGCAAGGTTCTCATGCCCCCGCGCACGGCTTCCCGGCGAATGGCGTCGGTGCTTTCCCCGACAAAGATCATTTGGCGGATGCGCTGCGAGATATCGGCCACTTCGTAGACCCCGCATCGGCCTCGGTAGCCGGTGCCGCCGCACTTTTCGCACCCTTCACCTTTCAAATACTCGCGGTTGAGAGGAAGATCCAGAGATTCGAGAACGATCGAATCCGGCAGATAGGGCTTGGCGCAGTGCGAGCAGGTGCGGCGCATCAGTCGCTGGGCCACACTTAGCGTCACGCTGCTACTGACGAGGAAGGGCTCCACGCCCATTTCCACCAAACGGACAACAGCGGCCATGGAGTCGTTGGCGTGCAGAGAAGTGAGAACGAGGTGGCCGGTGAGCGAGGCTTCGATGGCCGTTTTGGCCGTTTCGGGGTCACGGCTTTCCCCCACCAGAATCACGTCCGGGTCTTGACGCAGAATGGCGCGCAAGCCGTTGGCAAAGGTCATCCCGGCGCCCACGTTCACGTTGGCCTGGGCAATCCCTTCGAGCTGATACTCCACCGGATCTTCGATCGTCACGATGTTCCGGCTGTTGTCATTCAAATGGTTGAGAATCGAGTAGAGCGTGGTGGATTTCCCGGAGCCGGTCGGACCAGTGACCAGGATCAGACCTTGGCTTTCTTCCACGCGCTTGAGGATGCGATCCAACGAGAGCGGGGGAATGCCGAGCGTGGCCAGATTGACGGCCAAAGTGGACTTATCCAGCACACGCAGCACGACTTTTTCGCCGTGAACCGTAGGGTACGTGGAGACACGGAGATCGTAGCTCCCTTCACTCAGGCTGACGGAAAAACGACCGTCCTGAGGGATGCGACGTTCGCCAATATCCAGCCCGGCAATCACCTTCAGGCGCGAAACAAACGGGCGTTGCACGGCCTTGGGAATGGTCATCACTTCGCTAAGAATGCCGTCCACGCGGAAGCGCACCCGTGTGTCGTTGGGGCCGGGTTCTACGTGCACGTCACTGGCGTGGCCGCGAATGGCCCGGGCGAGCAAGGCGTTAGCCAAGCGGATGATGGGGGCGCCATCTTCGCGCTCATTGATGCTGATGGTGGCCTGGTCGTCCTCGACTCCGGCGTCGCTGGTCGAGATCTCCACGCCCTTGGCAAACTCACCGGCCAGAACCGAGAGGCTATCAAAGCTCCCGAACGCCCGGAAAATGGCCTCACGGATGTCGGACTCGGTGGCGAACATCGGGTCGACGTCCACGCCGAGCTGGACTCGAATCTCGTCGATGGAGGCAACATCCAGCGGGTTATACATCGCCACTGAGGCGGCGTATTCCGTCTTCTCGATGGGGATGGCCAGGTGCTTAACGGCGAGCTGGTGCGAGATGCTGCGAGCCACATCCTGCTCGATTTCGAGCTTGGAGAGGTCCACAAAGGGAATCCCCGCCTGCAAGGCCACGCACTGCAGATGTTGCTTCTCGGTGATGAGCCCCATGCGCTGAAGCAGGTCGCCCACATTCTCCGTCGAGTCAGTGCGGGAGGCCAGGACCTCGTTCAACCGCTCAGCGGTGACGAAGCCTTCTTCAATAACAATATCGCGTATCGTTCGTTCAGCAATCATGGGGTCAACCGGGGTTACTCGGGCTGGTTGTCTTCGGGGCGGACCACGGTCGGCGTGATGCTAATCACCACCTGCGAACTGGTTTTGGAAGTGCTGCGCCACTTGAAGAGTTCACCGAAGAAGGGGATGCGGCTGAGCACCGGCACCTCTTGCCACTTCTTGATATCCTGCTCCTGAATCAGGCCGCCAATGACAATCGTTTGGCCCGACTTGACCGAGATGGACGACTGGGTTTCGCGGGTGCTGATCTGCGGGAAGCGGCCCACGTTCGGCACGTCCAGGAAGTCCGTGACCGCACTGACTTGCGGATAGATCGACATCGAAACGGTATTGTCGGCCGCCACGGTGGGAGCGACTTGCAGGTAGATGCCCACCGGTTGCTCTTCGGTCGTAAAGATCGGGCGGCCGTTGGCGTCTAGGCCGGTGGCCACCGGGTAGCGCAGGCGGTCACCGATGAGAACGAAGCCTCGTCGGCCATCCAGAACGCTCACGTTGGGTTCGGCCAGCACGCGGCCGGCGCCGTTTTCGATGAGGGCAGCGATCTGCGCCTGGAAGTTGAAGCCTTGGCGTTGGAACGGCATCACGCCGATGCCCGGCGGGTTGTTTTCGGTGAAGCCCGTGCTCCCGAAATCCCACTTGAGGCCGAGGTTTTGCAGCGCATCGTTGCTGATGTCGAGAATCTGAACCTTGATGACCACCTGCGGGCGGGCGTAGTCCATGGACTTGACCAGCGCGAGGGCTTGGTCAATCACCGACTGGCTGCCGCGCAGCACAACGACCTTGGAGGCCGGGTCGCCCGTGGGGCCATTCCCCGCGCCACCATTGCCGGCCGGCGGACGAGAGTTCGACGCCCCGTTGATACCCGTCACCGAGCCCGAGGATGCTTCCATGAGTTCCGGAGTCCAGTGCGAGGGGCCAACGGAAACGCTCAGTTCCTCTTCCTTCCATTGTTCCCGCAGCACTTGGGCCACGGCCACGGCATCTACGTAATCTAACCGAATGGTGCGAGACAGAATCTGGCCGTTATCGGCGGGGCGGAACTGCGGATAAGCCTTGTAGAAGGCGTCCGCGTAGCGAGCCACCAGCGCATCCTTGGTGCCGACGACTACCATGCTGGGGGTCTCGACGTAATAGAGGTCGCTCAGGCTACAAATTGTGCTCAGAATGTCGCGGAACGGGGTGTTGCTCAGGTTCAGCGTCAGCTTCTTGTCGCTCGGGCTTTGCAGCACCAGGTTGATGCCAATTTGTTCGCACAGGGTTGAGAGAACGGTCGCCACGTCCATGTCTTGCACCTGCACCGAGACTTCCTTGCGCATCGGGTCCGGCGCGAACACCGGCAAATCGCGGGGCGACGGCATGCGTCGAATCTCGGTCGTCGTGGTGGTGGTGCTCGATGTGGTGGTGGAAGTTGTCGTCGTCGTCTGGGCCGGGGCGATGACTTCACTGTTGCCAATCACCGGCGGGGGCGGAACCTCCTGGGCGACCTGACGCGTGGCCATGATCTCACTCACAATTTGGCTGAGCGAGGGGAAGGGCTTTTCTTCCACCGGGGGCAGGGGCAGTTCCACGGTTTGCGGAGCGGCCACCGAAGCCACGATCATGGGCTGATAGGGCACCCGCGCGCGAGCGGGGGATGCTTGCCACCAGGCGGTCATAGCGATGAGAGTAGTGATCACAGGTTTGTTTCCTTTCCGACAGGAACAGAAATGGACTTGCCATTTCGTTCGATGACAACGTGGGTGGAGGTGACGCGCTGGACGCGCACCCCATCACCGAGATCTGAACCGGCCCGTACCGTGCGGGTGGAGCCGTTGACACTGAGAAATGCGCGCGGACGCTCCGCGCCGACAATGCCGCGCACCTGCACCTGGATGGGAGCGGCGGGGGGCGTGTTGTCTTCTTCGTTCTGAGCGGGGGTGCCGGTGGTGTTGCCACCCGGCGAAGCCGTGGGGATGGAGCCCGGAAGAGAACCCGGAGAAATGAACAGCGGCGATTCGCCGCGCTCAATCGGGGTGAAAGACGGCGGCGGCAGATTGCGGCCCGAGTTCGAGGTGCCGGCAGTACCGGTGGTCGTCACAGGTTCGGCAATGGCCGTTTGGTACGGGGCGGGGCGGGCAAACGGGTCCACGATCAACACCGCCAGGCGATTCTTGGGGGAGACCTTCTCGGCTTCCGGATCGGCCTTTGGCGCGGCTTTCAAAGTGTTCTTGGCGGCTTTGGCCGTGGCGGTGGGGAGCTGATTCTTGAGAAATAGCATGCTGGCCAGGGCCATTGCGACGAGTGCAAGCACGACGACCAGGCCTACCTTTCCGCGTCCGGCTGACATCAGGCTTTCCCTCCGGTGGGGGGTGCCACGGGGGCGGCCGGTCCCTTGGTCAAGCCTTGTCGCGTGACAAGGCGCACCGAGACGCGCGCGTTGATGCCCTTTTGCAAGGGGTCGGCGCTGCGGCGGCGATAGGTGATGTCTTCAAACTCGAATGCCATCGGCCCCTCGGCCAGGGTGCGGAGAAGCTGGTGGACATTCCGGGTTTCGCCGACCACTTCGAACTCGTAAGTGAGGTTGGCCCAGCCTTCGGCGGGTCCTTGACCACTAGCACGCGTGATGCGGGGGTCAAGCTTGTCGTCTTGCCCGCCACGCACAATTTGCACCGAATGGTTCACGGCCAGGGAGCTTAGTTGCCGGTTGAACTCCTTGACGATACGATCGCCCAGGATGCGGTGGTACTTGCCCTCCACGTCCATGGCCTCGGCGTCAGTTTGGGCCGTCAACAAAGTGTTGCGCTCCGCCTCGATTTGAGCGGCCATGTTTTGCGAGGCTTGGTACTGACTGAAACCCCAATAGACAGCAAATGCAAAGCCGAAACCAGCCAGGATGAGCAGGGCGTGGCCCGTTTGCAGGGGCTTGCGCGCATTGCGCTTTTTGCCCTTGCGGGCGGGGGCTCGGCGAGGCGCGGACTTGGCGCTCACGGCGTGGCCTCCGTCGATTTCTGAACAACGAAGGAGAAACGTTCAACCGTTTTGCCTTCTTTCGATTCCATGCCGAACGACTCGATCTTGGCTTCCAGGCCAATCCCGTTCGCTTCCAACACGCGGACAAACTCGAACTTCGACTCCCCGCTCACGGCCAGGACGCGTCCGGAAACCTGCGCTTCGTCGTTCTGATAGTTCGCGGCCACTTGCTCGGGCCAGCAACTCATCGGCATTTCGTTGAGCGTCATGGCGAGCGGGTCAAGCAGTTGCGCGTTGGCTTCCAGGCTTTGCGTAAGGATCGTGCGGTACTCGCGCTGGACGGTGGCCTCCTCCGCCCCAGCGCCCAGCAGGCGCATCTGGCTTTGGATCTGTTGCAATTCCCGTTGCTGCTTTCGGGCCATCGCGGCGGACTCGGTGAAGACAAAGAGGCAAGCGGCGAGGGCCGCCACTAGGCAGACGGCACCGGCGGCCGTGAGCTGCTGCTGGGCGCGGCGCTGCGCCGCGCGTTGCGCGCAGTACACAAACCAACCTCCCAGGACGTTGGTGTGCGCCAGATATCGGGCGGGCTTACGCGGCCCGCGCGAGAATGCGTTTTGAACCATTCGGTTTGCTTTCCTCCTCAAAGCCCATTCGATTGCGGAGGGCCAAAGCCAGGCCCGTGGCAACCGTAAACACGTAGGGTGCGCGCGACATGAGAATGAACTGATCCTCCGGTAAGTCAATGCGGACCACGGAGAGCGGGTCCACCAGGCAGGATTCGATCTGCAGGGCGCGCTCGACGTATTCGCAGATGCCGTTCAAGCCCGCGAGACCCCCGGTGACCAGCAGGCTGGCCACGGTGCCGGCGTAGCTGCGTTCGGGGTAAATCGAACGGAAGTAGCGCACCAGGCGACCGGTTTCGCGCACCAAGATCTGCAAGTGGGGATTGGCGTCAATCTGGGCGAGCCCCCCGGGAGTGGGAATCTGCAGCCAGCCTCGATTGCTGAGCGACGCGGTGGAATGTTCCAGCGTCATCGCGGCTTCTTCCTCGGTCAACACCAACTCTTTGGCGATGGATTTGATCAAAAGGTGAGATCCGAAGCGGAACTCGCGGGTGAATTCGATCTTGTCCTCGCGCACCATGTCGATGCGGGTGCGCTGGAAGCCGATATCCAAAATCACGGCCGCGCCATCACGCAGGAGCGGGCTTCGTCGGCGGAGGACGCTTCCCCCGATGCGCAGGATCGCGTTGGATTCGGGTTCGGCGGCCACGGGGTTCAATCCCAGGCCCTGCACTGCATCGGCGTAGCGGAAAATGAGCTCGCGCGGCATGGCCGTCACCAGGCGTTCATTGGTGTTCGGGTCGGGTTCATTGCCAATGGCAATTTCCCATTGCTGGTTCTCGTCCAGGTACTTGCGCAGCATCAGGGCGGCCGCGTCTTTCCAATCCGACTCGTCCACGCCTTCAAAGTCCATCCATCGCAGGACGGTGTGCTCGGGCGGCAAACTGAAACAGACATCTTGTCCTTTCAGCCCCAGGCGAGCGAGTTCGGCCTTGAGGGCTACGAAGGCCGGCGATTTGTGGTCCACGCGGCGCCAGTCCATGGTGCCGCCGGTGGGGATGCGCCACGCACCCGTGAGGATGTTGCTGCGTCGTTGGGATTCGATGCGCACCATCTTCAGAGCGTGCGCCCCGAGTTCTAAGCCAAGGAGGTGAGGGCTCGGCTTCATGCGGCAAGGTCCGAGACACGCTTCTCGATGGAGGTCGAAAGCGCGGGATAAATGCGTTGGAACTCTTCGTCGTTCACACTTTCGCGGAGGGTTTGCACCACCACCGCGTCAAAGTGCGTTCCGGCTTCGAGGTTGAGTTGAGCTAGGATTTCGTCGAGGTCGAGCGCGGTGCGGAAAGCACGCGGCGAAGCCATGGCATCGAAAGCAATGGCCAAGGCGGCAATGCGGAGGGCCAGGGGCATTTGCTCACCCTTCAGCTGGTCGGGGTAGCCGGTGCCGTCCAGGCGCTCGTGGTGATTACGGACAATGGTCAGCACCCCGCGCGGCATCATCAGGCGGCGGCAAAGTTCGTAGCCAAACGTGGTGTGCTGCTTGAGAAGCTCAAACTCCTCGGCGGTGAGGCGTCCCGACTTGTGCAAAATCGCGTCCGGCACTTTGATGCTGCCGATGTCTTGGAGCAACATGCCCAGCCGGAGCTCTTCCAGGGCTTCGTCGCTCATCCCGAACTTGCGGCCGAGGAGCAAAGAGAGATCACAAAGACGCTGAGAGCGGCCCGACATGTAGCGGTCGCGAGATTCCAGGGTGCTGGCCATCAGTACCAACGTATCGAGCAGGGTGCGACGGTGGTGGGTGCCGATCCAGTGGCTGGAGACGGCCATCGAAAGCAAGGCGCCCAGAGCGGTGATCGTATCGAGCCGTTCACCTTGGAACGACATCTTCTTCTTCTTAGAAATCAGAACGAGAACGCCGACGACATCGCTGGTCCGCAGGTCTTGGTCGCGGAAGAGGCGGTTGCGGATGGGCGTCGCAATGGCCGAGGTGGTGTCGTTGGGGAGTTCATGCAGCACATCCGTGCCGCCAGTGCGCATAAAGTGGGCCGGCTGCCCCGAGTGCGCCACCGTGCCCGCCAGACCTTCGCCGATCAGCGTGGTGGTGGGGAAGATGTCATTGTCATCAAAGGAGTACACCGCTTGGGTGGTGAGCTTGTTCGGCTGGTTGCGGTCGAACAGCATGATGTAGCCCGAGTCAGCGCCGGCGGCGGTGACCATGGCGCGCAGGGCTTCGGCCAGAGCCGTCCCGTTCGCGTTGAACTCACTGATGACGTGACTCGCGTGCAGGAACGTGTCGTTCGCTTGGCGTTCGCGCGAGTATTCGTTCTGGGCGCGTTTGCCCTGCACCGAAGACGCGATGGCCCACCCCGATCCGATGATCGCGGCCGCCCAACCTGCCATGCCCAACAAGTCCATGAATAGACAATCCCAGAGCAGCGAGACTGCTCCAGGATTGATATCGGTTGGATTTTCCTATCCCCGTAGGGTTACCAGGGCAAGCTTCTCCTAATCGAAGGAGAATCCGCCGCCGTTCATCTGCAACGGGGCAAAGGCGCCGCCACCTTGGCCGGCCGCCCCGATCCACTTGAGGTTTCCGTTGGTCTTCATCGCGCCCGAGAAGACGAGGGGCCGGTAGATCTCAATGTTTCCTTCGGCACAGAGGATCTGTCGCTGGAGGGAAAGTCCGGAAGGGGCCGTATCTGGCACCAGGATGTTCCCCTTCACCAGCCACTGGATGTTACGGTTGGCATCGGTGGTCACGCTGTTGTTGATCGTGAGATTCCCGGTGACGAAGATCGTCCCGCCCGTCGGGATGGAGAGGCCATTCACCGTCGCATCGCCATTGATCAGCAGATTGACCATCGGTTCACCCGCCGGCGGGTTGAGCACGCCGGAGAGCGTAGCCGGCCCGTTGAGCTGAGAGTTCGCCACCGTCGCGAAGGAAGCTTCATTAAGCATGAAGGGCACCGGCGACTGCGAGGCGGCCTGTAAGCGACCGTTCGTGATGACCAGCAAGGGGTTACTCGCGAACTGGTTCGCACCGTTCTTCACGTTCACGTGGCCCACCACTTCCCACGGATTGCCCGTGATCTTGAGCGAGGAGGCAAACAGGCCACCATTGGTTTTGCCGAGGTTCTCAACGTGAAGCTCGCCGCCCACGGAGAATAGGAAGTCGGCCGTGCCCGTCGTCGGTGGGGCCAACATTATGGGCAGCGTGCGGTCGCCCTCGCGGTAGCCGAAGGCGGCCTGGGTGATTCTGACCGCCGATTCGTTCTTGGCCAAATCGGGATTGAACACAAAGGAGACGTAGCGGTCAGTCAGGCTCTCAGGGCGCATCATCAACGTAATGCGGCGATACTGGCCGTTGGTGACGACCTGCCCCACCACAACCGGCACCGGGCGCCAGGCGTCCGTGGCGCGATCGCGCTGGAAGGCCTGCAGCACCGTGCCGGGTTGCACTTCGCCCGTGCTGATACTCACCAGGTCTTGAATGGCTGACCACGCAGAACTGTGGATCGACAGCATCAGGGCGGCATGGCCAAATTTCTTGCCCTGGTTCCCGGTGGTGGCCACGGCATCATAGGTCATCGAATACGACCCGCTCGCGTTGCCCGGGGGATTCAGCGTCACGGCCACGTTGTCGGCGTCAAGTTCCCCGCCACCCACTATCTCGGCGTGAGTGCTGATGACGCCCCCAACGATGGTGGCTCCCATGGTGTCAAACGCGTGGTCTGAGTTTAACGAGAACGGGGCGTCAGGCGTGAAGGTGACGTTGGACGTGAACCCAAGCGTGCTGGTGCCGCCTCGGTTGGCGTGGAAGATGTCGATGCGGTTCTTGCCTACCACGATCGGGGCGCGGTTGAGCCGCGAGGAGGTCATGGAACTGTGCAGGCCGCCCATATCCATGGCAAGCTGACCATTGATGAATACCCAGGCGTCGTCCTGACTGGTGAGGTTCATCGTGACCGAGTTCCGTTGCGAACTCGACGTGATCTCAAAGCCGCCCGAAAGGTGCACCGCCCGGAACTGCGGGTTGTTCTCGGCATCGTTGGGCAAGCTCTGGTTGGTCCAGCTAAAGGGAACCGAAGTCTGACCTTGGGTGGGGTTGGCCACGCGGCGGGTGCCGGTTTGGCCGGCTCGCCACCACAGGAGTTCGTAGGTGGTCGGGGCATATGCACTGACCTGCGAAACAGGGGACGCGCTGGAACGAGCTTCCGAAGTGGAAATGGGGAAGCCTTGCGGACCCAGGCGGCCCTCGACTAAACCTTCCGTGATCGCGGCAGGTCGCGGGGTGGTCGGCCTGAGGTCCATGTGGGCCACGGCCGTGGGGCCAGCTCCGCTCCAATTGAAGGAACGCACCGAGAGTTGCGAGACCGAGGCGTTATAGTGCCACGGCACGCCGACCACGCGATTGCGGGCGAATGTACTGCGATGGCCTTTGACCGAGATGGCCAGCTTGACCCCGCCGGGCATCGCTTCGAACATCGTCTTGGTGTGCACCCGCTTGACAGCGGGTTCGGCGTCCGAGACGAACTTGGTGGATTTGCGTGAACCCCGGTAGGCGGCCGTCACAGTGCCATTCACACCCGTGCGCAGGGTGCCCATGCGCCCACCCCGGACCCAAGCGTAGCCATTTTGCTGCGCCGTGCGGAGTTCGTGCGATGGGAAAGTAAACGAAGTGGCATCGCCAAGGGGGAGCCCTAGAATAAGCTCTTTCACGACGGCGCGATACGTATTGTCATCCACCGCTTCGATCATCACGCCGGTTTTGCCCTGGCGATTGGTGAGTTCAAACGGGAGCAACCCCAGCTCCAGGGAGGTGAGGGGTCGGTCCGTCATGATCAGGTCGGTGGGTGACGTTTTGGCGGCGACGCCTTCGTTGGTGCCCTCGAACTCCAGGTTCATGTTGTCCACGGGGTTCACGGTGTACGAGGTCTCGCGGACAATGAGGCGACTCTTCTCGAACAGCGCGTGGCTATCGGCCGCCGCGACAACGGATTCCGTGGTGAGTTGGTCCTTGCGCGACGCCTCCGCCGTAAACATGGTCAGGCCCCCCAGCATCAGCGTGATGCCGGTGCCAGTGGCGGCGACGTAGATGAGTGCCGCCCCGCGTCGAAGTCGGCGACGAATCACTTACTCAGCCCCCAGTTCACGATGCGCGTGACTTTGTATTCGGCGGCGTTGCCGTCGGTCAGTGATTCGGCCGCTTCGCCGGTGGAGAGATTCGCGCTGGCGGTGATCACCATGGTCGTTTCCCGGCGGAGCGGATTGTTGGTGAACTCGACGTTGCGGATCATGTTCCAGCGCGGTTTGCCGTCGCGGTTGGCCCAAGAGTCGTCCACGACGAGCATCATTTCGGTGCCGTCCGTGCCGCTGTTGCGCAGGCGCTCGATCTTGCCGGGGGTGGAGCCCGCGGGGGGCGTCCACATGAAACCTTCGTAAGAAGTTGAGCTATAGATCTCGTGGCCGGCGGGGCTGATGGAGCTGGGCCCGGGAGTGTCGGGTTCGCCGTCTCCGTCGGAGTCCATCTCGTTGGTGGGGACCAGCGCCAGCATGGTGACCTGGCCGTTGCTGGATTCCAGCTTCACGTAGCCGCAGTTCTGCACCAAGGTGCTCATTTCGTCGGCCAGTTCCTGGGCTTGGCTGGCCACGGCCAGTTCCACCGATTCGGTTTGGACCCGACGGACGGTATAGGCAAAGAGCCCCGCCGAGCTTCCGATCACGGCGGTGGAGAGCGCGGCCGTCACGACCGTTTCGGTAAGGGAGAACCCTCGATTACGCTTGCGAATAGACATAAGCAGTTTAGAAATACACAGAGCCGTATTGCACGGCAGATTCGACGGCGACGGTGCGGGTTTTCGGCCCCACGATCGTGCGGGCTTCAAAGTCCAATTTGATCAGGACGTCGTACACCGTGGAGGCCCGGTTGAGGAAGCGCATATCCCCATTCGAGGCGTTGAGGTTGAGGTTCTCGACCCGTGCCGGATAGACAAACCGGCTGCTGGCCTCGGAACCGAATTTGAGCCCGTTCAGCATCAGCGCGCCAGCCGTCTTGGTGACGGTACCGGGTCCGCTGACTTCGTAAGTGGGGGCGACAGTGGCGCGAATATCTTGCCCGTCAAAGCCCATGATCTTGAACGAGGTTTCTTGCGAGGGCACCGTCACGCGGACCCCGGCGATGCGAGTGACGTTGAAGTCGCGGGAGAGGTCCAGACCAAAGATTTCGGCGACTACGGTGGCGTTTCGACCATTGGAGAGGAATCCGCGTGGGGTGGTCTCGGTGAATCCACTTGAAAGCAAGATGCTGTTGCCGAGGAGTTGGCCCGAGTCGTCAAGGGCTTGCAAGGTGATCTTGCCGTTGCCCACGCCGGCTGAGATGAGCACTTCCGGCACCAGGTCCGCACCCCCGTTCTGGTCCGTAAGGGGCTCCGCAAAGTAGAGATCGAACGAGGACTCGGCGTTCAGTTTGCGGGAGGTCCAGCGTTGCGTGAGATCGTTGTTGCCAAAGCAGCGCAGGATCATGATGCGGGCTTCGCTGATGTCCATCGCGGAGATCGAGCCCACCACGCCGTCCAGAGATTCAAGCGGATACGCCGCGAGTTGGGGGGGGACATCGCCGCGCACGTCAATCGTCATCGAGCCTGTCGAGTTCGGGCCGAGAGAGACATCCTTCGTGGTGAGCCCCGGGGTGAGCGTGGCCATGCGCCCCGCTGCCTTCAGCGACTCCAATTCGTTTTGAATGGCCGAGGCGCCCTGCTTGGTGAGGAGTGATTCATCAAGGCGCGCGCTGGCGGCCGTGGTGCCACCCACCGTGGCCACGCCGAGCACCCCCACGCACACCGTGGCGGTCACGACCTCGACGAGACTAATGCCCGCCTTTCGCGATCGAATCCTTCTCACATTGCCGTTGTCGGAGCCCTTGGGCGGCGTGATTCCCGAACACTTACTAGGTTTTGGCAAAATGAGGCGTGGATTTGTCCGAATTGCTCCAGGAAACATGGGGAGATGTGGAACGAGGGGCCCTGAAATGGCGAGACCCTTTTCACCTGCCCGTGGTGTCGCTGTTGGACGGGTCTGGCCTGGATGCGCGAGTGGTGACTTTGCGGCTGGCCGACCGGGGGCCACGCCGGTTGCAATGCCACGTGGATGCGCGCTCACCCAAGGCCGTGCAGGCGCGGGCGGGTGGCCCGTCGGTGTGGGTGTTTTACAGTGCGGCGAGTGGATGCATGGTGCGGATGTACGGGGCGGTGGAGTTGCTGTGCGACGGCGACGAGGTGGAAGCAGCCTGGGCGCGCACCAAGCCCCTGGCGCGGCGGTGCTACCTGGCTGAGGCGGGGCCAGGGACAGGATTGACGCAGCCCGGGCCGGGCTACCCCTTGGAATTGATGGACCGGGAGCCCACGTTGGAGGAGAGCGAGGCGGGCCGGGTGAACTTTGCCCTGCTGCGGGCGACAATTGACCGGATAGACCGACTGGACACCCGCGTGAGCGGCCACCGTCGGGCGGGCTGGACCTGGACCGGGGCGGACTGGGAAGGGCAGTGGCTTGTGCCTTAGGTTCGCGTAAACTCGCGCGATGCGGTCACTTCGCGTCCTCGATACGCACACCGAAGGCGAACCCACCCGGATTGTCCTCGATGACCACCCGGACTTGACGGGGACGCTGGCCGAGCAGCGCTTGGTCATGAAGCAGTGGGACTGGGTGCGCGGGGTGGTGGCCGAACCGCGGGGCTACGACGCCTTTGTGGGGGCGTGGCTGCGGCCCGCCGTCGGCGACGAGGTGGCGGGCGTGATCTACTTTGATGCCGCGGGGCCGCTCGGGATGTGCGGGCACGGCACCATTGGGGTGGTGACGGCCTTGGCGCACCTGGGCCGCTGGCCAGCCAGCGGCGAAGGGCACCTGATGACCCCGGTGGGGCGCATCACGGCGTGGCGGCACCCGGACGGCAGCGTGGAAATTGAGAACATCCCCTCGCGGCGGGCCCTAAAGGATGTGAAAGTGAACGTGCCGGGTTACGGGGAGTTCACGGGGGATGTGGCCTACGGCGGCAACTGGTTCTACATCTTGCACGAGTCTCCGGTGGAGTTGATCCCGGCCAACCGGCGTGAGCTATTGCGGATGACGAGTCTGATTCGCGATGAATTGCACCGCCAGGGCATCACCGGCGATGATGGCGGCGAGATTGACCACGTGGAAATTTGCGTACCGCATGCGGACCCTGCCATTGACGTGCGCAAGTTTGTGCTGTGCCCCAGCGGGGCGGATGATCGCTCGCCGTGTGGCACCGGCACCAGCGCCCACCTGGCCTGCCTGGCCGAAGATGGCCAGATCGCGGAAGGGCAAGTCTTTGTGCAAGAGAGTGTGACGGGCGGGCTGTTTTCGGCCACCGTGCGCCGGACGCCGGAAGGGTGGGTGCCCCGCATCCGGGGCCGCGCCTGGGTGACGGCCGAGAGCACCTTGCACTTTGCCGCGGACGACCCGTATGTGGCGGGGCTGCCCGAGTGAAGCGCACCGCGATTGTGGTGGGCGCGGGGCTGGTGGGCCTGGGCGTGGCCGCCGAGCTGATGCGCGACGGCTGGGACGTGACCGTGCTGGAGCAGGGCCCCGCCGACGGCGTGGGGACGAGCCACGGCAACGCGGGCATGCTGGTGCCCAGCCACTTTGTGCCGCTGGCGACCATGGGGTTCCTCAAGACCGGCCTGCGGATGATGCTGAAGCGCGGGGCCCCGGTGACGGTGCGGTGGCGGCCGGATGCCGATCTCTTGAGCTGGGTGACGCGATTTACCCTGAGCAGCTTGGCGGGGGATGAACAGACCCGCACGCAGGCTCTCTTGAAGCTGAGCCTGGCCAGCCGCGACCAGTGGGAACGGTGGGCGGACGACTTTCCGCACCTGGCCCGCCCGGGCGGCGCGGGGTTGATGATGATTGCCCGTACCGCGCACGGCCTGGCGGAAGAGGCCGAAGTGGGGCACCAAGGCGCGCGCTTGGGACTGGACGTAGAGATTTTGGATGCCGAGGGTGTGCGGCGGCGGCAGCCCGGGCTGGACGTGCAGTGCGAAGGTGGGGTGTGGTTCGGCAACGATGCGCACGTGGCACCGCACGAGTGGGTGCAGTCCATGCGCGCGGCGCTGGGGACTTCCTTGGTCTCGGATACAAAGGTGCTGGGCTGGCAACTGAGCGGCGAGCACTGGACCGGAGTGAAGACCAACCACGGGGCGATGAGCGCCGACCACGTCGTGCTGGCTGCGGGGTTTGAGTCCGCGCGGATGGCCCGGAGCCTGGGCGTGACGATGGCGATCCAGCCCGGGCGTGGCTACGGCTACACCCTGCCCGGCGGGCCGCACCTGACCACGCCTTCACTCCTAGTGGAAGATCGCGTGAGCCTGACACCGATGGGGAACGCCCTCCGCGTGACCAGTGGCATGGAGATTGGGGCGACGCACCAAGCGCCAGATGCGGCCCGTGTTGCGCACATCCGGGCGGGGGCGGAGCGGGTTTTCCCCGGCTTGGCCTCGGCGGACTGGGATCAACCCCTGTGGACGGGATGGCGACCCCTGAGCGCCGACGGCCTGCCCCACATCGGGCGCGTGCCGAACCTGGGCAACGCCTGGGTGGCCACGGGCCATGGCATGATGGGCATCAGCCTCGCGGCGGGCACCGGGCGAATGCTGGCCGACCTCATGGGCGGGCATTGGCCCGCGGTGGACCCGGAACCGTTCCGATTGGACCGCTAGCGGCGTCTGTCGGGTGGGGTCTGAGTAAGATAGTTCTCGATGACCATCCCCTGGCAAGGCGTTCTTCCGGCCATTACCACCCCCTTCACCGCGTCGGGCGACGTGGACTACGACTTTTTGGTTAAGCACGTGGGCTGGCAGCTGGAAAGTGGCTGCCACGGCGTGGTGCCGCTGGGCTCGCTGGGTGAAGGCGCGACCCTGACCGGCGAAGAGAAGCGACAGATTCTGAAGACGCTGGTGGAGTCGTTCCCGAACTACCCCATCGTGCCGGGCATCAGCGCCCTCAGCACGGATGAAGCCGTGACCCTGGCCCAAGATGCGGCCGACCTGGGTTGTGCGGGCTTTATGGTGTTGCCCCCCTACGTTTACAGCACGGACTGGCGCGAGATGCGTGCCCACGTGGAAGCAGTGATCCGCGCCACTCCGCTGCCGTGCATGCTTTATAACAACCCGATTGCTTACAAGACGGACTTTGTGCCGGAGCAAATGGCGGAGCTGGCTTCTCTCCACACGAATCTGGTGAGCTGCAAGGAATCGAGCGCGGACGTGCGCCGCGTGACCGAGATCAAGCGCCTGCTGGGGGATCGTCTGGCCATTCTGGTGGGGGTGGACGACGTGCTGGTGGAAGCCGTGCGCAACGGCGCCCGAGGCTGGATTGCGGGGCTGGTGAACGCCTTCCCGCGTGAATCCGTGCGCCTATGGGAGTGGGCGCTGGCCAACGACCCGCGCGTGGATGACCTCTACGCCTGGTTCCTGCCGCTGCTCCGCCTGGATACGGTGCCCAAGTTCGTCCAACTCATTAAGCTGACGCAAGCCATGGTGGGAATGGGCACGGAAACCGTGCGCGCCCCGCGCCTGGAACTGGTGGGCGAAGAGCGTGCGGCGGCCGTCGCCGTGATCGAGCACGCGCTGGCCAACCGTCCTGACGTAGGTTAAGTAGATGAACACGCGCAGTTTGGTGGCGGGCCGCTTAGGCTCGGGTGAGAAGACGTTCTCGGTGGTGGACCGACGCGACAGGAGTGCCCTGGAAGGGGCGTTCGTTGTCGCGACCCGGGAGGATGTGGACGCGGCGTGCCGGGGGGCGCTGGAGGCGGTGGCTTCGCTGGCTTCCTCGTCCGTGCGGGCTGAGCTTTTGGAGCGGATTGCCACCGAACTGGAGGCGGATGCCGAAGCGATTGTGGCTCGCTACCAGGCAGAAACCGCCTTGCCCGAAGGCCGCGCCCGGGGCGAACTGGGCCGGACTTGTGGCCAATTGAGGATGTTCGCCCGCGTGGCCCGCGAAGGCCACTGGGTGGATGCCCGGATCGACCACGCCCTCACCGACCGGCAACCCCTACCCAAGCCCGACCTGCGCAGCATGCGGGTGGCGATCGGGCCGGTGGCGGTGTTCGGGGCGAGCAATTTCCCGCTCGCGTTTAGCGTGGCGGGGGGCGATACCGCTTCGGCTTTGGCGGCGGGCTGCCCGGTGGTGACGAAGGTTCACCCCGCGCACCCCGGCGTGAGTGCGCTGGTGGGCGAGGCGATCGTGCGGGCGGCGGAAGCCGTGGGCGTGCACCCGGGCGTGTTTTCGATGCTGTTTGACCAAGGCATTGAGGTGGGCGAGTGGCTGGTGGACCACCCCGCGATTGCGGGCGTGGGCTTCACGGGCAGTTATCGCGGGGGCACCGCCCTCATGCGGCGGGCGGCGGCGCGGCCCGTGCCCATCCCCGTGTTTGCCGAGATGGGCTCGGTGAATCCGTCGTTCTTGCTCCCCGAACTGCTGCAAAGCGACCCGGATGGCCTGGCCGAGCGCCTGGCGGGCGCCCTGACGATGGGCGTGGGGCAGTTTTGTACCAACCCGGGCGTGTTGGTGACCGTGGGAGAAGCCAGCGTGTGGGCGGAAGAGATTTCTCAACGTCTCGCCGGCTTTGTGCCGACGCCGATGCTGACCGAGGGGATTGCCCAGGCTTACTACGAGGGCGTGGAGCGACGTAACCAAATGGATGGAGTCAATCTGGTCGTGGATGGCCCCGCGCACCTCTTTGAAGTGACGGCGGCGCAGTTTGTGGCCGAACCCGACCTCCACGAGGAGATTTTTGGCCCGAGTGCGGTGTGGGTGCGCGCGCAGGATTTGGCCGAAGCGGAAGCGGTGGCCCGGGCGATGGGCGGGCAACTGACGATGTCGTTCCACGGCACCAGTGCCGACCTTGAGGCGGCAAAATCCGTCATGCAAGTGGCGGCGACGAAGGCGGGCCGGGTGCTCTTCAATCAAGTGCCGACGGGCGTAGAAGTGTGCGACAGCATCGTCCACGGCGGGCCGTTCCCGGCGACCAGCGATGGCCGCAGCACCAGTGTGGGCACCGGCGCGATCGAGCGATGGAGCCGCCCGGTGTGCTGGCAGAACGCGCCGGAGGCGCTGCTGCCGCCGGAACTGCAAGACGCGAACCCGCTCGCCCTCCACCGTTTGGTGGACGGCAAGCGAGTGGTCTAAGCGCGCTTAGCGACCCAGGAGGGCCAGATCAATGAACTGGCCCCCACTATCCTGGTGGCAGTGCACCACAATGGTGTTCGTGCCCGTTTTTAGCGCGGCCAAAGCGGCCGCATTCAGCTCAATGGCTTGGTAG
>CALRVA020000030.1:0-19558 GCA_943371495.1 Archangium gephyra | reverse complement strand
TCCGGGCGCTGGCCGCCGAAGGCAAGACCGCGATGGAGATCTACGACATCTTGACCGTGGCCGACGTGCAAGACGCCGCCGACGTGATGCGCCCCGTGTGGGAAGCCAGCGGCGGGCAGGACGGCTACGTGAGCCTGGAAGTGAGCCCCCTGCTGGCCAACGACACCAACGGCACCATTTTGGATGCGCACCGCCTGCACCGCGCCGTGGACCGCCCGAACGTGATGATCAAGATTCCGGCGACCCTAGCCGGGCTGGCCGCGATTCAGCAGTGCCTGGCCGATGGCATCCCGGTGAACGTGACGTTGCTGTTCAGCCGCCGCCGCTACCAGGCCGTGATGGACGCCTACATTGACGCCGTGGCCGAGCGCGCCGCCAAGGCCAAGCCCGTTCAAGTGGCCAGCGTGGCAAGCTTCTTTGTGAGCCGCGTGGATTCGCTGCTGGACCCGCAACTGGACGCGAAGGGTGCCCCGGACCTCAAGGGCAAGCTCGCCATTGCCAATGCGCAGGGTGCATTTGCTGATTTCCGCGCCGCCTTCTCGGGCGCCAAGTGGGAGCAACTGGAGGCCGATGGCGCCTGGAAGCAGCGCGTGCTGTGGGCCAGCACCAGCACCAAGAACCCCGACTACGCGCCGCTGATGTACGTGGAAGCCCTGGTGGGGCCGGACAGCGTGGACACCATCCCCGCCGCGACTCTGGAAGCCTATAAGCACGACGGCCAACCCGCTGACCGCCTGACCGGATCGGCAGATGACGCCGCGCAGGTGCTGGCCCGCGCCGCCGAACTGGGCATTGACATGGAAGCGGTGGCCGCCGAACTGGAAGCCGATGGCGTGGCCAAGTTCGTGGACCCGTTCCACAAGCTCATCAACAGCATCGACGCCAAGCGGCTGGCCGTTCTCTCGTGAGTGAGCTAGCCGCGTGGGTGGCCCGGCTGCGGGCGAAGGACGGCACGCTCTTTAGCGCCGACCCCGAGGTGGCGGCGGCCGCCGCGGCCTATTTGGGCTGGGTGGACCTGGCCCTGCCCGACCCCACCCTTATGACGTGGCTGGCGGGCCTGGATGCTGGTGGTGCCACCGACATTGTGGTGGTGGGCATGGGCGGCAGCAGCCTGGGCGCCCTGGCCGTGCGCGACGCCCTGGGCACGCCGGTGCGCCTGCACATTTTGGATAGCACCCACCCGGCCGAAGTGCAACGCGTGCTGGCCCTGGACCCGGCGACCACCCGCTACGTGATTGCCAGCAAATCGGGCTCCACCGCCGAGGTGGATGCCGCCCTCGCCGCCCTGTGGGCGCGGTGCAAGGGGGATGGCAGCCGGTTCGTGGCCGTGACGGACCCGGGTTCCGCCCTGGAACGCCGCGCGACCGAGGAAGGTTGGGCCGCCATTGGGCGCGGGGTGCCGAGCGTGGGCGGACGGTTTTCTGTGCTCAGCGTGTTTGGCCTCTTGCCCTTGGCGCTGGCGGGGTTAGATTTTGCCTCGTTCCGGGAGGGCGGAGCCTTGCCAGATCCTTCGTGGGAAGCGGCGGCGGCCATGGGCCTGGCGTGGGCCGAGCGCGTGAAGGCCGGCGACGATGTGATGATTGTGCGGGCGCCGGGGCGGTTCTACGGCATTGCGCTGTGGCTGGAACAACTGGTGGCCGAGAGCACGGGCAAGCAGGGTACGGGTTTGTATCCGGTGGCAGTGCGCGATGATGCTTGTGAGGCTTTGATGTTGGAAGGGCGTGGCGGCGATTTGCTAGGGAGCTATGCGCCGCAGACCCCCGCCGAATTGGGGGCACTGTTTATGGTCTTCCAGGTGGCGACGGCCGCGTGCGGTTCGGCGCTGGGGGTCAATCCGTTCGATCAGCCCAATGTGCAGTTGGCCAAAGATATGGCGCGCCTGCAGATTGCCCGGCTGGAAAAAGGGGAGGTGCTGGCGAGTTCGTTGCCGGTGGCGACCCTGGACGAAGTGCGCGCAGCGGCCGAGGGGGCGGGCTACGTGGCGATCTTGGCTTATGTGGCTGAGACGGCGGCCCATGATGCGACCCTGCGGGCGTGGCAGGCCGAACTGGGAGCGGTGGCGCCCTGCAGCCTGGGCTACGGGCCGCGCTACCTGCACAGCACGGGGCAGTATCACAAGGGCGGGCCGCGCCACGGCCTGCATGTGCTGGTGGTGGACGAAGGGGCGGCCGAGGTGCCGATTCCGGGGCGGGGGTACGGCTTTGCCGACCTGATGCGCGCGCAGGCTTACGGGGACGAAGCGGCGCTGATCAACGCCGGTCGCCGCGTGGTGCGGGTTTTATTGGCTTGAGCTGGGGGCGGAAGCTCGATCCGAAAGAGACATCGGGAGCATCGGGGTAGGCTCGAAGTGTTGAGTTTCCCGACGCACTAAAGGAGGCACTCCCAAAGAACTATGGATGGATCCGTCACCATTTTGAAATCGCTGGGTTTAGGGCTCCTCGAATCCTATGGTGTGACGGCTCACCCCATTGAGGGGCCAGTGGTGGGAGCTGTTTGGGAAGAGATTCTCGTGTCAATACTTGAGCAGCATAAGGAACTGCTCGTCACGAATGCGAGTGATGGCTTTCGCGGGCAAATCCAGGAATTCCTCCGTGAGCGGGCGGCTGCGAGAGAAGGCGGGCAGCGCCTATTCGCTTGGAGTTGGTTCGTTCGACTAGAGTATGCAATCGCTGAGAAAAGACAGGTTAGCGTTGATACTGATCACTGGACAGCGTTGGACTGGGAGCACTACGATACCGGGCGTGAGATCGCCGAGCATGTCTATCGACACTTGGAGCAGGTTCGAATTCGCAAGCCCTTCTTTCTTCTCTGCGAGGAGGAGTTGGACACGATGGCCTGGGTCACCCCTCCTGCTGGAGGCTTATCGCTCAGTGTATTGCGAGAGTTTCCACTGATCGATACTTACCTTGTGGACCCATCAATGCAATGGTGCGTGACAAAGACGCATGAACCGGATTGTGGGCCGTACCTACTTCGAAACTACTCGCGATGTTCCTTTCTCTGATCATTGAATCGGCCCATCTTGGCGTTGGCCCAGATCTTCAATTATCGAGGGAGAGGCGATGATGGTCTGGGATATGTTTGATAGTGACGTGGATCAGTGGCTCCACGAGCACTCGAGTGCCGCTCAATTGATCACCGGGGAAGCAGCCAAGTCGATCGTGCGCGAGGTCATCAGTCAGATGATCGAACACTTGCAGTCGAGGGGATTCTCTTTAGAATGTGGAGCGCCTATGCCTGCGAATTCCCCAGTGCTTCAGTGTATGGCGGCGCTCCATGGCTCTTCAACGTGGGAGGCTGGTCGGTTAGAGGCATTCCAAACTAGAGCAGGCGAGCAGGGTGAAGCCTATCAAGTCGGGTACAGCGAGGTCCAGATAGAGGTAAGCCATACAAATGGGATACGAATAGACTGTCCGATCTTCATTATTCGAGAAGGGATATTGGACAAGGTGCTCTATCTGCTTCCGACTCCGAGCGGATTCGACACCTCCTTGCTTAGAAAATTGGGCGGACAAAGCTGTGTTGTAGCAAAGCCGTCACTCGAGTGGATGATCATCAATGCAGCGCCAGAGCTTTCGGGGTTCGCCCCCTATGTGATCAGGAACTACCAGGAAACAAGTCTGATCTAGAGTGTAATCTCGTGCAACTGAGTGAGCCCGCCCTCGCACGCTAATCTCATACGACCATGAGCCGGGACGAAGAATCCAAACCGAACTACCTTACGCACAGCGAGCCGATCTGGCGAGACCAGGCGAACTATCTCCTGATGGCCGAGATTGACGGCGACCTGGAGCAGCTGTGGGCGCGTGAGATCACCGAAACCACGTTCATGATCTGCTGCGTCCCGCTTTTCATCTACAACGTGGCCCTGGGGGACATCGTGGAGGCCATCGACAACCAAGTCACGAGGGTGGTGGAGCCCTCCGGGCGGTACGTGTTGCGGGTCTGGCTGCCAGAAAAGGACAAGGCCCTCATGAATCGGATCCGAGTGGGGGTGGTCCAGCGGGGCGGCTTGTGGGAGCACTCGTCGGACCAGTTGCTGGGGGTGGATGCGCCGGATGCCGCCGTGGCCACCGAGGTCCGGGCGTGGCTGGAGGAGCTTCAGGCCGAGGGGCTGATCGAATACGAGACCGGGTGGCTGTGAGGGCCGGGCGCAGTTTTACTTTTTCCTGGCTCTGGCGAACATTGAAGTCGTGAAGCCCTCTTTGAGTCTGCTCAATAGGAACGACACAATGATGAAGGGAGCGTTGCTCGCGTGGAAGCATTGAAGGAGCAAGGGTGGGCTCTGGTCGCGGTTCTTCTGATTGTGGACGTCCTCTGGGGCATCGCTGCGTACGTTCTGGAGTCCCGGAGGGCAGCGCGAGGGCATGGACCATCTCCGCTTCCGCCCATCCTCGCGACGATGTATTGGTTTCCTTGCTTCATTCCCAGGAGGAGCCTGATTTTCAACCTGGAGTACGCGTGGAGCGGCCTTGGCTTGCTTCGGGTCGTGGAATCATTGCTCACCACCCTCGCACTCATGGTGGTCTCGATGACCATCGCCATGATTGGCCCACAGTGGTTGGCGCGCAAGGCCGCCGGCGCGGACCCGGGCAACTTTTGGGATGACTTTAAATTGTGGAAGAGCACGAGCCGGAAGTCCGACTAGCTGGGCAACTGACCAGCGAGGTCCGTAGCGGATGCACCGTGGCGGACATTTACAATGCCAACGGGAATCGCTTGAGCAAGACCGTAAACGGGGTGGCGGAAAGCTATACTTATGACCTGGCGGACAAGATGCTAACGGCCGGGGCCAAGAGCTACACTTACGACGCTGCGGGGCGGACCGTGGGCATCAATGCGCCCGGTGGCACCACCACCCTGAGCTACGATTACGAAAGCCGCGTGACCGCCATCAGTGGCCCGGGGATCAACGAAACCCACACCTATAACGGCCTGGATACGCGGGTGGGGACGGTGCAGGGGGGCGTGTCGCGCACGTTCGTGCGGGATGGCAGCTATGTCACGGACCCCGTGCTGCGGGATGGCCAGGCCACCTACACGCCGGGGGTGTCCGAGCGGCGAGGCGGGGTTTCCACTTGGTCTCACTCCGGCCTCAAGAACGCCGATGCGCAAACCACTTCCGTGGGCGCGATTGCAGCCACCCGGGTGTACGACGCCTTCGGGGCGGAACTCTCCGCCACCGGAACCTGGAAGGGCCCCTTCGGCTATGCCGGTGGGTTCGGCTACCAAGAGGATTCCAGCGGGCTCAAGCTCCTCGGCCACCGCTACTACGACCCAACGACGGGGCGGTTCCTGTCGCGGGATCCGATCAAGGACGGCCGAAATTGGTACGTGTATTGCGGCAATCGTCCTGTTCGATTCACTGATCCAACCGGTCTTAGCGTTGAAATTGGAGGTGATGGCGGGGCCTCAGTTGGGTTAGGAGTTAGCGTTTCTAAGGCCATTGCGATTGATCCATGGACTGGTCGAATTGGAATTAGACAGGAGTTTCTTCCGTCATTTGGAGCGGGTGCAGGGGCAAAGGCCGGAGCATTTATCAAACTCTCAAATGGAACTCTCCCACCAAATGCTCAGACCGCAGCAGTCCTTGGTGGAGAATTCGGAGGTTCAGCACTCGGCTCTGTAGGAATTGGAGGAAGCAGATCCTGGACTATCAAAACAAAAGCCGGAGAGAATCCATACCTTGATCCAAACTATTCTGAAGAAGGCTACGTAAAGATTGGAATCGGTGCGAAACTGGAGGCATATGCCCGGGCAGAAGGAGGTTTCAGCATCTACATTCCTCTGTACGATGGTTGGGGGCTTGAGGACATGTTGGCATGGGATGGTGGCAACGGCGGCATGATGCCACCAATCGATCAGCCAAACACACCTAATGCCCCGGGCTCTGTTGCCTTTAGACGAAATGGCTCCGATGTCTTCAACTGAACGAGATAAGAATGCAGGTTGAAGTGAACGAAGATGTCCTGTACAGATCCCAAATCGCGAGTCGAGGAATTTAGTCCTAGCGAAATGCGCGTTTGGTGATTGTATGCATAGATCAACACTGTCAAGAAAGGACCTGCGTGAGGTGTTTATTAGGTGTGGTGCTACACCAAATGAGATTGATGCCCTGGTTGTCTTGCAAGTACGCCTGGATTCCTTTTTGTTATTAATCTTTGTGATAACGATGACATGCTTTCGATCAATAACGAACGAGAGTATTTTCGGGGTACGATTCGTGACGTCTGCAAATGTGACACTGTTATTGTCTTTATTTACTCTGATCGTTGGATTTGGTGTGGGTCGATTCCTCTTTTTGCGGAATGTGAGAAAATGGATTTCACCACACCATTTTAATTTTGACCAAATAGTGATTCCCGGTTTGCGACCTTACATCTCACATCTTGCAAGCAACAGTGTGCTGGCGGTTTCTGTGGTAATCGTAGCAATTCAGCAATATGCAATTCTATACAATCCAAGATTACAGCTTCCATCCGTGATACTGACAATGGCGATTCTGGTAGCCGTCACTATCGTCAAGACCGGTTCATGGAGGATCAAAGATCCAATTGTTGTAAATGGAGAAACTATCAGGTCAGAGCAGGTTCTGGCGTCCGCAGGATCGGTTCTTGGTGAGGTTCAATATTTTGTATACAACGGCATTGTTGAGAACCCTGGTGCTGAGACAAAACAATACCTACGTGATTTGTTAAGACCACCTTCTGATAGCGACCAAAACTAGGGACGCGAACACGAGCTATTCGTTCGATAGCAGTGGGCGGCTGACGAGTATTGTTGACGCCTCGGGAACGACTTCGGTCACTTACAACGCAGCGGGCGAGATTACGCAATACGTGACCCCGCAGGGCACTCACCAGCGCACCTACAACCTAGCCGGACAACTCACCTCGACCACGGATGTCGGGATTGGGACGACGACGTACGCCAATGACTCGGCGGGCCGGATTCAAAGCACGACCGACGCTTGGAACGAGACGACGAGCATCACCTACGACGCGCTCGGGCGGGTGCAGCGCCGCACGCTCAGCACGGGCGTCTACGATCAGCTTGGTTACGACAGTCGCTCGCGGGTGGTTTCGATTACCACAGCGGAAACCTCCGGAACCCCGATCCGGACCCGGACTTTCTCGTACGACATCATCAATCAGGTCATTTCGAGTTCGGTCAATGGGGTGGCGACGAACTACAACTACGACCTCGTCGGGCAACTCACCAGTGAAGTGCGGGCCGGGTTCTCCGCGCAGTACGCCTACGACGCCAACGGCAACCGGCTGAGCAAGACGGTCAATGGAGTGGCCGAAAGCTACTCCTACGACAGCGCCGACAAGCTGCTGACGGTGTCGGGCGGGAATGATCCGCGCACCTTTGGCTACGATGCGTCCGGCCGCATGACCAGCGTGCAGCGCGCGGCGGGCACTACTTTCCTCGCCTACGATTTTGACGATCGCGTGGTGCAAATCCAGGATCCCACGGGGGTGCAGAACCACACCTACGACTCTCTGGATGCGCGGATCAGCAGCACGTTTGGCGGCGTGACGCGCAACTATCGGCGGTCCGGGGCGGGTTCCTGGGCGCCGGTGGTGAGTGATGGCTCGGCGCTGTTCTCACCGGGAGTAGCCGAACGGCGCGGCGGAACCACGACGTATCTGCACGCGGATTCGGGTTCCACGGACCTGCAAACCACGGCCGCCGGGGCGGCGCTGGCGGGTCGGGAGTTCAGTGCCTTTGGTGAACTGGTGCAGTCCGCCGGGTCGTGGCAGGGTCAGTCCGGCTTCATGGGGCTGGAGAACTTTGGTTCCGGCTTTGGCCTGATCGTTGGGGGTTCAGGCGGCGCTTATGACCCGGGCACCGGCCGAGTCGGTACACCCGGGGCTGGCGGCCGCAATGACTACACGCCAGGTTCTGGTGGGCCTTCCAATCGTATCCACCCGACCATCGAGTTTGTCCCTGCTGATGAAGGTGGGCCGTATACGGCTCCCTGGGAGTGGGAGGACTTCTTCGCTGGCTGGGGCGATACCTTAACCTGGGGCGGCACCCGGCAGGTCAGGGTCTGGATCGGCTGCGACGATGTCGTGGACTATGGCTCCGGTAGCTACCGGGTCGGCGAGATTGTCGGCGAGGTCCATGACCAAGCATTAGGAGGTAAGGGAAGAGCTGCCAAGGTTGCGAAACAAGCTGCTGAAGAGGTTGCAGAGCGAAGCGCTAAAGTCGGCGGGCGCCTTGGCGGGAAAGATCACCGGGCGACTGCAGAAAGGCTAGGAAAGGCCTGGGAGGCAGAAGGAGGTACGATTATTGGCGGAGGAGGCGGCTCGGAAGTGCGACTTGAAACTCCAAATGGGAGAAAGAAATATCGTTATCCTGACTTTTGGGGTTATAAGTACGTCGATGGCGAGCGAGTCGAAGTAATCATACAGGTGGTTCGATATCTCAAGGACGGTAAGACCTTGCCGAAACGAGAACGAGAAGCTCTTGAGGATATGCGAAGGGAGCGGCCTTGGATCCTGTTCGATCATGTCGCGGCGGGGAGTTAGAAAGTCTTCGCAATTGCTGCGATTAAACGATGCGGACTGTCACTAAGAAGCTCAATGTCGTGCTAACTGCGGAGACGCTGTCGAGAGCATTGAAGAGCGTCAATCAGGATGGTCTCGTTTGCCTGATAACCAGTGTGTCAAAAGACAAGAGCATCATGGGAGCCTTGGGAGTTTCTTCACTAACTTTGGAGCACTTCATGGAGTGCAATGCCCAGATGTACTTGATTCCCAGCCACTTCTTGACGGATTCCAGCTTTCCAGAATACGAAGTCTTATATGATGAAATGGAAGAGAGGCATGGATACTGGTATCAGGAGATGATGCAAATCGGTGCAATTCATCTTCCTTCAAGTATTGAGTCGGTCTGGTTGCCAATGGCTGCTTCGCATCTGCTCGCCTGGCGTGAGCCAAACGTCAACAAGAGCGGCCTCGCAAGTGTCGGACGTGAACTGCGCAAAGAAATTCTCAGGCTTTCGCCGGAGAAGGCCGTAATTCCGCAATCGCCAGGTTCGACTAAGTTCGTAAGAACCGTTCGTTCCGAAGCCAGGGCACTGAAGATTATCGAAGCTCACGGGTTTCTTCTGAATCCAAGGTTATCCGACTGAATCCGACGAGTGACTCGTGGTATGGGTTGGAACTACAACAGCAACAGCTGGGTCACGGCCATCACCAATGGCCGCGGGGCTACGCGCAACTTCGCTCATAGCGCCCGCGGTGATATCACGAGCCTCACCTTGCCCGATGGGGCGGTGGAGCAGTGGAGCTACCTCGGCACGGGGCAAACCAGCGGCTACACCTCGCCGCTGGGCTACACCAATAGCTACGTATTCGACGATGCCGGGCAGATGACCACCGTGGACTACCCCGCGGGCACGGACACCACCTTTGCCTATGATGCCAGCGGCCGCCACACCCAGATGGTGGACAGCACCGGCACCACCACCTACACTTACAACGCGGCGGGCGAGCTGACGAGCCTGGCCCAGCCGCAGGGAACCACGACCTACACCTACAACGCCGCCGGGCAGCGCCTGACGATGAACGAGGCGGGCAGCGGCACCACCACCTATAGCTACGACACCGCCGGGCGGCTGGCGTCGCTGGTGAACCCCTTCAGCGAGACGACGAGCTTTGTCTACGACACGCTGGGCCGGGTGGGGCAGAAATCCCTCGCCAACGGCACCTCGGAGCACTACGCCTATGACACCCGTTCGCGCCTCACGCAGGTGCACTTAAAGCAAGGCGCCACCGTGCTACGCACCACCGGCTACGCCTGGGACAATGCGGACCAGATCACCAGCCAGACGGTGAATGGCGTAACGACGAACTACGGCTACGACCTGGCCGGGCAGCTAACGAGCGAGGTCCGGACGGGCTACAACGTGGCCTACACCTACGATGCTAACGGAAACCGGCTCTCGAAGACGGTGAATGGCACAGTACAAAGCTATACTTATGACCTGGCGGACAAGATGCTGACGGCCGGGGCCAAGAGCTACACCTACGACGCTGCGGGGCGGACGGTGGGCATCAATGCGCCTGGTGGCACCACCACCCTCAGCTACGATTACGAAAGCCGGGTGACCGCCATCACTGGTCCGGGGATCACCGAAACCCACACCTATAACGGCCTGGATACGCGGGTCGGGACGGTGCAGGGGGGTGTCTCGCGCACGTTTGTGCGGGATGGCAGCTATGTGACGGACCCGGTGCTGCGGGATGGGCAGGCCACCTACACCCCGGGGGTCTCGGAGCGGCGGGGTGGGGTGTCCACCTGGTCTCACTCCGGCCTCAAGAACGCGGATGCGCAGACCACTTCGGTGGGGGCGATTGCAGCGACCCGGGTCTACGACGCCTTCGGGGCGGAACTCTCCGCCACCGGAACCTGGAAAGGCCCCTTCGGTTATGCCGGCGGCTTCGGCTACCAAGAGGATTCCAGCGGCCTCAAACTCCTCGGCCACCGCTACTACGACCCGACGACGGGGCGGTTCCTATCAAGGGATCCGATTGGCGCGGGTAGGAACTGGTATGTTTACGCTAGTGGGAACCCAATCAACTTTACCGATCCAGGGGGCTTGGAACGAATCATCGTCTTTGGAAACCTTGACTACGTTTTTGGCGGTGAAGATTTTGGGCGCGCTCTCATAAGACCTGGCGGGGATGATATCGATTTGACGAATCCAAGCGTGGAAGTGATCAAGGATATACTTGTAAATGCTAGTGATAATGCAAGTTTTGTATTCTATGGTCACGGCAGTCATACGGGAAGCATCCAAACTGGAAAAGAGTTCATGAGCCCGGAAGATGTTAAAGAGGTCGCACGTCGCAGACGCTCACTTGGCAAGGGGCGCATAAAGTTCGCGTTCGTTGGCGCATGTTATAGTGCTGCATTGCGATCAACTGCCTCAGCTTGGCTGGAACTTGCAGAAGAATACGCTGGTTACCCGTGGATAACCCCGCTGAATCCTGTTCTTCTCAGCCATGTTCCGGCTGTAGATCTGAACCCTAATGAGGATCTCTTCAAGAAGCCTCGTGGAGGCGGCGGTGCCCCAATGGATCCTCCCGTGCTACCGAACGCACCCGGGTCTATCGCTTTCAGTAGGAACGGTTCGGATGTATACAACTGACAATGTACTTCTGCAGTGCATTCTGAATGACAGATCGATCCGGAAGGCCGAATGCTGTTGTTTACCAAATTCGCCTTTAACCATCCAGTCAGTGGCATGTTAACAACTTTAAAGAGCAAGTGGTTCGTACTTGGATCAGTAGCAATCTGCGTGACCGTGGCTTATGCTATGCATCTGCTAAACCGAAGTGTGGAGCACAAGCGCGCAATTAACTTCGCAGGTTGCGTGATAGAAAGTCTTGAACGCGCTAGGGTTGAACGAATGCCAAGGAATGAGCGTGACCAGAGCGTACTTCTCACGTGCAACAAATATGCACCAGTTCTGCCTCTAAGTATAGAATCGTCAAGCGATCAAATGCTGGCTCTGCGAGACTCTAAAGGCGGAGTTATCGTGTTTTGGAGACTCTCGGAGCATAGACCAAGGAATCGCGAAACAGAGTATTCCACGGGCGGTTATCGGTGGGTCCATAAGGATTTGAACTTTGGGTCGTAAGCGTGTATGAACGATCCACACGCTATGACGACCGCGCATCGCAGGATTGACTCTGTAGGCACTGGTGATTGGCGGAAAGCTATACTTACGACCTGGCGGACAAGATGCTGACGGCCGGGGCCAAGAGCTACACCTACGATGCCGCAGGGCGGACGGTAGGGATCAATGCGCCGGGTGGCACCACCACTCTCGCCTACGATTACGAAAGCCGCGTGACCGCCATCACTGGCCCGGGGATCAACGAAACCCACACCTATAACGGCCTGGATACGCGGGTGGGGACGGTGCAGGGGGGCGTGTCGCGCACCTTTGTTCGGGACGGAAGCTACGTCACGGACCCCGTGCTGCGGGATGGCCAGGCCACCTACACGCCGGGGGTCTCGGAGCGGCGGGGCGGGGTGTCCACTTGGTCTCACTCCGGCCTCAAGAACGCGGATGCGCAGACCACTTCGGCGGGGGCGATAGCAGCGACGCGGGTGTACGACGCCTTCGGCGCGGAGCTCTCCGCCACCGGAACCTGGAAGGGCCCCTTCGGCTATGCCGGCGGCTTTGGCTACCAGGAGGATTCCAGTGGCCTCAAGCTCCTCGGCCACCGCTACTACGATCCATCGACCGGGCGGTTCCTGTCCAGGGATCCGATCAAGGACGGCCGGAACTGGTACGTGTATTGTTCAAGTAATCCGGTTAATGGTACTGACCCGCAAGGTCTGGCAGAAACTCGGCGAGAACGAATCGGCTCTTCAGCTGTTGAGGCCTGGGAAGACTTTGGAAAGAGGGCAACGACAATCGTAGTGGGTCCGATCCTGCTAATTCCTATACTAACAAAGGCGGGCTTCTCTTATGCAAATGCAATGGAGGAAGCGAAGCAGTATCGCGAATACAAGAAGATGATTGAAGATGCCTATAAAGGCGAATTTTTGCCTGATAAGATTGAGTATCATGAAGACGGGCGCATCAAGTACCCTCAACAAAGGAGCATTGAGAATGATACGGCTACGATGCTTGTAAACAGCGGCAAACCCGGTCTAGACGTAGTGCAAAGGGTGTATGCCGATATGGCTGAGGCATACTATAGCATCTGGCCGTAATAGGTGATGCGGTGAAGCATGTCCCATTTGCACTGATTCTGGCCTGGCCAGTTATCGTATCTTGCACTAAACATACGACAAGTCTGCCGAACGGTACTAGTGCAACAAGCAGTGTGTCCATATATGAGATTGCTGAACGCTCACGAATCTACTCGAACCAGTTTCAAAAGTTTCGTTCGAAAAATGGATACACTAGGTTCAATAGCTCCAACGGTAAGACCATTCTAATAAGTGCTGCCCTTGCTGGAGATTTGGAATTGGATGGCCAAGTTCGTATTAATGGTGCGTTACCTTTGAAGTATTCAGTCAAGAGCGCTGAACCAATAATGGGCTCACTAAGTCGCGGAGTTCACATCAACGCAACAATCAACGTCGGTGATTTGCCTAAGCAAGTGGTTTTGGAATACAATACTAGGATCGAAAAGAAAGCAATCGTGGTCGCTTCAATTGGGAATGATCCGGAATTAGGCTTTCTATATGTCGATAAGGACATGATTTACGGGGTCAAGCCTAGTAATCCCGGATTGCTCATTGAAAGTAGCTCACATGAATCCAGGTCAGGCTACGACCTGGTAGGAGTGGACAGATGGGGGAGCGAAGTCAGATACTATTTCCTCGCGCCTCGCAAAAACTAATCTCTTAACAGACATTGTGTGAGGAACTCCAACAAGCTATACCTATGACCTGGCGGACAAGATGCTGACGGCCGGGGCCAAGAGCTACACCTACGATGCCGCAGGGCGGACGGTAGGGATCAATGCGCCTAGCGGCACCACCACTCTCGCCTACGATTACGAAAGCCGCGTGACCGCGATCACCGGGCCGGGGATCAACGAAACCCACACCTATAACGGCCTGGATACGCGGGTGGGGACGGTGCAGGGCGGGGTCTCGCGCACCTTTGTGCGGGATGGCAGCTACGTGACGGACCCGGTCCTGCGGGATGGCCAGGCCACCTACACGCCGGGGGTGTCGGAGCGGCGGGGCGGGGTCTCCACCTGGTCTCACTCCGGCCTCAAGAACGCCGATGCGCAGACCACTTCCGTGGGGGCGATTGCAGCCACGCGGGTGTACGACGCCTTCGGCGCGGAGCTCTCCGCCACCGGAACCTGGAAGGGCCCCTTCGGCTATGCCGGCGGCTTTGGCTACCAGGAGGATTCGAGCGGCCTCAAGCTCCTCGGCCACCGCTACTACGACCCGACGACCGGGCGGTTCCTTTCCCGCGATCCGATCAAGGACGGCCGGAACTGGTACGTGTACTCTAGGAATCGTCCGAATTCGAGTACTGATCCTGATGGACTTGAAGTTGTAGAACTTGGGGGCTCCCTGAATGGTGCCTATTTTGTTGGACTTGATTACGCCTTGAAAGCGCGGATTGATACTTCGACCTGGGACGTCGCAGTAGCTCAAGATGCCGGTCTTTCGTTTGGTGTTCAGATTGGGGTTGGCCCTGGAGTCGTAGGATCTGTGAGACGTGGGTCAATTCCAGCGAACGAAAGGTCGAGCGGGTATTCGGCCAGAGGCGGCGACATGCAGCCTGACGAAATGTCTTATTCAGCGGGACCTTGGTCTTTCAGTCACCCTATTGGAGGAAATGGTGCCGATGCTAGCTATCATCCAGATCTCGATCTCGAAGACAAGCTTGAAAAGGAGTCGAAGCCGATATTGGGACTTGCAATGCGCTGGCAGCTATTTGATTCGGAAATCAACTTGACAACTTTGTTCCGGCAGGCGAGGAATGGACTTTCAACGATTGCTTCTGAGTTTTCAATTATGCTTGACAAGCTCAGCAACTTTAAGCAGTACAATCATCTACTGACAAGGTTAAACCGAGTGTGGGCTACAGAATAGAATGCCATTATGGGCACCAATATTCATTAATCTATTGGGGTTATCGCTTATCGGATTCCTGTGGTGGGCCTATACAGGCAAGCGTCTGGTGATCTTTCATGGCATGGGCAATCGTGATAGCGCAAAGTTATCCATTAGAATGCGGTCGCATTGTGTTGGTCAGTTTGTTATGCTCGTTCTTATCAATATGCACATTTTCGGTATTGTTGATGTGTTATTGAATCAATGGCTCATACTAGTTGTCATGATTGCAAGTGGTGCATATTATTACTGGCGCATGCGAGTAGAGCTTACAAGTTGATCGAAGGTTCTGGTGCTCAAACATCAAGATGGCGTCGAAAGCTATACTTATGACCTGGGGGACAAGATGCTGACGGCCGGGCCCAAGAGCTACATCTACGATGCTGCCGGGCGGACCGTGGGCATCAATGCGCCCGGCGGCACCACCACCCTCACCTACGATTACGAAAGCCGGGTGACCGCCATCACTGGCCCGGGGATCAATGAAACCCATATCTATAACGGCCTGGATACGCGGGTGGGGACGGTGCAGGGGGGCGTGTCGCGCACGTTTGTTCGGGATGGAAGCTATGTGACCGACCCCGTGCTGCGGGATGGCCAGGCCACCTACACCCCGGGAGTCTCGGAGCGGCGCGGCGGGGTCTCCACCTGGTCGCACTCCGGCCTCAAGAACGCCGATGCGCAGACCTCCTCCGTGGGGGCGATTGCAGCCACCCGGGTGTACGACGCCTTCGGCGCGGAACTCTCCGCCACCGGAACCTGGAAGGGCCCCTTCGGCTATGCCGGCGGCTTTGGCTACCAGGAGGATTCCAGTGGCCTCAAGCTCCTCGGCCACCGCTACTACGACCCGACGACCGGGCGGTTCCTTTCGCGGGATCCGATCAAGGACGGCCGGAATTGGTACGCTTACTGTGAGAGCACGCCGATAAGCAGGGTTGACCCGCGCGGTACGACTAGCACAGTCGCTATGGCGATCCTAGCAGTTGATGCTATCGAAACTCCGCCTGGCAAAAACGTTGGCGACTATGCCCTGATTTTCCCGCCGGGCGTATCACTTGAAGCAAATGCCAGAAGAGTCCGACCAGATACGATGCCAAGGCCGGCGCCAGTTGGTGCGACTTACTTGCCTGAGTCTAGTGCAGTACCTGGGCAATCTGGAGATACCTATGACCACGTCATTCCGGAATATCGACGAGCCTGGAAGCTCTGGTTGCTGTTGGTCCCGCCGAAATGCGAGTGGGATTACAAGAAAGATAATCCTCTGTACGAAAACTTTGGCAACCTGAGCTATGGATATACCGCCGCTGCAATTGACATGCCTTTGGAGCTGGCCCTCCGCGGCGCAGGTGGGGCACAGGTGCTGGTTGGCACAAGTGATCCGTCTTGGGGTGGACCTTTTGGTGGTCCACCGTACGGTGACGACGAAAGAGACCAGCACTTCATAAAGCGTGGATACTTGATGTATCAAAATGCACGGGAGTGACTCCTTGAAAAAGTGCTCGAAGTGGTTCATTGGTGGCGTGCTGCTCGGAGGTTGTGCGGTCTCTATTGTCGCGAATATTCCTGGATGCATCCAGTCTAGGGCAGATATTCTAGTAGTTCAGACAATCGAAAGCGAGGACTATTCGATAGTTCTTAGAAGAATTTACTACCATGCAACCGTGTCTTATGTCTATGATGTTGAAGCTTGTAGCAAGGTCACCAAAAGATGTGGTGTGTATTTCAAAGGAATGAAATTTGGTCAAAGCCCACCCACGATCCGCCTCCTAAACGAGAATAGAGTCGTTGTCAATGCTAGATCTGGGCATATTCTTGACTTTTCAAATCGTTTTGATTACGATTTTGAGCCACTCAGAGGTGTGGTATTCATCCTTCGCACTGACGACAGTCCTTCTGAATCTATTCAATAGTATATTTTCATTCGAAAAGGGCTCCTGTGTACCTGGATTACTGACGGTACACTCACAAATATCGCTGATCAGATCACGAGCCAGACAGTCAACGGCGTGACGACCAACTTCGGCTACGACCTGGCGGGGCAACTGACCAGCGAGGTCCGGACGGGCTACAACGTGGCCTACACCTACGATGCTAACGGAAACCGGCTCTCGAAGACGGTGAATGGCACGGTGGAAAGCTATACTTATGACCTGGCGGACAAGATGCTGACGGCCGGGGCCAGGAACTATACCTGCGATGCCGCCGCGGGGCGGACCGTGGGGATCAATGCGCCCGGAATAGGGTGAGCTGAACTGAATGGCAGATAGGGCTCGAACCAAGCGACTGGACGTCATTGTGTCGTCCGAGACGATCGTCGACATTGTCCATGCGACTTGCGATGAGGAGCACCTTTGCCTGATTCGATCTCATTGGCCGCTGGCGGGTATCGGGGGTGCGGTCAGTGCACCAAACCTACGGCCGTACCACCTCGACGCTCGAAACACAACGGTGTATATCATCCCTAGAGACACGCTGACGGATAGAAATGCGGAGTTTCATGAGCTGGCCATGGAGCAGGTGAGTGCACGTTATGGAATGTTCTATCATGATATGATGAACATAGGAGCCATTCATTTGCCGGTGAGCTTTGAATCAGTGCATGCGATCTCGCTTTCATATCGAGCCATAAAGTTCCGCGAGCCATATGTGGTCCGTAGTGGTATGCAGGAGGTTGCCTTGGCTATGCGGAAGCGCTTTCTGGAGCAAACACGGCTCAAGGCGGTTGTCAGGGTTTACGGGGGGCAGGATTGGCCAACTGAAATTTATCGTTGCGAACCAGCTCTGCGAGAGCGGGTTCAAGGTCGTGATGATTTTCTTCACTTCGCGAACTAGGATGCCATGAAGCCACTTACTGACAAGACTGTAAAACAGCTAGTCTTCTTTAATCTCTTCGTCTCTTTGCTTCTGTTTGGTTACATGTTCTACTTTGCCGTGGTATTCAAGCGAGGCATGGAGTGGAACCGGGACTTGCACAATCGGCAGGACCAGCTGGAATATGAACTAAGTATGGTGAAGGCTCGTGTGGATGGAAACAAGATGCGGTGAGATTCTGATTGCCGTGCTGTGCGGCATATTTGGGGTTATGCTCATCCTTGGTAGCGTCAGCTCGTTGATCAGTGGGGAAGTTAGCCTCAGAAGATATGATGCACCCTTGAGTGAGGCTTGGCCCATCACGCTCATCCTGGGCGTTCTGGGCCTGGCCCTCATGGTGATCTCGATCGTCGCCCTTGTTCGGCTTCGCAGCGAATAGGGCTTTGCCCAAATCTTAAACGGAGAGTCCCAATGGACAATCGGCTACAAGCCACTCAGCGACATGCTGGTTTCAAGTGAGTTTCCTATCCCGTTGACCGAGCCGCAAGGATGTGGTCAAGAAATTCAGCCACCCCGTCCTCGTCATTCCCGGCAACGACAAGATCGGCCAAATCCTGTAGTGCTTCAGCGCCCGAAGCCATCGCGGCCCCCAGCCCGCTCCAGGCAATCATTTCCAGATCATTGAGATAGTCTCCAATCGCGGCGACCTCGTGCGCTTCTAACCCTAACCTCAAGGCGACGGCTTGGACTCCCACCCCCTTGTTCACGTGGGGCGGCAGGAACTCCAGATAAATGGGTTCGGAGACAGTGAGATGGAACTTGCCGCCCGCCGCCGAGGGTGCAAAGTGTTGGGCATCCCGTTCATTCACGGCCGGTTCGTTGATGAAGATCATCTTGGTTGCGGGTTCGTGCTTCAGCTTGGCGCAAGACATCACAAGAGGGGTGGCGCCCGTTCGGCTGCGGTACATATCGAGGTAGGGGGACTCCCGATTGCTAAGCACCCGACGCGGCTGATAAAGATTCGCGGTGATGCCCGCCGTTTCCGCGTAATCGAGAAGCTCCGAAACAACTTCGGGGGAAAGGTGGGCGCTAAAAACCGTTTCGCCATCCTCCATTTCGGCGTAGGCGCCGTTGCAAGTCACGACGGGGCCGGTGACGCCGGCTTGCGCGGCCACGGGCATCAGGGTAGGGATCAATCGGCCAGACGCCAGGCAAATCACGATCCCCGCATCCTGGGCCCGGCGGAGCGCGCCCCGCACCCCATCAGTCACTTGGCGGCGGCTATTCAGTAACGTGCCGTCAATATCGATGGCGACCATCCGGATCATAGGAGCATCTGGCTAGCCTGGAGCATCAGCGCTCCCTCAGGCAAGACCCGTGGGCGCGGGGCAACGCCATCATGGGGCAATGGTGAATGTGCCCGCGTAGAAGCTCAGCGGCGGCAGCTGGAGCACCAAGGCCCCGCTTTCGTAACACTCATCCGTGAAGGACTCCGACCTGACGACGGGCTCCTTGCCAAACTCGTTGTACGCCTTGGGGTCCGTGCCCGTCACGATCTCGGCGCTGGTGCGGCTCACCACCTTGCGGCCCGCAAGCTCCACGCGCACATCGGTGGTTTCCGTGGTCGATCGATTCACAAGGAACACGCTGAGCTCCCGGCCATTGAGGATGGCGCTGGCATCCACTTGCGGGGCCTTGTAGTGCTTGGTTTCCAGCACCGGACCCTGCACCGATGCGCGCAGGGAAGTCCCCGTCTGCCGGCTGGCAAACATCTCAATAGGATAGAAGATGGACTGCAGCACCATCTCGTTGCCGCGGGTGAGGATCGGCGCGATGACGTTCACGATTTGGGCCAGGTTGGCAATCTTCACGCTGTCGGCGTGGCGCACAAAGGAGTTGAGGAACTGCGCGACCACCAGGGCGTCTTCGAGGTTGTAAACCTCCTCCAGCAAGTGCGGCGCGAACTTGCCGCGTCCATCCAGGTGTTCGCCGTGGCGCGCGCGGTACCACACGTTCCACTCGTCAAAGCTCAGCTTCACGCGCTTTTTGGAGCGCAGCTTGGCTTGCACAAAGGCGCACACGGCGTCCAGCTCTTCGATCTGCTTGTCGATGCCCACACCGCAGTTCAGGA
>CALRVA020000029.1:0-19771 GCA_943371495.1 Archangium gephyra | reverse complement strand
CCGATGCTGAAGCGGCGGCGGGAGCGCGCTTCACCGGGCCGGGAGCCCGGGTGGTTGAGATCCTCGCCCACGGCGGCGACGGGCGCGAACTTCCCACCTGCTTGCGCCTCTTGCCGGCCGGGACCGGGTTTGAAGTGGCCGTGGCCCACCAGCGGAACGAACTCATCCACGCCTGGAGCGGGGTGAGCGTGATTCTGGCCGTGCAATCAGGCGCGGGCGGCACCTGGACGGGCACGGTGCGGGCGATGCGGCGTCTGGGGGTGCAGGCGTTGGTCTATCAGGACGGGAGCCCGGGCGCGCAGTCGCTCATGGAAGCGGGCGGACAAGCCTGGTCCACCTTGGCGGAACTGGAGCGGTTGCTGGCCGCCGCGAGCCCTCTGCGTACCCCTCAGCTTTTCGACCTCACCGACGAACCCGGCGGCGATGCCCCCCTGCGCGTGCGGGAAGCCCCGGTGCGCTGGGTGTCGTCGAGTTAGCGGCGGAGCGGGGTCTCGGGCAGCATCCATGCGCCCGCGATGGCGACCGCCAGGGCGTCGCAGACGTCGTCCGGCTTCGGGGCTTGCGGCAAAGCCAGGAGCCGCGTGACCATGAATTCCACCTGCTTCTTGTCGGCGTTGCCCTGCCCCACCACCGCCTTCTTGACTTCGGGCGGAGTGATCTCGCAGGTCTCGAGGCCGGAGCGCGCGGCTTCGCAAAGCACCGCTCCGAGTGCCTTGGCGACATCCATCGCCGTCGTGGAGTTGCGGTTGAAGAACAGCCGCTCGGTCACCAGCCGGTCAATGGGGTGGGCTTCGATGAGTTCGCGGGCCTGATCCGCCAGCGACACCAACCGCGGACCGAGGGGGCCGGGAGGAGTGTGAAAGAGGCCGTAGGCCACCGCTTCCAGACGACTGCCGGAACGCCGGATGAGGCCGTACCCCATGCGTTCCAAACCCGGGTCAATCCCCAAAATCAGCACGGTTACCGCTTAAACCGCCGCGCGATCTCGGACGTGGGGATGAGAATCGTGATGGGCCGCCCGTGGGGGCAGAAGAACGGGTTATCCAACGTGGCGAGATCCTCCACCAGCTTCTTCATCTCGGCCTCGGCCAGCGGGTCGCCCGCCTTGACGGCCATCTTGCAGGCGGCCAAGGCAAAGACGTCGGCCGTGCCGGTGCCCAAACATCCGGCCGTGCGCCCCTCGGCGAGTTCGTCCAAGACGTCGCGCAGGACGGACAAGGGCGAGCGACCGCGCCAGATCGCCGGCACGCCGCGCACGAGGAAGGACTCGGGGCCAAACGGCTCCACATCAAAGCCCGCCCGGGCCAACTCGGATAGGTTCTGCTGGGCGATGAGTGCCGAGGCACGGCTGAGGTGCAAGGTCTCGGGGGTGAGGAGAGGCTGTACGGGCACGCCGTCGCGGGCGCGCTCGGCCCACAGGCGCTCGTAGAGGATGCGCTCATGGGCGACGTGCTGGTCAATCACGATCAGCCCATGCGGGGAATCGCCCAGGATAAATGTGGCCGCCCACTGGCCAATGAGCCGGAACTCGTGGAGGAGATCAGGGAGCACCCCCGTGACGCCTCCGGCCGCGCCCAACGACACGCCATCGGCAAGGCCGCTGGAGCCACCGGCAAAGGGCCGCGCAAACAAGGTGCCTGCGCCGAGCCAAGCCGTGCTCCCCTCGCCCCCCAGCGGGGCTTGCGCGCGCTGCGACATGCCAAACGCTCCCGGCCCCCACGGCATCTCGGGCTGGCCACCAGCCGGTAAATCGCCCCGAGCATCCCGCGCGGCCTCATTGGCCAAGTGCACCGCCTCGGCCCCCGGCACCATCCCACTCGCGGCCACCGCCCGCTTGATCGCCGAGACCATGGCCCGGAAGACGGTGCCCTCCTCGCGGAATTTGACCTCACTCTTAGTGGGCGAGACGTTGACGTCCACCCCCGCCGGATCCGTCCAGATCATGAGCGCGGCCAAGGGATAGCGCCGCTCAGGGGTCCACGAGCGGAACGCCTGGTCAATCGCGGCCATCAACGTCTTGCTGCGCACCGGGCGGCCATTGACCCACAGCCACTGGTGCGTGCGGGTGGCCCGGCTGACGTGCGGCGGGCTGACCATCCCCGTGAGGCGGACGCCATCCTGGTAGTGATCGACGGGGATCAAGGCGGCGGTGAGATCGCGCCCCCACACCTCCTGAAGGGTGGTGGCAAAGTCGCCCGATCCGCTGGTGCGCAAAGCCTCGTGCGCGGGGCCACCAGCCGAGTGCCGCAGAGTGAATGCCACATCCGGGCGGGCAATCGCGTGGCGCGAAACCGCATCCAAGATGGCCGAAAACTCGGTCGCGTCAGTGCGCAAGAACTTGAGCCGCGCCGGCACGTTAAAGAACAAATCCTCCATCGAGACCGTGGTGCCGCGCGGGCCGGAATCGCCCGAACTGACCTGCACCTGTCCGCCGTGGGCCGTGACGACAACCCGTGCCCCGTGGGTGGTGCCGGAACTCAGCCGGAACTTGGAGACCGACGCCAGCGTGGGCAGCGCCTCGCCCCGGAACCCCATCGTGGAGACGGCGAGCAGGTCCTCGGCGCGGGTGATCTTGCTGGTGGCGTGGCGCTCCAGGGCCAGCAGCACCTGGTCTTCGGTCATGCCGACCCCGTTGTCGGTGACCCGGATGAGGGCGCGCCCGGCTCGCTCAAGGTCGATCTCAATGCGAGTGGCGCCGGCGTCCAGGGCGTTCTCCACGAGCTCTTTGACCGCCGATGCGGGTCGCTCCACCACCTCACCCGCCGCAATTTGGTTGATGGTTTGAGAATCGAGGCGACGAATCACCGGCAGGTTGCCCACCACCTCCGGGCGCAGGCCAGCCTCACCCTCCGGAGCCGGAAGATGAAAGCCAGTGCGAGCGACAGCGGGGTCAGCCATAAAGCGCGAGGATGAACCTCAGGGGATCAGTTTAGTTTACGCCGATGATGCCGCGTTTCCCATTCTGATCCCAAGAATAGGACGCCCGCCGCCGCCCCCAGGGAGCGCTCAAGTCCCGAACCAAGAAATCGGGGCTACAGGTTCGGGCCAAGACGTGCCGATACTGTTAGCAAGACCAGGTTTATCCCGGACGGAATCCCTCATCATGTTTACTTTCATCGGGATCGTGCTCGCGGTGGTGATGATGCTCGTGGGTTACACGATGCACCACGGCAAGATCGCGGCTTTGATTGTGCCTTCGGAGTACATCACGGTCGCGGGCATGGGTTTCGGCATCATGATCGCGAACAACGGGCTTCCGACGACGATCAAGGCCATCAAGGCGGCCATCGGGCTTTTGAAGCCGCCGCCGACCCAGAAGCAGTACATGGACCTGCTGAAGATGATGTTCCAGCTGTTCTCCGTGGCCCGTAAGGAAGGTCTCCTCGGCCTGGAGCAACACGTGGAGAACCCCAAGGATTCCGCAATCATCAGCAAGAACCCGTCGTTCTTGGCCAACCACCACGCCTGCGACTTCTTCTGCGACACGATGAAGGTCATCCTCACCGGTTCGGTGGGTCCGCATGACCTCAGCGAAATGATGGAACTGGACCTCGAGGTCGCCCACGACGAAGAGCACCTGCTGGTGGACGCCTGGCAAGGCACCGGCGACGCGATGCCGGCCATCGGGATTATCGCGGCCGTTTTGGGGATCGTTATCACCATGGGCAAGATTGGCGGTGAAGCCGCCGTCATCGGGAAGTCCGTTGCTCAGGCCCTCGTCGGGACGTTCCTCGGGATTCTGCTCGGCTACGGGGTCTACGCCCCCATTGCCCGGTCCATCGAACTGCGCATTAAGTCCGAGGGCCACTACATGAACTGCATCCGCCACGCGCTCTTTAGCTTTGCGCGGGGCGAGTCGCCTATCACCTGCGTCGAGTTCGCTCGCCGCAACATCGAGCCTTCACTCCGCCCCGGATTTGCCGAAATGGAAACCTCCGTGAAGGAAAAGGACGCGGCCTAAGCCCAACGAAGATCCATGCAAGACGGCGCACCGATCATCATCAAGAAGGTCAAGAAGGGCGGACACGGCCACCATGGTGGGGGCTGGAAGGTCGCCCTGGCCGACTTTATGACCTCAATGATGGCCTTCTTCATGGTCATGTGGATCGTCGGGATGAGCCAAGAGGATCGCGAAATCATCGAGGCCTACTTCAACGACCCCGCGGGATTTGACGCCAAAATGCCGCGCTCCGCGCTCAATATCGGCATCACCGGCGGCCCGCAAAGCAAGGAGACGGGTAAGGCCGGCACGGGCACCACTGAAGAGGAGAAGGAGATTGACGCCGCCGTCAAGCTCAAAAACACGATCCAGAAGTCCATCGAAGGTGACCCCGAACTCAAGGGTCTGGTGATGAGCGACAAGGTGGAAATCAGCGTGAGCAGCGAAGGCGTGTTGGTGGAGTTCATCGAGAACGAAGCCAACGGTGAAGTGTTTTTCGAGATCGGCTCGGCCACGGTGCGCCCGGCGGCCCGGTCACTCATTGCCAAGGTGGCTCCGCTCTTGGCCCAGAGCCGTCGCCCGATGCAGATTGAAGGTCACACCGACCGTCGTCCGTTCCCGGGGACCGGCCGCGACAACTTTGACCTCAGCACCGAACGCGCCCACGCCGTGCGACGCCTGATGGTGGGGAGTGGGGTGCAGCCGAAGCAGATTTTGCAAGTGGTGGGCTACGCCGACACGCGTCCGCGCAACGGCATGGACCCCCTGCACTTTAGTAACCGCCGCGTGAGCGTTTTGCTGCCGTTCGCCATGACGAAGCCCGAAGACCGGCGCCTGCCGGTGGATGAACTCAATCAGTCCATCGAGGGCATGTTCCGCGTGCCGACGTCGCCCAGTTTCTCATCGCCCGGGCCGGCACCAGTAAATCTCGATCCGGACGCCGAAGAAGAATAAGCGGGGGTGGAGAAGATTTCCCCCGGGAATCTCGGCCCGGCGGCGCGTCTTTCGGCAAATGTGCCCCGTCTGGACCCTTGAACGACACGGACGTCGCTTATGGCTACCATCGCCGGAAACCTCTGGGAATACAATTTCGCCCGCATTATCGTGCTGGATGTCACGGACGACTATCGGCTTAGCCAAGGGCCGGTGCCCATGGATTGCTACCCCGTTCTGAAGGAAGTGTGGGTGCCCATGTTCGAGATTGACGCGCGCCTGGCCGACCCCCACCTGATGGAGGGGTACCTGTACGATTGGCACGAATCGCCGGATCGTCCGGACGCCCCGTGGTTTGTGGGCGTGGTCCACGCGCAACTGCTCTTGGAAGCCGAAGCCCGGGCCTCATCCTCTCCTTGAGGCCCGAGTTACGTTTGGTGGGTTAAGCGGTGCGTCGGCGGCGACGCAGGGCCAGCAGAGCCAATCCGCTCACCAGCATGGTCGCCGGTTCCGGCACGGCCTCGTGGGTCACGGTCAAGGAAGGCCGATTGTTTACAAAGCCGTTCTCTTTGCTTGAATAGATGAGGCGGTTCGTGGTTGGGCCTCGCATCAGCAAGCCGTAGTTGGTGTTCGTGCCGGTGTGCCATTCCGAAACCAATTGGGTGATGTCAAAGGCGTACCATTGAGTGATCTGATTCCCGGTCCACGAGGCATACGGGTTTGTGTTCGCAACCCCGGTGGTACCGACAGCATCTCCGCCCGAGGAAGACCAGGGCACTCCCGTTTGTCGGACCAGCCAAGTTGCTTGCATTTCGGCCCACGGATTGGTCACACGATAGATGTTGGTCGTCGAGACCCCCGTTCCGAATGACTGGTCGCCCCAGAGATTGAGGGTGGCCCCGGTGATCACATCGCCCGCCGGAATCGAGGAAAGATCAAACTCAAGCACGGAGGTCTGCTCGTTCGCCGGCCCGGCGTTGTACGTCGAGAAGATCACGTCGCTTCCGTAGTTCGTGCCAGAACTGAACGTCAGCAAGCGCGTGTCCTTGATCGTGGGCAAGCTCGTCGTCGCTGCGCTGCTAACCGCCGCAAGGGCGATGAGCACCGCCGTGTTGAGGGTCCTTCCCTGTAAAGTCATTGGATTCTCCATGCCAGGATTTAAGATCCTGCATATGACATCAGAATAACCTCGTTTTACGCCCCCCTGGCCGCTCGATTGAACTGCAACCACTTTTTGGTTGCTGGAGACTAACGCAAGTGCTCTTGGCCCTAGAGCCGTGAGTATCAGATCTCAGGAGGTTGGGGGCGCTCGTAGTTCCGGTACGTGCCGGCCGTGTGCCGCTCGTTTCGCAACTGACGTGGTGAAACTCCGAAAGTCTCTCGAATCAGCTTGTTGAAGCGGTGGAGATCCGGGATGCCGACTTGATGGGCCACCTCCTTGATCGTGCCCGGGCTGCTCATCAGCAACTCACTGGCTCGGCTCATCCTCGTCTGACGGCAGTACTGCTGCGGTGTGCTGTTCAGTTCTGCACGGCACAGACGGATGAGGTGGTTCTGACTAACTCCCGTTGCATCCGCCAGTTCGGCCATCGTAAAGGCGCGACTCAAATTCTGCTCAACGAACCGGCGCATGCGGACCAGGGCATTGTGTTCTTGCCAGTCACTTACTTCGTCACCCGCCTGAAGGAGGATCGTCCACACCAGGTTGTTTACCGTTGAGTGCTCGAACGCGAGGCGGTCGAACGCTCTCCGCAACCACTTGTCTACGACCTCCATTTCCTGTTGGTAGGGGCGTACCATCCCGAAGCCGAGCGGGCTTGCCGCCTCGGGGTTCGGTGAAAAATTGATGAGATAGATGGCATCCTCAGGGCCATGCCGATGGATTTGGATCAGGCCCCGGGGCGGCACCACCAGCAACGAATCCTGGTCAAACTTTTGAGCGCGTCCGTTCACGGCGATCTCTCCCGAAAAACGGGCGAGAATCAACATGTACCACTGCGGTGCCTGCGTGAACATCTGCCGTTCTTGGCAATTTGACAGAACAGATACCGGGCCGAGGGTAGGAGGCGACCCCAGGTTGATCACGTAGTCTGACTTCAAAAAGGTGATCCAGAACCACTAATACCGATAGAAGACCACTTAGTGGTCTATAGTGGCTCGCAATCAATACTATGGACGTTCGGCCCCGACGATTTCAAGGGGTCCGGCCCTGGCCCGGGCCATGCGAGTAAAATGTGAGAGTTATGCCGCGCCCGTTTCAGCTTTCGGTGGTTTCGCCCGAACGCACGGTCTTTGATGACCAAGTCACGAGTGTGATTGCCCCGGGCGTGGAAGGTTATCTCGGCGTGATGGCCGGTCACGAGCCCCAGATTGTCGCCCTCAAGCCGGGCCTGGTGGAGTACGAAGACAAGAACGGCCAACGCACCTTTGTCGCCACGATGGGCGGATTTATGGAAATCAGCGGCGAACGCGCGATCATCCTGGCCGAAGACGCCGAGATCAGCACCGAGATTTCCATCGAGAAGGCCGAGGCCGAATTGGACAAGGCCCGCCGCGCTCTGCGAGGCGAAGAAGTGGACATGACGCCCGAACAAGCCACCGAAGCGCTGAATCGCGCCATGGTTCGGCTAAAAGCCGCGCGAATGCGCTAAATTTTGCCGACATTTTGGGCAACAATAGAGCCCATGGAATGGCGAAGCGCGTGGGCATTGGTGGCCGTGTTGGCAACTCCGGGTTTCAGCGAGTCTCGAACCGCGATGAACGATTCGAATTTCTCCGCCGATGAGATCCGTGCGCTCCGTTCTTATTGGAGTGCCCCCGGACGCGTTCAAGTCCAGCTCCTGAACGAGAACGGCCGAGAATTCACCGTCCGCCAAACCGTCGAGGGTAGCCAGTGGCTATGGAACTACAACAAGGCCCGTGGCCTGGCCAAGGGTGACCCGGGTTCCGCTCTCAGCGCCAACTCTCAGCGCGAATCCGTCTGGACGAACTGGATTAACGCCCGCATCGAATGGGATTACGCGCAGGCCGCCGTGCAGACGGCGCAGCGCAACCGCCAGCCCGCCCCCGCCGTGCGAGTGCCGAACCCCGGCCCATGCCCGGCTGATTTGGTGAACCTGGCAGGAAATCCCCCCGCCTTTGCCGCGCCCGCCCGGCCCGAGCAACACACGCTCACGTTCCCTGACGGCATGAAGCTGACCTACAACACCCACGTGCCGATGCGGAAGACCTTTGCGTACTTCCGGTGGCCGCAAGGGGTGCAAAGCATGGGCCAGCGCGTGAAGACTTTGCCCGAGCGCGAGCTGCAAGGCCTCTTCCAAAAAGCCGGCCTGAACAAGACGGAACAGAATGTGTTTGCCGCCGTGTCGATGCTCGAAGGGGGCTTTGATTCGGTGAACACCTACGATACGGGCTTTGTCTCGGTCGGCCTCATCCAATTTGCGACGCTCAAGGAGGGCGGCCACAGCCTGGGTCAGGTGCTCTTGCGCCTCAAGCAAGAGGATCCACAAGAGTTCCGTACGCACTTCCGCAAGTTCGGATTGGACGTGACGGACAACGGTTTGCTGATGGCCGCCGACCTGGAATCGGGCACCACCCGCATCGGCCCCGAGGCCAACCAGCAGATTATTGAAGATAAGCGGCTGATTGCCGCCTTCCAGCGCGCCGGGCGGATCAGCGAGGGCTTCCGCGTCGCGCAACTGAAGACGGCCAAGGCGATGTACTACCCCGCCAATGACCCGATTCGGGCGGAAGTGAACGGCCAGGTGTTTACCGGCCGCGTGGGTGACGTGTTCCGCACGGAAGCCGGCCTCGCCACGCTCATGGACCGCAAGGTCAATACCGGCAATCTGGGGCGGATGAACGACCTCGTCGCGCAAGCGGTGCGAGAGTACGACCTAGCCTCGGTGAAGGACGCCGCGCAGCTTGAGTTCCTCTTGATTCAAGCCTTGGTGTTCCGCAAGAACTATCTTCTGGAGGCTTCGCTCAGTCAGCCGGCCCGTCCGGATGTGATTACCAGCCGCAGCGGCACCCGCCGCCTGCGGGGCCCGCTCTAAACCCGGGCAAGAAGTAAGAGAAAACCCCCGAAACCTGGCGTCAGGTTCGGGGGTTCTTTTTTGACCGTGGGGAAGCCTTACTGGGCGGTGTCCACCGAGCGGTAGGCGTTGATGAGCGCGATTTCGCCCTCTTTGCCGCCCTGCGACTTGCCGTGCTCCATCCCGTAGATGCCGGTGAAACCCTTGCTGCGGATGTGCTTGAACACATTGCCGTAGTTGATCTCGCCGGTAGTGGGCTCGCGGCGGCCCGGATTGTCGCCAATCTGGAAGTACGCAATTTCGCTCCAGGCGGCGTCCATGTTCGGGATGAGGTTCCCTTCCTGGATCTGCTGGTGATAGATATCAAACAGGATCTTGCAGGCCGGGCTGTTCACCGCGCGGCACACTTGATACGCCTGCGGGATTTCGCTGAGGAACAGGTTGGGGTGGTCGCGGAAGTTCAGCGGCTCCAGCACCATCACTAAGCCGTGCGGCTCAAAGATTTCGCTGGCGCGACGCAGGCACTCCACCACATGCGCCGTGTTATAGGCCATGTTTTGGCGCGGATCAATGGTGCCGCACACCACGGTCATCCACTTTGCGTTCACGCGCTTGGCGATGTCCACCGAGGTGCGCACTTCGTCCAGGAACTTGTCGATCATCTCCTGGCGGCCGCTGGCGAGGGAGGTCTCCCAGGCCGTGTTGGGGTTCACCACAAAGACGCCCATGCGCATGCCCAGGCGGGTCATTTCCTTAGCGATGGCCTCTTGCTGCTCCACCGAGCGGCCCTTCATGCCGTTGTCTTCCAGCGAGCGGAAGCCGTGGTCGTGCATGAACTTCAGCTCATCAATCGGGTTGTTGCCCGCGTGGTTGCCAAACATGCCGAAGTGCGGCGCAAAGTCGCAGTTGAACGGGGTGGAATCGTCAAAGTCCAAAGTCATCGTCTCCTTGGCAACGGCCAAGCCGCCGGCCAGGCCTGCCCCTACGGCAAGCCCGGACCGGATGAAGTCACGTCGATCCATGCTCATGGCTTAGACCAGCTTGGTCGTGCCCGGCACGGCCACGCTCGGCACCGCTCGGTTGCCGAAGGACAGGTCGCCCGGCATCAGCAGCTCTTCGCTGGCCATCGCCGCATCCCACGTCACGCTGGTGCCGGTGTAGGCGGCCATGCGTCCCATGATGGCAGTGAGGGTGCTGTGCGCCACCTGCTCGCCTTCGTTGAGGTAGGCGCGGGTGCCGCGAATGCTCTCGATGAGGTGACGGTGCTCCAGCATGTAGGGGTTGAGATTCTCGCCGCTAAAGCGGAATTCGTTCTCCCCAAAGATGCGGTTGGCGGGGTTGGCACGGCCCTTGGTGCCGACCAGACGCTCGCTCACGTTGTTCGCGCAGCCGTCAATTTGGCGGCAGTAGCTGTGCATGAGGCAGCCGTCTTCGTATTCGAACTCCACGGCGAAGTGGTCGAAGATGTGCCCGTAGACATCGGCCTTGCGGACTTCGCGGCCGCCCAGGGCCACGGCCTTCACCGGGTGCGCTTTCTTCGCCCAGTTCACCACGTCGATGTTGTGGATGTGCTGCTCGCAAATGTGGTCACCGCTGAGGTAGGTGAAGTACAGCCAGTTCTTCAGCTGCCATTCCACGTCGCTCCAGCCTTCTTGGCGCGGCACCGACCACAGGGAACCCTGGTTCCAATAGCAGCTTGCGCTCACAATGTCGCCGATCGCGCCATCGTGGATGCGCTTCATCACTTCGTTGTAGGCGGTTTCGTGGCGGCGCTGCGTTCCGGCCACCACGCTGAGGTTCTTGGCCTTGGCGGCCTGGGCGGCGGCAATCACGCGGCGGACGCCCGGGGCATCGGTGGCCACCGGCTTCTCCATAAAGACGTGCTTGCCCGCGTTGATGGCGGCCTCGAAATGATAGGGGCGGAAGCCCGGCGGGGTGGCGAGGATGACCAGGTCAATGTCGCTGGCCAGAACACCCTTGTAGGCATCAAATCCGGTGAACACATGGTCATCGGTGATCTGCACTCGCTCCTTAAAGTTGTCGGTCAGCGACTTGCGAGCTCCGGCGGCGCGGTCGGCAAACATGTCGCCGAGGGCCACCACGGTCACGGCCGGATCGGCATTCAAACAGTCAAATGCGGCGCCCGTCCCCCGGCCGCCGCACCCTACCACGCCCACGCGCAGTCGGTCTTGTCCCATCACGTTGGCGAAGGTACCCGCTCCGAGGGCTGTCATGGCCACCGCACTGGTGGCAGCGAGAAAAGAGCGACGAGATAAGGAGAGATCTTCCATGGGCTTATTGTTCTAACTTGACTTGGTCTGCACTGACGACGATTCGAAATCCGACTTGGGGTCCGTCCGAGAGCCACCAGCGGCTCTTGGGGACTTGCGGGTCGCGGTCCTGCCACTTGATGGTGTAGGGCTCGCGGAGGGAGGGGCCGAGTTCCGGTCCTTCGTAGTTAAAGTGACCGCCGGCGGTGGTCATCACGCTGGGTTCATCCAGGCTCTTCACCCACTCGCTGGCGTTGCCGATCATGTCGAAGAGGCCCCAGGCGTTCGGCTTCTTGCTCTTCACGGCCTCGGTTTTGTCTTCGCTGGTGTCCCAGAACACGGCGTAGTCATCCCACTTCTCCGGCAGGGGGGCGTTGGCGCGCGCGGCGTACTCCCATTCGGCTTCGTTGGGGATGCGATAGGGGCGGTCGAACTTCCCTTCCAGCCACTTGCAGAAAACTTCACTGGCCGGGGCGGCCACGCCAATGGCGGGGTAACCCTTGTGGCCGTAGCCTCGGTCCACCGCGCCGTAGGGGCGGCTCGGGCGGCTGGCGGCGTCGTGGTTGGCTTCCCGCTGCTCGGGCGTCATGTCCAAGCGCAGGTAGTAGACGTCGTACAGATCCCACGTAACTTCGGTTTCCGAGATGTAGAACGCCTTGACTTCGACCTCTTGGCCCCGAATGTTGACCTTCCCCGCGGGGACGTAGATCATCTTGAATTCAACGAGGTGGTCGGGTAGGCGTTCGGTATACGACTCGGGCATCGGCGTTACAATAGGGAGGGCGAGAGCGATGTACGCAGCGATCATTGCTTACTTAACGATTGGGAGTTCCCCATTGAACGTGTCCCGGTACGACTTTACCCAGGCTCATATGGGAGTTCGCGTCGATATTTCATTGTACGCGCCCGACCGAACCGCCGCCGAACGCGCGGCGCAGGCCGCTTTTGACGAAATCGCCCGGATTGAGGCCATCGCCAGCGACTACCGCCCGGACAGCGAGGCCATGCGCCTGTGTGACCGAGCGGGGCAAGGGCCGGTGCAGGTGAGCCCCACCCTGATGGACCTGCTGATCCTGAGTGAGCAGTTCCACTACCGTTCGGGCGGGCTGTTTGACGTGACGGCGGGGCCGCTGGTGCGCCTGTGGCGCGAATCCCGGCGCACCGGCGTGCTGCCCACCCACGAAGCCGTGCAAGCCGCGCGGCGCCAGGTGGACATGGAGGCGGTGCGCATTGAACCCGACGCGGGCACGGTGGAGATCACCCGACCCGGGGTGCGGCTGGACTTCGGGGGGATTGCCAAGGGCTACGCCTGCGATGCGGCGGTGCGCGCGATGCGGGAGGCGGGGGCGCCGGCCTGCCTGGTGGAGATGGGGGGCGATATCGCGCTGGGCGATGCCCCGCCCGGCGAAGCGGGCTGGCGGGTGCTGCTGACCACCACCGGCGAGAGTGTGCAACTGCACAACTGCGGCGTGAGCACGAGCGGGGATACGGAACAGTTTGTTGTGGTGGGCGGGCGGCGGTATTCGCACGTGGTGGACCTGCGCACCGGGCTGGGGAGCACCCAGCGGGTGATGGCCACCGTGATGGGCCCGGATGCGACGACGACGGATGCCCTGGCCACGGCCCTGAGCGCGGGGGGATACGCGATGAAGGTGCGGCTGTTGAAGACGTACCCGGAGCTTGACATCCGGTTGCGGGTCGGGCGGGATGCACCGTATTCCAGATAGTTTACGGCGCAACTATATACTTTTTTTCGACAGGGGATTGACAGCCGGGGGGGGCGCGAGATCAAAATGGACGCATGCGTGACGCGAAAGTGCTCATGATCGCCGCCTGTCTCGGATTTGTGGCGACAGCGCTTTCCGTGGTTCTGTAACCGAGCCTCGTAGTTTATGGCCAAAGAACATCTACTTGTGACTTCACAAAGTTGTGGACACCTAAAGAGACGCAATTGCGGGTTTTCGATGGCCGAGCTCTTGATTGCCATCGCTATCGTCGCTGTTCTTGCAGCTCTCTTGTTTCCGTCCATCCAGAGAAGCAAGAAAGCGGCTTACGGGGCAACTGCAGCGGCAAATCTCCGTCAGATCTATGCGGCAGGAGAGCTTTACAGAGTTGACCATGACCTAAACGAGTTCCCTCACCAATCAGAATTTGCAAGAACAACATCTTTGCAAGCGTTATTCGCGCACAAACATGATCCATACAAGCAAGGCATGGGCAATGCCGTGCGACAATGGGGACTCAGCACGCCAGCTAATCCGGAGCAAAAGTACTTCTTCGGCGAAACGACGTTCTTTGATAGCGTTGTTCACTTCCGAGACATTTTTCGAGGTGAGATGACCCTCTGGAGCAGCGGCGATCCGAACGCGGTTGTCATGGTCATGCACCATTCGTACGATTCTTCACGGTGTCCGCCATATCCTATTGGCGTTTGGGGTTCGCATTTTCGCGTGACTGTCAGCGGTTCAATCACCACACACTGGGTGGACTTCGAGGCAGCGAAGGTGCCCGGCGGCCGAGGCACGTTTTGCGATCCAGCTAGGTGGTTCAAGTAGGACCATGAACAAATCGAGGCCACTCCTATTCCATGTCCCGCTCCAGATTCTCGTGGGAGAGGCCTGCTGGTTTTTGTGGCGCTGGGCAGGCGGCTGGGGCTACATCTTGCAGCCAGCCAACCTCATGTTTTGGACGGGGATAGGCTTAATTTGCCTCATTCCTTTGGGCGTCTACTCTCGCAAAGGATGGAGAACATGGCCTCAAATCCCTGCCTTCTTCTTTACTGTCTCAACCGTGATTTACGTCTTGGGTTCGGCCAGCAAAGGGAACTTGGGTCCAGACTTTCTCCGGAACGATTTGGCAGTGATCAGCTCGCTAACCATTGCGACCACTCTCACCAGTCTTTGGCTGGATCGAGAGCGGTTTCCAGCGAAGACAAAAGCCGCCGCATAAAGCGAAACGACCCCGCCGCGAGGGCGAGGTCGTTTCTTTGTTGGTACCCCGAGGGCCTTAGACGGCCTGGAGCTTGCGAGCCTTCTCGCGGACGTCGTCCAGGTTCCCGCAGTAGAGGAAGGCCTGTTCCGGAATGTCGTCCAGCTTGCCGTCCACCAACTCGGCGAACGCGGCCACCGTATCCTGGATGGACACGAAGCGACCGGCGTTACCCGTGAACTGCTCGGCCACGAAGAACGGCTGGCTAAAGAAGCGCTCGATCTTGCGCGCGCGGCCCACCAGCACCTTGTCGTCGTCGCTGAGTTCGTCAATCCCGAGGATCGCGATGATGTCTTGCAGTTCCTTGTAGCGCTGCAGGGTTTGCTGCACGGCGCGGGCCACGCGGTAGTGCTCTTCGCCCACAATCCGCGGGTCCAGGTTCTTGGAGGTCGAAGCCAGCGGGTCCACGGCCGGGTAAAGGCCCTTGGAGGCGATGGATCGTTCCAAATACACATAAGCGTCCAGGTGGCTAAACGTGGTGGCCGGAGCGGGGTCGGTCGGGTCGTCCGCCGGGACGTACACGGCCTGCACCGAGGTCACCGAACCCTTGTTGGTGGAGGTGATTCGCTCTTGCAGGAAGCCCATTTCGGTGGCGAGGGTGGGCTGGTAGCCCACGGCGCTCGGCATACGACCGAGAAGGGCCGACACCTCGGAACCCGCCTGCACGAAGCGGAAAATGTTGTCCACGAAGATGAGCACGTCGCTGCCCTGCACGTCGCGGAAATATTCGGCCATCGTCAGGGCCGTCAGGGCCACGCGGAGACGGGCGCCCGGCGGCTCGTTCATCTGACCAAAGACCATGGCGGTCTTGTCGATAACGCGCTTTTCAGTGCCGTCGGTGTCCTTAAAGGTGGCTTCCGACATTTCGAGCCAGAGGTCGTTCCCTTCGCGGGTGCGCTCACCCACGCCGGCGAACACCGACACGCCCGAAGCTTCGACCGCGATGTTGCGGATGAGTTCTTGGATGAGAACCGTCTTGCCCAGACCGGCACCACCGAAGAGACCAATCTTCCCACCCTTGTTGAACGGGATGAGGAGGTCCACAACCTTAAGACCGGTGGGGAGCAGTTCCACGCTCACGCTTTGCTCTTCAAAGGTCGGCGGTTCGCGGTGGATCGGCATGCGGTCCGTGGTGTTCACGTCACCGCCGTTGTCAATCGGGTTGCCCAGCAGGTTGAACACGCGGCCCAGGGTGGCTTCGCCCACCGGCACGGTGATCGGCGACCCCGTATCGGTGGCGGCCATGCCGCGCACCAGACCGTCGGTGCTGGAGAGAGCGACGCACCGAACCGTATCGTCACCAAGGTGCTGAGCGACTTCAGCCGTGAGGTTAATGCCGCGCTCGGCGTCCACCACGGTAATCGCGTTCATGAGAGCCGGAAGCGACTCATTCGGGAATCGACAGTCCACAACCGGACCGGTGATTTGGACGACGGTACCAACGCTCGCCATAAGAATTTGCCTTCAAACGCCCGTTCTCACCGCATGGCAAGGCAGGGCAATATCGGGTCGGAGTATACCGACGCCATTGGAGGGGCCTAGACTTCCGCAAGGGTCAATGGGGACATTTGCCGCCCCTGCAACGGACCGCGCGAGGCAGGACCGGAACGCCAGGTGGACAGAAGGCCCGGACCCCAGAGGTATCCTCCGTAAACCTTTTTTGAGGCGACTCACAGAATGAAGCGATTCTTTGCCTGGCTCCGCGCCATTTTCCACCGCGGAATGGACAATTTGGAAGATCCCGAGCTGATGCTGGATCAGGCCAAGCGTGATATGCAGTCGGCGCTCTCGGGCAACCGAGAAAAGGCCGTGCAAGCCATCACGCAGCGCAACCGCCTGCAAAGGATGTTCGACGAGTCGGTGGCCAAGAGCGCGCAACTGGAAAGTCAAGCTGCCACCGCCCTGAAGAACGGGAACCGCGACCTGGCCCGCCAGTTCCTGCGCGAGAAGGCCAACGTGGACGCCACGATTGAAAGCCTGAAGCCGACCCTGGCCGCCGCCAGCGAGACGGTGGAGCAGGTGAAGGTGGCCATCAAGCGCCAGGAAGAAGAGGTCCGCCGCAAGACGGCCGAGGCCCTGGCCCTGAAGGCGCAGTGGAAGCAAGCCCAGATTCAAGATGCCATTGGCAAGACGCTGAGCGGCCTGACGTTCGAGAACGAATACGAAGGCTCCTTTGCGGCCGCCCGCGATCGCATTGCTGACAAGCAAGCCGAGGCCTCCGCTCGCAACGAGATGATGGCCGGCAGCCTGAGCGGCAAGATGATGCAGATGGAAGACCAGGCCATGGACTTTGCCGCTGACGAAGAACTCCGCAAGCTGGAAGAAAAGATGGGCCTGGGCGCGCCGCTGAGCACCGAGACCGTGGAGAACGCCACGCCGGTGGACGAAACCGCCGTGGATTCCGAACTCGATGCGCTGGAAAAGCGCCTGAATCAAGGCCAGTAAGCCTCGTTCTTGGTCGCAGAGGTGCCCTCATCCTTGCCGGATGGGGGCGCTTTTTTGTCCGGAGTTCGGGTGGGGCTTGCGCACGGGGCGGGCCGAAAACCGGTAGAACTTTGTATCCATGCCCCGCCCGGCCCTGACGGACCACGTGACGGAGCGCCTGAAGGCGCTGCCCACGCTCCCTGGCTGCTACATCTACCGCGATGAGCAGGGGGCGGTTCTGTACGTGGGCAAGGCCATCAACCTGCGCAATCGGGTGCGGAGCTACTTCCGCCAGAGCGCGCAGCACACGGCCCGGATTGAGCGGCTCGTGTTCCGGGTGCGGGACATCGAGTGGATCGTGGTGGACACCGAAGTGGAAGCCCTCGTCCTTGAGTGCAATTTGATCAAGGAGCATCGCCCACCCTTTAACGTAAGGATGCGCGATGATAAGAGTTACCCCTTTATCGCGATTACGAAGGAAAAGTTTCCGCGCGTGATGTTTACAAGAAATCCACGCAAAGGTTGGGGAGAATCGTTCGGCCCCTATACCAATGCATGGGCGGTGCGGGAAACCTTACAGATTTTGCACAAAGCCTTCCCTCTTATCCCCTGCGGGAAGAGCTGGAGTGGTGAAGCGGAGCAACGCCCCTGCCTCTATTATCATATGCAGCAGTGCTTAGCCCCTTGCGCGGGTTTGGTTACCCAGCAAGAATACCGGCAAGTGATTGCGAAGGTTCGTAGTTTTTTGCAAGGAAAGGACTTGCAAATTATTGACGAGCTGAAGGCCGAGATGGAGCAATGTGCCGAGGACCTGAACTTTGAGCGGGCCGCCACCCTGCGCGACCAGATCCAGAAGATGGAGCACATCCGCGAGCGCCAAAAGGTGCTGAGCGACGACGGCGGCGACCGCGACGTGGTGGCGGTGGTGAAGGACGACCGGGGGGCGGCGGTGCAGATGCTCTACATCCGGGGCGGGCGTCTGATTGGGCAGCGCCAGTTCATGCTGGATGGAAGCAAAGACAGCTCACCGACCGAGGCCGTACAGGAGTTTGTGAAGCAGTATTACAGCGATGCCCCCGAGGTGCCGCGCGAGGTGCTACTGCCCGTGGAGATTGAAGAACGGCAGATTGTGCAGCAGTGGCTGCGCCAGCGGCGGGGCGCGGCGGTGAGCGTGGAAGTGCCCAACGGCGGCGAGGGTCTGCGCCTGGTGGAGCTGGCCATGGACAACGCCGAGCAGGCCCTGCGCACCTTTGCCTTGGAGCTGGAAGAGAAGGAGGCGTGGGCGGAACAAGCCATGACGCAACTGGCCGAAGTCTTAGACCTCCCTACCCTGCCCATGCGGATAGAAGGTTACGATATTTCTAACATTCAGGGCACGTCCCCGGTGGGATCGATGGTGGTGACGGAAAACGGCGAACCGAATAAGCAAGAGTACCGACGTTTCCAGATTAAGTGGCACCCGGAGAGCCCCAATGACTTCGCGATGATGAACGAAGTCCTTTTGCGTAGGTTGCGGCGCTATCTTGATGAAGATCCTAAGTTTATCAAGCTGCCCGACTTGATCATGATTGACGGAGGCAAGGGGCAGCTGGGGGCGGCGCTGGACGCGCGCGATAAGCTGGAGATCCAGGTGCCGATGGTGGGCCTGGCCAAGCGGATGGAGCTGGTCTACGTGCCCGTGCAAAAGGAGGACGGCACCTACGACTTTCGGGAAGTCGAACTCCCCCTCACGTCGCCCGGGCTGCTGTTGCTGAGGCGACTAAGGGATGAGGCGCACCGATTTGCGCTGACTTTCCACCGCAAAGTGCGCGATAAGCGGATGCATGGGAGCCTGCTAGACGAGATCCCGGGGATCGGCCCCAAGCGCCGGCGCATGCTCCTGCGCACCTTTGGCAGCGTGGAGGGCATCCGCCGCGCCACCGTGACGGAGATCGCCGCCGTGCCCACACTTACCCGCAGCCAGGCCGAGCAGATTCGTATGTTCCTGGATGGCGAATTGGCGTAGCCGCGTGGTATACACAGACTTATGTCTACCAAGGCTGCGCTGACCGCGCAATATCTCGGCACCCTGGCCATGCTGCGCCAAAGCGTGGAACGATGCCCCGCCGACCTGTGGGAAAAGACGGCCGGCATGCGGCCGCGTCAGTTCTGGCGCATTGCCTATCACGCCACGTATTACACCGATCTGTACCTGGCGCAGTCGGAAGCGGACTTCACCGATCCGCCGCACTTCCAAGAGGAGGCCCCCAATCTGTGGGCGGAGCCCAAGGACGGGGTGCAACCCCGCACGCTGACCCCTGACGAGGTGCTGGCCTACATTGACGACGTGATGGCGGGGCTCCCCGCGCGGGTGGAAGCCCTGGACCTGGAGGCCCCCGAGAGCGGCTACCACTGGTACCCCGGCTTCACCAAGCTGGAGCACCAGTTCCTGAACTTGCGCCACCTGGGCATCCACGTGGGGCAACTGCAGGAGCTTCTTTACGGGGCCGGAGTGGACGTGAGCTGGCTCTCGCGGGCCAAATAGCGCGCGCCCTTAAGTGGTGAGGAGCGAATAGGTGCGGAACTCCGACTTCATCGGGGGTTCCTCGCCTCGCTCCTTGGCCAGGCGCATATCCTCGAAGGCGCGACGGTGCCCTTCCAGAAACTCTTCCGAGCCCGTCCAGCTATCAAAAGCCGCCTCGTTCACCCAGTGGCTCACCACCAAGTAAGCCTCGCCTTCGGTCTTGGGTTCCAGCACGTACATCCCCAGGAACCCCGGGATGCGGTCAATGGCGTGCGCGCGCGAGCCAAAAAGGTCGCGGAAACGGTCCACGTACTGCGGCTGGCAGTGGATGGTGTTGATGGCAACAAACCCAGGCTGGCACAGCTGCAGCAGGCCGCAGCAGCCGGGGGCGATGTGGGTCGGGCCGGGAGCGGGCGTCACACCGGAAGAAGACATGCCATCAATCATGACATAAAAGTACGGATTGATTTCTAGGCCTGAATGGGGGCTTTTTGAGCTGAAAATCCCGCAAGTCAGGATGGGAACTGCGCTTCGATACGCCGGTCCGGGATGAACCACACCGCCGCCACCACCGCATAAAGGGCGATGGCCACCCACTCGTTCCAAAAGCTGCACCCAATGGCCACGACGTAGGTCACCAGCGAGAACTTGCCCTTAAGGTCGCGGCCCAGCGCGCGGG
>CALRVA020000028.1:0-19779 GCA_943371495.1 Archangium gephyra | reverse complement strand
CGAGGAAGGTGTTCGGGTTGGTCGGGTGGAAGGCCACCGCGTTCACGCGCCCGTTGACGGGGCTCAGACCGAAGTAGATGCGGTACGGCGCGTTGATGTCCGTACCACCGATGAAGGTCCAGTTCGGAGCCGCCGCGCCCTGGAAGTTCGGATTGAAGCCCGGCCCGGTCACTCGCTGCTGGCGCTCTCGGTTTTCACCGATGAAGCCTTCGTACTTGTTGTTTTCCTGAGCGATGTAGGTGCGTGCCCAGTCGTAGTAGGCGCTCCCATCCCAGTCATCCGCCGGGTAGGCACGGATTTCCATGTACTGGAGGTAAGACTCGATATAGTCAAGACCCGGGGTTTCGTCCCCTTCTTCGCCTTCTTCCTTTCCTTCCTTGTCATCCTCTTCCCAGCCAATGGCCTCGCGGTATTCCGCGTAGGTTTCTCGATACTCTTCGATGGCGTTGCGGAGGCCCTTGACACTGCGAATCTGCAGGAAGATCGGGGCTTGCGGGGCGATGGGCTCGGCCTTCAGGACGTTGGCGCGGCCTTCAAGGCGCACCAAAGCATCCTCGTAGGAAACACCCTTATAGAGGCGGATGACCACGTTGCCTTGAGGGTCCCGGTGCGTAACCGTACCGATCCCCTGAGCGAGCATGCCCACCGTGTCCCAAAGATTTGCGGACTCACGAACGGTGATCGCGATGTCCTTATGGGTCGCAAAAGCCGAGGCCGGTGCCGCGACCGCTGAGGCTGTGCCGAACAGCGCCCCCGTCACCACCAAACCTGCGACCATTGCGGTGCGACTTAACTTAAAGAGATTCATTTGAACTCAGTTCCACGCGGCGCGCAATGTACGTGCCGCTTTTAGGTCCCAAAATTATATCTCTTGGAACTCGGGAGAAGACTGGCAAAAATACGGGGACGTGTGAAGAACCGCGACCTTACGGGGCCTCTCCTTCGGGATGTCCGTTTCTCGCCCGCGCGAATCGGGTAAATCAGTGCCTGCCAGGGAAGCACGCATGGCCGCCGCCGTACAAACCGAAACCGTCGCGATCACGATCAACGACATTGAGCTGAACGTTCCCAAGGGTGAGCTCATTGTCGAATCGGTGAAGCGACTGGGGTTAGAGATCCCCATCTTCTGCTACCACCCGCGCATGAAGCCGGTGGGCATGTGCCGTATGTGCTTGGTCGAGGTGGGCTTCAAGCAGCCTGACGGCTCCGTGCGCAAGATGCCGAAGCCGCAAGCGGGCTGCACCCTCCCGGCCAGCGAGGGCATGGTGGTCTACACCGACACCGAAATGGTGCACCGCGACCGCAAGGGCGTCCTGGAATTCCTGCTCATCAACCACCCGCTGGACTGCCCCATCTGCGACCGCGGTGGCGAATGCCCCCTGCAGAACAACACTTTGGCGTACGGGCCTTCGACTTCCCGCTTCCTGGAAGTTAAGCGTCACCTGCCCAAGGCGTACCCGCTGAGCGAGTACGTCACCCTCGACCTTGAGCGATGCATCCAATGCGGCCGGTGCGTGCGCTTTACGGAAGAGATTTCGGGTGATAGCCAGCTGGCATTCCGGTTCCGGGGCGCGGCGATGCAGCCCTCGACCTTCCAGCTGACGGATTTCGAATCGCGATTTAGCGGCAACGTGATTGAAATCTGCCCGGTGGGAGCGCTGACGAGCAGCAAGTACCGGTTCCGCGCCCGCCCCTGGGATCTGGAAACCCGACCCGGAATCTGCACGCTCACCCCGTGCGGGACGAACGTGTTCTACGACTACCGTTCGGGCCGCTTGGTGCGCATCAATGGTCGCACCAACGAAGACGTGAACGAAGAGTGGACGAGCGACACCACCAAGTTCGGCCACGACGCTCTTTACAACAGCCCGAACCGCATTCAGGTGCCGCATATCCGCGAGGGCGAGGCGTTCCGCGCGGTGGAGTGGAGCGAAGCCTACGCGGCGGTTCTCGGTGCTTGCGAAGGGAAGCGAACGGCGATCCTTGCGGGGGCGATGCTCTCCAACGAAGACTACTTTGCCTGGCAGGCCCTGGCCCGCACCGCGCTGGCCACGAACCATCTGGATCTGCGCTGGCAGAAGACGCTGTTATCAGCGAGCCAAATGCTGAAGGCACGCACCGGCCTGCCGGGAGTGCAGTACGGCATTGCCGACTTGGAGAACGCCCCGGCGATTCTGGTGTTCGGCACCAACCTGGCCGCCGACCAGCCGATGAGCTATCTGCGCACTCGCAAGGCGTGGTTCCGCAATGGTGCCCGCGTGGTGGTGGCCCACCACGAAGCCAGCGAAGCCGAGAGCTTTGCCCACGTGGTGCTGCGCTACCGTCCGGGTACGGCCGCCGAACTGGCCGCTGGCCTGGCGCACCTTCTGGCCCCTGAACTGGCCGACGCCACCCGCGTGGCGACGCCGGAATGGACCGAAGCCCAAACCGGAGTGCCCGCCGACCGACTTCGCGAGGCCGCCGAAGCCCTGCGCGGAACGGAGTTCGCGGCGATCACGACCCACGGCCTTTTTGATGAATCCAACGGCGTGACGGCCTACCAAACTCTGGCTCTGCTGACCAGCCACGCCGGTGGTAAGTTCAACGGCCTGGTCAACCACGCCAACGAGCAAGGTGGCCGCGAAATGGGCTTTGCGCCGGACCTCGGGCCGGGCGGGGAAGCCGTAACCGCCGGCATGAACACCGCCGAGATCCTTCAGGCCGCTGCTAAGGGTGAGATTGATTCGCTGATTCTCATTGGTTGCGACCCGATCCGCGACTTTCCCGATACGGACCTCGCGACCCAAGCTTTGGAGAATGTGGCGAACCTGGTGGTCGTGGACAGCGCGCAAACCGAAGCCTGTGCCTACGCCAGCGTGATCCTCCCGATGGCACTGCCGGCCGAGCGCGACGGCACCTACACCAGTTGCGAACGCCGCGTGCAGCGTATGGAGCGCATCCTGAAGGCGCCGGGCGAAAGCAAGGCCCCGTGGCAGATCGCCATGGAACTCGGTTTGCGCACCGGCGCCAGTGCCCCGTACTTCCACGCCCGCGACGTGATGGAAGCCATCGCTGAGCAGGTGCCGGCCTACGCCGGGGCACGCTACCAAGACATTCCCGAAACGGGCGTTCGACTGGCGAACCCCGAAGGCCTTACGCGCTCCAACGACGCCGTGGCCCAGGCACTCCAATCCCTGCTAGGAGGCAGGTAAAGTCCGAGAGGCATGGAACAGGTGACCGCTTGGCTCGAAGGGGCTAGTAACAACGAGTTCACCGTCGCGGGCATGCCCGGCAGCACCTTTATGGCGCTGGTCCGAGTCATCCTCGTCATCCTTCCCATTCTCACCCTGGTGCCGGGCATCATCTGGTGGGAACGCCGCCTTCTTTCGTGGATGCAAGACCGCATCGGCCCGAACCGCAGCGGCACCATCACCCTCCCCAACGGCCGGCAAATCCGCACTTTTGGTCTCATACAGCCGCTCTTGGACGGGGTGAAGCTCTTCCTCAAGGAAGAGATCAAGCCCAGCGCCGTGGACCGCTTGATTTACGTCATCGCGCCGGCCCTCGCTTTGTTCCCGGCTTTTGCCCTGGGGGCGACGCTCCCGTGGACCCCGCACACCGGATTCTGGGGTCACTTCTCCCCGGCCGCGAACGTGGATATCGGCATCCTTTGGGTGCTGGCCATCTCCAGTTTGGGGGCGTACGGCATTGTTCTGGCCGGTTACTCCAGCAACAACAAGTACTCGTTGATGGGCGGCCTCCGCGCCAGTGCACAGCTGATTTCTTACGAACTCGCGATGGGCGTCTCACTGGCGTGCATTGCGCTTGCCACGGGCTCGCTGCGAATGACCGACATGGTGGCCGAGCAGGAGAAAGCGCTGTGGGGCGTGATCCCGCAGATTCAGAACTGGTTCCTGTTCACGCCGTTCGGTTTGCTGTCGGCGGTGATCTTCTTGATCGCGCTGGTAGCGGAAACCAACCGCGCTCCGTTCGACCTGCCCGAAGCGGAGAACGAACTGATCGCCGGTTATCACACCGAATACTCGTCCATGAAGTTCGCCGTGTTCTTCATGGGTGAATACGCGGCCATGTTCGTGTTCAGTGGCGTCTTTGCCGCGGTGTTCATGGGTGGCTACCACTTCATGCCGTTCAACTACGACGAACTGGCAGTGACCTTCCCGAGCCTGAGCTCGTTCTGGTACGCCCTGCGCGACCTCAACTACTGGCTCGGCCCCGCCGGGTTCTTGGTCAAGCAGGTCTTCATGCTGTCCTTCTTCATCTGGCTGCGCGCCACGCTTCCGCGACTGCGCTACGACCAGCTGATGAACCTGGGCTGGAAGAGCCTGCTGCCGACCTCGGTGGCCAACTTCATCATCGTGGGCATCTGGATTGTGGCCACGGAGATGTATGGCGTGCTGGGTGGCTGGGTGGCCTTCTTCGGCGCGGTGGCCCTCCTCGCGCTGCTCTATTTCAACCTGGTGTCGGCCTCGCGGAAGTCGCGCGAAGCCGAACAACGCCAAGCCATCTCGCTGGTGGATGGCACTGAACGACGTTCCATAACTCTCGTGGACCCGGCCCCGGCCTCTTCGAGTGGCAAAACCGTATGAAAACGCACTTCTCAAGGAATCTGGAGGCCGGTCGGTGACCACCAACCAAATCGCCTTTCTTGCCCTCGCGCTCCTGGCCCTCATCGGCGGGGGCGGCGTGGTGTTTAGCCAGCGTCCCGTGCGGGCCGCCATGTGCTTGGTGCTCAACTTCCTGGTTTTGGCCGCGCTCTACTTTATGCTGGGCGCGCAAATGCTGGGGATCTCGCAGATCATGGTGTACGCCGGGGCGATCATGGTGCTGTTCCTGTTCATCGTGATGATGCTGCGCATGGACCGGGAGGAGCCGCACAAGGTGTGGTGGACCAGCGCGCCGGTGGTGGGCACGATCTTTGGAGCCCTGGTGCTGTTCATCTTCGCGCTGGGGATTCGCCCCGCCGCCGAAATGAAGCCGGGAGCGGTGGATCCGAAGTTCGGGACGCCGCAGGCGATCGGCATGGAAATGATGACCACCTACGCGTGGCCGTTTGAAGTTGCGAGCATGTTGCTCCTCGTCGGGATCGTGGCCTCGATCATTCTGGCCAAGCGGAGAATCTAGTGTTGCCCCTCGCCATGGCTCCGACCGGAATCGTCAGTGATGTCCCCATCGAGTGGTTTTTGCTGCTCGGGGCGATGCTGTTTGCCCTCGGCGCGGTGGGCGTGGTGGTGCGCCGCAACCCCGTCACCGTGTTTATGTGCATTGAGTTGATGCTCAATGCCGTCAACCTCACGTTTTTGACGTTCGCCCGCTACCAAAACGGGTGGGGCCTCAAGTACGAAAACGCCCAGCAGGCGGCCATGAACGGCCAAATGATGGTGATTTTCGTGATGGCCGTGGCCGCCGCCGAAGTGGCGGTCGGGCTCGGCATCATCATGGCCATCTTCCGCGCCCGCCGCGAAGTGGACGTCGACGACCTCAGTACGCTGAGGAACTAAGGAGATCACGATGGATTACAAGCTGATTTGGTGGGTTTTTGCCCTCCCGCTCTTCGGATCTCTATTCCAGGCCTTGGGTGGCAAGATCGTGGTGGACACGTTCGGCCCCAAGCTGGGCCGCCGCATCTGCGGGGCTCTGGGCGTGGCGCCGATTGCGCTGGCGTTCCTCATCGCGTTGCCGATGACCCTGCAGCTGATGCGCCAACCGGAATCGGAGCGAGCCGTGGTGCTCACTCTGTTTGAGTGGATTAGCACGCAGGCGATTTCGATCCCGTTTGAGTTCCGGGTGGACCCGCTCTCGATGACGATGGTGCTGGTCATCACCGGCATCGGGTCGCTCATCCACCTCTATTCCATCGGCTACATGTCCGAGGAGCCCGATTTCCCCCGCTTCTTCACTTACCTCAACCTGTTCATTGCGTTGATGCTGGTGCTGGTGCTGGGCAACAACCTCGCCATGCTGTTCATCGGCTGGGAAGGGGTTGGCCTGTGCTCGTATCTCCTCATCGGGTTTTGGTACAAGGACCTCAAGAACTCGGCGGCGGCCAACAAGGCGTTCATCGTCAACCGCATCGGTGACGTGGGCCTGACGCTCGGGATGTTCTGGCTGGTGGTGCTGGCCGCGCAGAACAAGGATGCGCTCGGCATCGTGGATAGCCGCTGGCTGAGCTACGACGTGTTGCTCCCGCAAATCGGGCAACTGCTGGCCAGCAAGCCGTTTGATGCGACGATGATCGCGCTGCTCCTCTTTGTCGGGGCGTGCGGAAAGTCGGCGCAGTTCCCGCTTTTTGTGTGGTTGCCGGACGCTATGGCCGGCCCCACGCCGGTTTCGGCCCTCATCCACGCGGCGACGATGGTCACCAGTGGCGTTGTGCTGCTCAACCGCACTCAGGAGATTTTCCTCTCCTCACCGTTCGCGATGAACGTCGTGGCGCTGGTGGGGGCGGCCACGGCCGTCTTGGGGGCGGGGATTGCCTTCGGCCACACGGACATCAAAAAGGTGTTGGCGTATTCCACCGTCTCGCAGCTGGGCTTTATGTTCATTGCGTGCGGCGTGGGGGCGTTCTATGCCGGGATGTTCCACGTCATCACCCACGCGTTCTTTAAGGCGCTATTGTTCCTGGGCTCGGGCGCGGTCATCCACGCGATGGCGCACGACCAAGACATGCGTAACTACGGACGGCTGCAGAAGTATCTGCCCATCACCTATCTCACGATGGGGATCGGCTGGGCGGCCATTGCCGGGGTGCCTTTCCTGTTTAGCGGTTTCTGGAGTAAGGAAGCCGTGCTCTACAACGCGCTGAACATGCCGGACAAGATGTCCACGTTCACCATTGCGGGACTTACGCCGGGCGCTTTTGCCGGCTGGGTGGGCTTGGCGGTGGCCGGGATGACCGCGTTCTATATGACGCGCATGATGGCGCTGACCTTCGGCACCGACAAGGAGCGCTGGCGCGACCTCGCCCCGGCGCACCACGATGTGCACGCGCATCACGATGATCATCACGGCCACGACCATGCGCACGGGGATCATCACCACGGCGAGGACACCGAAGGCTTCTTCATGACCGACGAGGAAATGAACGCCCAGGTGCATGCGCACGAGCATCACCACGAGCTGGACCAAACCCACGAACCGCACGAAGTGCCGTGGACGATGTGGGCGCCGCTCGCCATTCTCGCGGTGTTCTCCCTCGGCTTTGTGGGCTACGCCATGGAAGCGGGCCACTGGCTCAAGGATTGGCTGGCCCCGTGGGGTGCCACGGAGGTCAAGACGGCCAAGAACGTCAGCCACGACTTGCTGACCATCCTGAGCATCGTGGTCGGTACCACCGGCATTCTGGGGGCGCTCGTCGCTTACCGTAAACTGCCAACTACGGAAGGCTTCGACCTCAAGCAGTGGAACCCCCTCCGCCGCGCGGCCGCCGCTTCGTTCTACACCGACTGGTATAGCAACAAGGGAAGCGGCATGCTGGCCTCGGGCGTGGGAGCGGTCGTCAAGCTCTTCGACATCGGGATCATTGACAACATCGTGAAGGCGGTCGGCTCGATCTTCGGGGTGCTGCTCAGCGCGATTGGGAAGCGGTTCCAAACCGGATACGTGCGCAACTACGCGCTTATGATGCTGGTGGGAGGCTCCGCCATCATCGTCTACGCCCTGGTACAGGTCATGGGAGGCAAGTTCTAATGGAAAACACGGGTCTGGGAATCATCTCGCTCTTGCTGGCGGTGCCGGTGCTCGGGGCCATCTTCTTGATGTTTATCCCGGAGACCTTCGAGCGGGCCATTAAGGGCGCGAGCATGGTCTTCAGCCTGGTAGCCCTCGGGGTCGCCGCGACGGTGCTCAGTCAGTTCGATGGGCGGTCGTTCCACTTCCAAATGCTGGAAGCGGTGCCGTTCCTGCCCAGCATCGGCGTGCAATGGAAGGTCGGGGTGGACGGCATCAGCATCTGGCTGCTGGTGCTCACCACGTTCCTCACGGTCGTCGCCAACTGGTTTAGCTACTACATCAAGACGCGGGTCAAAACCTACTTCGTGCTGCTGCAATTCCTGCAGATGGCGATGCTGGGCGTCTTTGTCTCGCTTGACTTGATCCTGTTCTATGCCTTCTTCGAGGCCTCGCTGGTGCCCATGGCGCTGCTGGTCTACATCTGGGGTGGTTCGGATCGCGCCTATGCCGCGCGCAAGTTCTTCATCTACACCTTCGGGGCCAGCATCTTCATGCTCATCGGCATGATTGCCCTGGCCATGCAGATGCAGAAGGTGACGGGCGCCATGACGTTCGATCTCGTCGCGATTCAGGCTCAGGTGGCCAACGGGGCGCTGTGGGCGAACGCCATGCAGATGCAAACCGTGGTGTTCTGGACCTTCGCGGTGGCGATGATGGTCAAGTGTCCGATGTTCCCGTTCCATACGTGGTTGCCGGATGCCCACACCGAGGCCCCCACGGCCGGTTCGGTTATCCTGGCGGGCGTCTTGCTCAAGATGGGCACCTTCGGATTCCTGCGCTTCTGCTTGCCACTCTTCCCCGAGGCCATGCAGAACGCCGTGCCGATTTTGATGACGCTCTGTGTCATTGGCATCGTGTACGGGGCCATTGTGGCGACCATGCAGGACGACGTGAAGAAACTCGTCGCCTATTCCTCCGTGGCCCACATGGGCTTCGTGATGCTCGGCATCGTCTCGCTTTCCAGCAATGGTTTGCTGGGCGGGGCGTACCAACAGCTCAACCACGGTATCAGCACGGGCGCCTTGTTCTTGCTCATCGGTTTGCTCTATGAGCGCATCCACACGCGCAAGTTCTCCGATATGGGTGGCCTGAAGGCGCAAATGCCGATCTTTGCGGCGCTGTTCCTCATCGTGATGTTCTCCAGTGTCGGCTTACCCGGCACCAACGGGTTCATCGGCGAATTCTTGGCCATGATGGGCGCGTTCCAGGCCGGGATGGCGGGGGCGTTTGGCCTCAACATCTGGCTGCCGGTGATTGCCGGGACGGGCGTGGTGTTTGCGGCGGTCTACTTGCTCAAGATGTTCATGCAGGTGTTCTACGGGCCGATCACGAACCCCGATCTGCTCCGGCTCAAGGACATCAAGACGCACGAAATCGTGCTGGTGGGCATGTTCATCGTCCTCATCTTCTGGGGTGGGATTTATCCCAACACGTTTATGAAGCCGATGGAAAGCAGCCTGGGGGCGGCCCGCATGATGGCCGTGAACCCGCAAGGGATGCGACCGAGTTGGAGCGATCCGCTCCATGAGATTGACCAAGACGGCAACCTGGTGCAGGTGCTGCCAAGAGCGGAAGGTGTGGCGCTGGGCGAATACACCGTGCAACAGCAGATTGCTCCGGCGAACCACCACTTTGAGAACCTAGACAAGCCGGCCGAGGTGGCGCAACGATGAACAACTACGTGATTCCCACCATTGACTGGACGGCCGCCATGCCGGTGATTGTGGTGTTCCTCACCGGGATCGCCGCGCTCCTGGTGGAGATGTTCCGCCCCCGGCAGAACAACAACGTCATCGTGGGCATCAGCCTCACGGGTTTGGCGGTGGCCGCCTATTTGCTGGCCACTCAGGTCGGGATGCCGGCCCTGGATACCTTCGCGGGGATGATCCGCCGCGACCACCTGGGCTTGATGCTACAACTGCTGATGGTGGTGGCCTGTGGCCTGACCTTCCTGTTTGGTGAGAACTACTTGCGCGAACGCCGCATGGCGTACGGCGAGTTCTATCCGTTGGCGATCTGGTCTACGGCGGGCGGCATGATCATGGTGGGCACCGACCACTTGCTGATGGTGTTCATCGGCCTGGAAGTGCTGTCCATTTCGCTCTACTGCATGGCAGGCTTGGCCCGCGAAGAGCAGCGCTCGGCGGAATCGGCCCTCAAGTACTTCTTGCTCGGTTCGCTGGCTTCGGCGTTCTTGCTCTACGGTATCGCGTTCTTCTACGGAGCTACGGGCACGCTGAGCCTGACGCAGATCGGCATGAACGGCGCGCAGATGAACATGCAGATTCTGGCGACGGCGTTCGTGTTGATCGGCTTGGGCTTCAAAGCGTCGTTGTTCCCGTTCCATATGTGGACGCCGGACGTCTACCAAGGCGCACCGACCAACGTCAGCGCCTTCCTGGCCACGGTCTCTAAGATCGCCGCTCTTGGCCTGATGGCCCGGATGCTGCCGATGCTGGGTCAGACCCAAGATTTCTGGTTCCCGGTGCTGTTCTGGCTGTCCATGCTCACCATGACGGTGGGGAACGTCTCGGCCATCGGCCAAACCGACCTGAAGCGCATGCTCGGGTACTCGTCCATCGCCCACGCGGGTTACGTGATGGTGGCGCTGCTGGCGCACCTCAAGAACCCCAAGGTGGTGAGCCTGGACGCGATGGTGTTCTATCTCGCGGTCTACAGCGTGGCGACCATCGGGGCCTTCGCGGTGCTGACCTTGGCGGTACGCAATGCGCAAGAAGACGCGCGGGCCTCGGCCCTCCACGGGCTGTGGAAGCGCAACCGCTTCGCGGCCGGCGCGTTCATCGTGTTCCTCATCTCGCTCATCGGCATTCCGTTCACCGGGGGCTTCTTGGGCAAGCTGCTCATCTTCCAAGGGGCTTTGCAAGCGGACTTGCTGCCGCTCGCCATCGTGCTGGGTGTGAACTCGGCCATCAGCGTGGCCTACTACCTGTTCATGGCCAAGGCCGTGTTTGTGGATGACGAGGAACTGACAGGCGCGCGGGTGGGCACCACCTCGGGCGGCCTCAAGCTCACCTGCGTGGTCTGTGCGGCGGCGGTCTTTGGGTCGTGGTTCTTTGGCTCTGCGCTCCAAAGCCTGCTCAGTGCGCCCAATGAGGCGTCCGTAAAGGTCGAGCGACCAGTGGTCGCGCAAACCCAGCGCTAAGTCACCAAAACGAAGAAGCCCGTCCGGCAGTCTGGGGATTCCAGATTCAGGACGGGCTTTTTTCGTGCTTGAAGGGCGGCTTCTGGTGTGGGCTACGCGGCGCGGCCGGCTCGGGGGGCGGGCCGGTCATCCTGTTCCGTGCGGAACTGGTTCACCGATTCCATGAGTTGCTCGGCCATCACATCGAGCTCTTCCGCCGATTGCTGAATGCTCGAAATGGACTCCACCGTATGAACGATGCCGTGCGTCACCATCTGAATCGAGGCCGTGACCTCTTCGGTGCCCGCGCTCACCTCTTGGGCTCCGGCGGCGGACTGCTGCGCAATGGCCGCGGCCCCCGTGATGGCTTCGGTGACGGTGGTCACGCTTGTGTTCATCCGGGTTAGCGCGTTCTGGTTTTGGTCGGTGACACTGCGGAGTTGCTGGAGGGTGGTCATCAGCGAATCCACCCGGGCTGTCAGGCTCTCGGCAAATTGCGAGACCTTTTCCACTTCCTCCACACTGGAGTGCATGACCACCACGGTGTTGGAGAGGTCTTCCCGCACGTCCCCGATCAGGGCGCCAATCTCCCGGGCCGCATCCTGCGATCGCTCGGCGAGTTTACGGACTTCTTCGGCCACCACGGTAAAGCCTCGCCCCGCTTCTCCGGCGCGCGCGGCTTCAATGGCGGCGTTCAGGGCTAGCAGGTTGGTTTGGTCGGCAATTTCCTCGATGGCCTGCACAATCCGCCCGATCTGATCACTCTTTTGGTCGAGCTGGTTGGCCTGGGAGGCCGAGTTGCCAATCTGTTCTCGCACGCGCTGCGTGCCCTGGATGCTTTGCCGAATCGCTTGGGCCGCCTCGACGATCTCAGCTTCGGACGTCGTGATGACACTGGCTTGCTCCTCCGCACTCACGTGCATCTCGGCCATGGCCTGTTGCAGGAGGGCGGCTTCTTCGGCAATCGAAGAGACATTGTGCGCCAGCGTTTCACTGCCGCAGGAGATCTCCATCGTGCTGCGGGCCGCTTCTTCCATGGCTTCCGAAACTTGTTCGGCGGATTCCCGCATTTCGTGGGCCGTGGCCTCCACCGTTTGTGATGAGGCACGCAAGTATTGACTCTTCGCGCTGAGCCCGGTGGCGCAACCGCGAATCTGACGGATGACCTCACCGAGGTTGGCCACCATCTCCTGTAGGCTCAATCCGAGTTCATCCTCGGGGCTGGCCAGTTTGACATTGACGGTGGTATCGCCCTCGGCGACCCGCTGCGCGATATCGGCCTTGTCGAGCAAGTAGTCCTTCATGGCGCGGCAAGACTCGCTGGCGGCACCGATTTCGTCGTGTCCGCGATGGGTGATCTCAAAATTGAGGTTGCCCCGGGCTACGGATTGAAGCCCCTGAGTCAGGGCCACGATCGGCCGCGTTAGGAGCCGAGCGAGGAGAATGCCCACGATGGCCACCACGATGATGCCTGCGAACAAGAACAAATACATCTGGTCGAGGATCTTGCCGTACTTGCTGAAGAAGTGATCCGCTGAAGTTTGGAGGCCCACACTCCAGCCCACGCCCGGGTACCCGAGGGCACCCTTGGACTTGGCCACAGCCACGGCCTTCGCGTCACCCGATTCTGCGCCAACGAGGACCTTCGTTTGGATCTGCCCGGCCCCCAGAGAGGGAAGCAGGGCTTGCACGCCATCTTTTGCCCCCTTGCCGTAGACGTGATCGAAAGTGACCCCGTTCGGCTTGGCCTGGGCCAGGAACATGGGTTCCCCATCGTTCCGGTAAAGCGTTAAGCTCGTTTGCCCTTCGGCGGCCCCGGCCATGCTCCCAATGGTTTCGGCAAAGATGCCCTGAATCAATGCCGGGCGGGCGTAATTCCGCCACACCCCAATGACCTGACCGTTGGCATCCTTGACGGGTGCGGAATAGGCCAGCGCATAGCCATCGTGGCCAAAGATCTTGGCCAGATAATCGTACGGCTGGAAGTCATCCACCCACGTCCCCGTCAGGGCTTCGGATTCGGTGAACTTGCCCGAGATCGCGTTTTGGAACCACGTCTCCTCCTTGAAGTTCTTGGAGTAAAGGGAGTTGGTGTTTGCGGGTTTGCCGTCCCAGGCCACGCTGCTGGCGGCAATCACACGACCTTCCGTATCGACGAACAGCATCAAGTCGTACACGGGTGTATAAGTCGCCATGTACTTGTTCATCACCTTGGTCACCCCGTTGGTGCCATCGGTTTTGTACCAAGAGTCGCGGTCTTGAACGGCCGTGTTTAAGCCAAAGGCTTGCACGTCGCCGTAACGTTCAAACAGGTTGCGTTCAATCACGTCCATCCCGCTTCCGGCAATGAGCGCAAGTGATTCGCGAGCGGCGTCTTTGGATTGCTGGACGCCCTTCTGGACGATGTAAAGTCCGATCAAAATCGGGACAATTCCGAACACCCCCAGGGTGATCAGAACCTTGGTCTGAATACGTAAATGTTTGAGCCCGAACATGGAATGCACCGGGACCCTATGGCCCTCCCTATATATTATTGGGAGCTGATTCTTATACTTGATTAAATTCTGCTAAAAGTAATGCAAAATTTCTGCCCATTCCTTTACTTTGGATGTGAAGCCGGTCCTCAGAGAAGGGAATGGTGGGTTCAAAAGAACGACCCCACCGCTTTCACCCTGGAATGGGTGTTGGCGATGGGGTCGGATTTGTGCGTCCGAGCGATCGGATTTAGGCGGCTTGGCTCGTCTCGTGGTCGAAGGCGTGAGCCTCTAACTGGAAGCGGTCCACCGCTTGTTGCAAGCGGCTGGCCATGGCTTCGAGTTCTTCGGCCGAACCGCGGATCTCGACGATGGCCGAAGTGGTGCTGCCGATGCCGTGGTTCACTTGTTCCACGCTGGCGGAGACCTCTTGGGCGCTGGCGCTCATTTCCTGAGCCCCGGCCGCCGATTCCTGAGCCACCGAAGCGACCCCGGCAATGGCGTTCGTCACGCTGTCCACGTTGTTCACCATCTGCGTGAGGGCAGCAGCGTTGCTTTCGGCCACATCGCGCACTTCGGCGAGGGCGTTCAGCACGACGTCCACCTTTTCGGTCACGCCTTCGGCAAACTCGGCCACTTGTTCGACCTCATCCGCACTGGTGCGCATCACGCTCACGGTGGCGGCCACGTCGGATCGCACATCGCCAATCAGCGTAGCAATCTCGCGGGTCGCGCTCTGAGAGCGTTCGGCCAGCTTGCGGACTTCTTCGGCAACCACCGAGAAGCCTCGACCGGCTTCACCGGCGCGGGCCGCTTCGATGGCGGCGTTGAGGGCCAGCAGGTTGGTTTGCTCCGCGATGTCTTCGATCGCTTGCACAATGCTGCCGATCTGCTCGCTCTTTTCGCCCAGGCGCTCGGCTTGGCTGGCGGCCGAACCGATCTGCTCACGCACCTTGCGGGTGCCGGTGATGGCGCGGTTCATGGCTTCGGCGGCGTCCTTCATGCCGGATTCCGTTTCGTCAATGGCGGCGTCTTGCTTCACCGATCCGCTGCGGATCAGGTCCATAGCGCGCTGCAGTTCGTCGGCATCTTGCGCCACCATGCTCGCGTTTTGGGCCAGCTGCTCGCTGCCGCGGGCGATTTCCATCGCGCTACGGGTGGACTCGCTGATCGCTTGCGTGACCTGCTCCACCGATTCGCCCATATCTTGAGCGACGGCGGCCACCGTGCCCGAGGTCGCCTTCAGCGATTGGCTGTTGGACTGCACTTCGGTGGCGCTTTGGCGAATTTCGCCAACCACGGAGCGCAGGTTGCCAATCATCGTGCTGAGCGCATGGCCCAGAGAATCGTTGGCGCTGCGCGGCGTGATGCTCGCGCTCAGGTCACCCTGACCCAGGCGGCCGGCCACGTCACTGACGTTGCGGAGGCTGGACACCATGCCGCTGAGGCTGTGCCCGAGCACGTCCTTCTCGCTGACGAGCTCCACATGAACGCGAGTGTCACCTTCGGCGACCTTCTCGGCCACGGCAACCTTCTCTTGCAAGTAGGTCTTCATGGCGCGGCACGCGTCGCTGGCTTCGCCCAATTCATCCTGGCTCACGTGAGTGATTTCAAAGTCGAGATCACCTTGCGCCACGGTTTGGAGGCCGCTGGTGAGAGCAATGATCGGGGTGGTGAGCTTCTTGGCAAAGGCTCGGCCCACAAGGAAGACGGTGACGACACCCACGGCGAGGAAGATGTACATCGTCTTCATGATCTCACCGTACTTGGCAAAGTACTGCTCGCCGGAAATGCGAAGACCGACGCTCCAGCCCAGGCCCGGGTAACCCAGGGCTCCGTTGGACTTGGAAATGGCCCCCGCATGGTGGTGGGGTTCGCCGCGGTTGCCGCCGACTTCGGTGTAGATCTCAGGGGCAAGCGTGCCGCCGGGCTTGAGACCCTTAAGCAGCTCTTGCATTTCGTCCTTGGCGGTCGGGTCCTTTTCAGCCCAGTTCAAGAACTTGGTTTCGTCGCCATCAAGATAGGCGTTGAACAGCAGTTGGCCGTCGGCCCCGAACAGCGTCAATTCGCCGTCGGTAAAGCCTTCATTGGCCATGGAGCCGAGGCTCGACTCGAAGATGCCTTGAATCACTGCCGGGCGAGCGAAGTTTCGCCACACGCCGATGACATTGCCGGCCGCGTCCTTGACGGGGGCGGAATAGCACAGGGCAAAGCCGTCGTTACCGAGGGCTTCGGCGAGGTAATCGTACTTTTGGAATTCGTCCACCCAGGTGCCGGTGAGGGCTTCGGAGTCCACGAACTTCCCGCTCATCGCGTTTTGGAACCACGCTTCCTTGGCGAAATTCATGCCGTAAAGGGCCTTGGTGTTGGCGGGCTTGCCATCCCAGGACACGCTGCTCACGGCGGCGACCTTCCCGTTCTTGTCCACAAACATCATCAGGTCGTAGACAGGGGTGTAGGTGGCCATGTAGTTGTTCATGGCGGTCACCAGTCGGTTGGTGCCATCGTTCTTGTACCAAGACTCGCGATCTTGGACGACGGTGTTCAGGCCAAAGGCTTGCACGTCTCCATAGCGTTCAAACAAGTTCCGCTCTATGACCTCGATGGTATTGGTGGACTTAGCAACCAACTGGTTGTGGGCCGCATCTTCGGCCTGTTTGACGCCTAAATGAACGATTTGCAGCCCCACCAGGATCGGGATGATCCCGAAGAGGCCAAGCATCAAGAGGACTCGTTGCTGAATTCGGAGTCGCTTCAAAATTTTCATGTCGATTTCGCCCGGCGCACGGCCGTCACCTAGCATTCTTGGCAGGCGAAACCCGAATCTTTACGGGGTCCAGACACAAAAAAACCGGATCTACTCGAAGCAGATCCGGCGGCTTTGTCGCGAAAAATTCGCGAGGTTAAGACTTGTCCTTGAACCCCGGCAGCCGGCGGCCCTTGTAGTAGCCATCGGGCGAGGCGCAGTGGTTCAAGCGGAACGGTTCGCCCTGCACGTTGCGGGTGGAGACCACTTCCGGCAGGTCGGTGGTCCAGTGGGTGCGCCGCTTGGTGGTGCGGGAGTGCGAGAATTTGCGCTTCGGGTTCGGCATATGACTTCTTCCTTACTTTTCGCGGTGCAGGGTCACCTTGCGGAGCTTGGGGTTGTACTTATTCAGTTCCAACTTCGCTTTGGTGTTGTCGCGATTCTTGGTCGTGGTCACGTAATGCTTCCCGTCTTCCGTGCAGATCAAACGGATGATTTGGCGCTTTTCACCTTTCTTCTTGGCCATGGACTGGAAACCTCGTGCTGCGCCCAAATGGGCGGACTGTCATTATGTCGGTCGGGAGGTCGAATCTGCAACCCGGGTCCCAGACCACCGGGCCTGGGAGATAGGCTATTCTGAAAGGCGCACCCCCGCCCGGGTGGCGAAATGGTAGACGCAGGGGACTTAAAATCCCTTGGTAGCAATACCGTGTGGGTTCGAGTCCCACCCCGGGCACCCCTTTTTGAGAGCGCGGCTCAGGCCCAGCGGACCTTGGTCCCCAAAAGCGTGCGGGCGTTGGCGCGGGCCTCCTCGGCAATCTGCTCTCCGGCCAGCATGCGGGCAATCTCGTCCACTCGGTCCTCGCCCATCAGCTCGCGCACTTGGGTGAGCGTGCGGCCCTCATGCTCCGCCTTTTCGATGTGCAAGTGGGTGTCGGCGCGGGCGGCCATTTGCGGCAGGTGGCTAATGACCAGCACCTGGGCGTGGGCGCTGAATTCTTCGATCTTCTTGGCGACGCGGGCGGCAGCCTTCCCGCTCAGGCCGGTATCAATTTCGTCGAAGACCACGGTGGGCACCCCGGCGCGGCCGGCACTGGCGACCTTTATGGCGAGCATGATGCGGGCGAGTTCGCCGCCGCTCGCCACTTTGGCACGGGGGCGGGGTTCTTCTCCGGCGTTGGCCGTGAAATCGAACTGCACAATATCTGCCCCCGTCGGGCTCATGGTGACGGGCTCCACCCGCACGATGAACTGCGTGCGGTCCAGGCCCAACTCGTGCAGCTGCTCTTGCACGCGGGTGGCAAAGCGAGGCGCGGCCTCGGTTCGGATGCTGGTGAGCGCGGCAGCCTGTTGGTCCAGGGCGGTGCGGGCTTCGGCTTCGGCGGCGCGCAGGCGGGTCTCGTCGGCCTCGGCGTTCTCGATGTTCAGCAGTTCCTGGGCGGCGGCATCGCGGTAGGCCAGCACGGCCTCGTCCGTTTCGCCGTACTTGCGGTGGAGGTTGCGGATGAGGTCGCGGCGCTCTTGGGCTTGTTCCAGGCTGGCGGGGTCGGTGTCGAGATCACGGGAGTAGGTGTAGAGTAGCCGCGTGGCCTCGCGCAGGGCGGTGTGGCTCTCTTCCAGCATTGCCAGGGGTTCGGCCAGCGTGTCATCTAGTTGAGCGGCGGACTCGAGGGCGCTCTTAGCCGAGGCCATTGAAGTCTGAGCGTTGGCTTCATCGTCCGCGAGCTGACCCAGGGCGCCTCGGATGGATTCGGCGATCCGCTGGGCGTGCTGCAGGCGGCGGTAGAGAGTCTCGATCCGCTCGTGTTCGCCTACTGTCAGGCCCGCGTCGTCTATCTCCTGCACCTGGAACCGCAGCAGGTCCACCCGCTGGGCGCGCTCTCGCTCGTTGCGTTGCTGGTGTCTTAGGCGGTCGCGGGCGGCCTCCCACTGAGTAAAGGCCTCGTAGACCGCGTCGCGGGCCTGGTGGGCGGGCTCGCCGATCCAGTCATCGAGGAACTGCACGGGGCCGAGCGGGTCCAGCAGGGCTTGGTGGTCGTGCTGGCCGTGCAGGTCCACCAGCAGGCGGCCGATCTGCTTCAGTTGCCCGGCGGTGCAGGGCTGGCCATTCACTCGGGCTTGGCTGCGGCCTTCGCGGGTGACTTCGCGTTGCAGGATGAGCGTGTCTTCATCCGGCGAGAACCCCATTCCCCGCAGCGTCTCGGCCAGGGCGGGGCCGACCTCAACCTCCAGCACCACGGTGGCGCGATGGGCGCCGGTGCGGATCATGGTGGCATCCGCGCGGCCCCCCATGGCCAAGCCGATGGCGTCAATGAGGAGCGATTTGCCCGCGCCGGTTTCGCCCGTGAGGGCGGTGAATCCGGGTGCCCACGCCACGCTGACCCGGGCCAGCGTCGCCAAATCGGTCACTTGCAATGCGCGGATCATGAAGTCTCTGGAATACCAGACGAATGACGAGGGGTTAAGGCCGCGCCCAGGCCGAATGGTGGGCCTCGTCATAATGGGTTTATGAGTGCGCCCGTGGCCTCCTATTCGTCGCAAGGACACCGATGGAACCTCCAATCCCTTTACAACGGGATTGATGATCCGCGTCTGGATTCGGACTTTGCGGAGTCCGTGGCCGAGGCCGACGCCTTTGCCGCCGCCTACCGGGGCCGCATTGAATCGGGCCAGATCTCGGCCGGTGAACTGGCCGAAGCCATCGCCAAACTCGAGGCCTTGGTGGAGAAGTCCAGCAAGCCGGGCCTCTACGCCAGCCTGATGCACGCCGGCGACACCCAGAACCCCGCCCACGGCGCGCTTTACGCCGAAACCATGGAACGTGGCAGCGAAATCCGCGTGCGCATCATGTTCTTCTCGCTGGAGCTGCAAGCCATGGAGGACGCGAAGATGGACGCCCTGCTGGCCGACCCGGCGCTGGCCAAGTACCGCCACTACCTGCAGGTCACGCGCGCCTTCCGCCCCTATAAGCTCAGCGAAACTGAAGAAACCCTGCTGGAACGCACCGCCAACACCGGCGTGCGCGCCTGGCAGCGCCTGCACGATGAACTGACGGCGGCCCACGTGTTCAATTACAAGGACCCCGCCACCGGCGAGACGGAAGAACTGGCCCTGGAGCAAGTGGTGAACCGGCTGCGCGAAGCCAACCGCGACGTGCGCGTGGCCGCTGCGGCCGCCCTCACCGAAGGCCTGAAGGAACTGGAAAAGACCATCGCCTACACCTACAACACCATCCTGGCGGACAAGAAGCTGGAAGACGAACTGCGCGGGTTTGCCACGCCGGAAGCCAGCCGCCACCTGGAGAACGAACTGGAAGAGCAGACGGTGGCCATTGTCACCGACCTGTGCCAAGAGCGCAGCGACCTGGTGGCTCGGTTCTACAAGACCAAGCGCCAACTGCTGGGCCTGGACGAACTGACCCACGTTGACCGCTACGCCCCGCTCTTTGAAGCCGAAGAGCGCATTAGCTACGAAGCTGCCCGCACGATGGTGGTGGATGCCTTCGCCGCCTTCCACCCCGAGATGGGCGCGCGCGCGGACGAGTTCTTTGCCAAGAACTGGATTGACGCGGAGGCCCGCCACGGCAAGACGGGCGGCGCGTTCTGCAGCTACAACACCACTGACACCCATCCCGTGGTGCTGATGACGTACCTGGACAAGATGGGCGACGTTGGCACGCTGGCGCACGA
>CALRVA020000027.1:0-19890 GCA_943371495.1 Archangium gephyra | reverse complement strand
TAGAGGGATTACCAGTTTCCTGTGCCTTTGGCACGGTTCGTGCAGATGATGGACTACACTAAGGAGTCGCCGACTCATTGGAGTTTGTGCGGAGTCATTGTACAAAGATCATGTTGAATCGAAAGGGTTGGAAGTGGCCGCTTGTTTTGGCCAGCGCGATTGCCGTCGGACCGGCCACGGCAAGTGCGTTCACGCTTCAAGAAAACACCGTGCCGGCACCCCCTGTGGGCAACCGCGAGGCGTCGATGAAGGTTAGAGAAGCGATCGCGAAATTTGAAGCTGGGGACCTGTCGGGAGCCATCACGCTCCTGGAGGAAACGCGCACTAAGCATCCGATGGATGCCCCGACCCGCAACTGGCTCGCCCACCTTTATCTAAAGGCGAACCGCCCGGCCGATGCCGTGTCCTTGCTGGAAGAGGCCGTCCGTGTGGACGTCAATGATGCCCGCTCGTGGAACGATTTGGCGCTGGCTTACCGCCGCGTCAGCCGCAACAACGAAGCGATCCGTGCTTTGGAACAGTTGCTGACTTTGCAGCCGGACCGCGTGGACGCCATGGCGGCCCTGGGTTCGATCTACAACGAGCAGGAAGAGTACGAAAAGGCGATTCCGTTGCTCCGCAAGGCCGATGAGAAGAATCCGGGCGATGTGGACACCCTGGTGAACCTGGGTGTGGCCCTGCTGAACACCGACCGCCGCAGCGAAGCCGAAACAATCTTCACCGCGCTGCTGGAGAAGGACGGTAACAGCCGCGCCGCTCTCTCGTGGCTGGGTTTCCTCGCTCTGGAGCGAGGCGATGTGGCCCGCGCCGTGACGATGCTGGAACGAGCTCGCACGCTCAGCCCCAACGATCTCGAAATTCTGAACAATCTGGGTACGGCTTATTTGCGCTCGGAGCCGGCCCGTCACAGCGAGGCCATTGCGGTCTATCGCTCGATGACCAACGTTCGCCCGGACATCTTTGAGCCTTGGTACAACCTTGGCGTCAGCCTGATGGCGGTGAACCAGAATGCGGAAGCCGTGCGGGCCTTCACCCGTGCCGCCAACCTGAAGCCGCAGGATGCCTTCACCTGGAACAACCTCGGTCGTGCCTACGAAAACAACGGCCAGATGCAAGAATCGGCCAATGCTTACGTGAAGGCCAGCGACCTGAAGCCGGACAACGAAGTGATGGCCCGCAACGCGGCGATCACCTTGCTGAAGGCGAGCGACAGCCGCAGTGCCACCTACATTCAGCGCGCCATGAACAATGGCAGCGAATCTAAGGACCTGGCGCTCTCGCTGGCCGAGTCTCTGCACCGCGAAGGCAAGACCGGCGAGGCCCTGCGCGTTCTCGAAAGCGTGCAACCGGCCATGGCCGACCGCGCCGACTACTGGTTTAACCTGGGTGTGATGCGTCACGCCTCGGGGGATGCGACGGGAGCCGAAGCGGCCTACCGCCGCGCCTACGAACTGGATGGCGAAGACCTGGACACGCTGAACAACCTGGGCTTGCTGATGTACCAACGCGGCGAGTTTGGCGAAGCCACGGCGCTGTTCCGCGAACTGATGCGCCTCGACCCGGCCAGCCAAGCCGCGAAGATCAACCTGGCGGCCTCGATGAGCCGCATGGGCGAAACCGCTCAGGCCGTTGAGATTTGGCGAGAACTGGTTCGAGCGAACCCGTCCCGCAATGATCTCCGCCTGGACCTCGCCAACGGTCTGTGGGCGCTGGGCGAAACGCAACAAGCGCGTTTCCACTACGCGACGATCCTTCAATCCGCCCCCAACAACGCTCATGCGCTGAACGGGATGGGCCTGTGGCACCTGCTGCAAGCCGAGAATGGTTCGGCGGAACAGATGTTCCGAAAGGCCATGACGGTGGACAAGAACTTCGTGGCGGCGTACAATAACCTTGCGGTCACGCTGGAGCGGTTGAACAAGCGGGCAGAAGCGATCTTGGTCCTGGAACAGGCCCTGCGCATCGACCCCAACTTCGCCGACGCCAAACGAAACCTTCAGCGAATGAAGTCCGCCGAAGGCTAAGATTGCGCGTTCATTTCATCGTCAACACATTTCGGCCTGTAGCCATTGACGCCGCCAAAGAGACGGTGTCTTGGCTGCGGGCCGAAGGCGTTGAAGCCCTTGTTGAACCCGAAGCCGCTGAGCACTCGGGTTTGCCGGCTCTAGACCCCACCCGCTTCGGCGACTGCGATTTGGTGGTGTGTCTGGGCGGGGATGGTACCCTGATTCGCGCCGCTCATCTGGTGAGTCGCCAGGGCACCCCGCTCTTGGGCGTGAACTTTGGCCGTTTCGGTTTTGTGTGTGCGTGCCCGCCCGATGCCCGCCACAACGTGATTCGCCGCGTGTTGGATGGCGCGGCCGTGCTGGACGAGCGCGCGATGGTGCAAACCGACCTGGAGCGCGACGGGCACCACGTGGCCTCCTTGCACTCTTTGAATGAAGCGGCCGTGACCCGCGCCGCCACCACCCGGCTCCTGACCTTTGAAGTGGGGGTCAACGGCATCCCTCTGGCCCGCTACCCGGCGGACGGGGTGATGATCGCTACCCCGACGGGATCCACGGCCTATAACCTCTCGGCCGGCGGTCCGATTGTGCACCCCTCAGTGCCGTGTCTCATCATGTCGCCTATCATGCCGCACGCTTTGGGGGCGCGCTCCATTGTGTTGGGGGCGGATGCGGTGGCGGAGATCCGCGTCGAAACCCGGGGTGATGCCGTCTTATCCTGCGATGGGCACTCCCGCCTCACACTGCTGAGCGGTGACCTAGTGAAAGTGGTGTTGTCTCCCCGCGTGACGCGACTGGTGCGCGTGACGGAGGATGACTTCTTGCACAAGGTCTCTGAGCGGTTTGTGTGGGGGCGGATTTATCCCGATGAGCCCGAGGAATCATGCTGAAAGTTACGGATGCGGTGGTTGAATTTGCCGGAGGCACCCGCGCGCTGGACGGCGTGAGCATGGAGGTGCAACCGGGCGAGACCGTGGCCGTGGTGGGCGAATCGGGCTCGGGGAAAACCACCTTGGCGCGGGCGATCTTGGGTTTGCAGCCGCTGAAGTCAGGGCAGGTGGAATTCAATGGCGAGGTGCAAACCGGGGTGAGGGCGCGCCTGGCCGAGAAGGTGGGAATGGTGTGGCAAGACCCTTACGCCAGCATTGACCCCCGGTGGCGCGTGGAGCGCATCGTGCGCGAGCCCGCCGACCTGCTGGGTAAGGAGCTGGATGTGCCCGCTTTGCTGACGAGCGTGGGTCTGGAACCGGCCTTTGCCACTCGCTACCCCCACGAGATGAGCGGCGGCCAGCGGCAACGCGTGGCGATTGCCCGGGCATTGGCCTTGCGGCCCCCGCTGGTGATCTGCGATGAGCCCACAGCGGCCTTGGACCTAAGCGTGCAGGCGCAGATTTTGAATCTGCTGCAAGACATCCGTGCGCAGATCGGGAGTGCGTTCCTCTACATCAGCCACGACCTCGGCACCGTGCGCTACCTCGCCGACCGGGTGATCGTAATGCAGAACGGCAAGATTGTCGAGCAGGGGCCCGCCGAGGCACTCTTCGAGAACCCGCAACAGCCGTACACCCAAGCCTTGATCGCGGCGCAGCCGCGCATTGAACAACTGGGAGTGATTCCCGGCTAAGGGCACGGACAATGCGTAGCGAGTTTCAAGAACTGTGGCGCTTCCGGGAGCTGCTCTTTGCCATGGTGGAGCGCGAGCTCAAGATCCGTTACAAGAACAGTGTCCTGGGATTTGTTTGGTCGCTTTTGATGCCGCTTGCAACCATCCTGGTGATGTGGTTGGTGTTTAAGGTCTTCTTGCGCAACGATACGCCGAATTTCTCGGCGTACGTACTGGCCGCCTATCTGCCTTATCAGTTTATTCAGCTGGCGGTGCTGGATTCCGCGCAGAGCGTCTTGATCTCACTGCCAGTGGTGAAGAAGGTGTATTTCCCGCGGGAGATTCTGCCGCTCGCTTCGGTCATCAGCAACTTCATCCACCTTCTCCTTAGCCTCCCGATCTTCTTCATTTTCCTCTTTGTCATCTACGCGACGTACGGGTTCGAGGTGTCGCCCTTCACCTGGCGGATGCTGTTCCTCCCGGTGCTGCTAGTCATCACCTTTATGCTCACCGCGGGGATGGCGTTCATCATCTCGGCTCTCAACGTGTTCTATGAAGACGTGAAGTACGCGGTCAGCCTGCTGCTTTACATTTTCTTCTTCCTCACTCCGGTGATGTACTTTAGCGAAAACGTTTTCTACGCGCTGAAGGACAAGCCGTACGGGATGCTGCTCTATAACCTGTACCATGCCAACCCGATGGCGATGCTGGTGACGGCCTACAAGAAGACGCTGGTGCCGATGGGCAAGATTGACCCGGGCGGCGGGGAAGGACTGATCCCGATGCTGCCCATGAACTGGCCCATGTTTGGGGTCACGGTGGGCATCACGCTCGCGCTTTTCTTTGGCGGATACGCATTGTTCAACCGCATGAAATGGAGATTTGTGGAGCGCCCATGAGCACGGATATCGCTATTCACATCCAGGACCTCCACAAGGAGTTCATGCTCAGCCACAGCGGGTCAGCCAGCCTAAAAACGGCGCTGCTGTGGTGGAACCGCCGCCAACTCGAAGAGCTCAAGGTGCTGCGCGGGCTGACCATCGAGGTCAAGCGAGGCGAGTGCGTGGCGCTGGTGGGCCGCAACGGAGCGGGGAAAAGCACGCTGCTCAGCCTCCTGGCCCGGGTTTATAAGCCCACCTCGGGCACGATCACGATCAACGGCCGCATTGCACCGCTGCTTGAGCTCGGCGCAGGTTTTCACCCGGACCTCACGGGGCAAGAGAACGCACTCTTTAACGCGATGATCTTGGGGCTCAGCCGCAAGGAGGCGACCGCCCGCATCGACCCCATCTTGGCCTTTGCCGAACTCGAAAAGTACCGCGACGCGCCGGTGCGCACCTACAGCAGTGGCATGTTGGCGCGGCTGGGGTTCAGCATCGCCGCGCATGTGGATGCCGACATTCTCATCGTGGACGAAGTGCTGGCCGTGGGCGACTTTGCCTTCGAGCGCAAGTGCTTTGCGTTCATCGAGGAGTTCAAGCAGAAGAACGGCACCATCCTCTTCGTGAGTCACGACCGCGAGGACGTGTTGCAGGTGGCCGACCGCTGCATTTGGCTGAAAGATGGCCGGGTCGAGCAAGAAGGCGACCCGCTGACGGTGCTGGACGCCTACGAGTCCGGTACGGCTTAAGGCTGGGCATCCGGGGGCAATGCTGGCCCGGCAATGGGGGCCGTGAGCACCTGCGCCCACATCTGCACATGCGGCCACGCGCGTCGCGGGCGCACCAGGCACAAAGCCAAATAGCCAAGCAAGCGCAAGAGCGCGCCTTCGCGGTTGAGCTTCCAAACCCCAAACGAAACCAAAGCCCCGTGGTGCAGTTTGAAGTAAAGCTCCTTGCCCCGGTTGTAGCGAGCGACCGCTTGCCAGCGCGTGCCGGCACTGCTGGCCCCCAGGGCGTGCGTGAACACAGCTGTGGGCACGTAAAGGATCCGCCCGTGCCGTTGCAGCCGGTGGCAGAGCTCCGTGTCCTCGCAGTAGAGGAAAAACCGTTCGTCAAACCGTTCCACTTTGCGCAAGCACAGGCACGCCCCCATCACTTGTGCCACCTCATGCGGCCCTGGCCCTTGCGCTAAGAGCCGGTGAGTGAGCCAATAGGGGGAGAAGAGCTTTGAGCTGGGGAAGAATTTTTCGAACAAGAACTGCTCGCACGCCACCGCCCAGAGCGTGAGCGGTGCGCAACATGAAGCCTGCACCCGCCCATCCGGGAACTGCAACTGCCCTCCGCAGGCCACCACGCTGGGGTCGCCCATGACCTCTCGAAGCACCCCAAGCGCCCGGGGGGTGGCGGTGGCGTCTGAATTCAGTAGCAGCGCGAGCTCGCTGGACATGGCGTCCAGGCCCTGGTTGTTGGCCGCACCAAAGCCCCGGTTATGGGGGTTCGCAATCAGCCGCACGTGAGGGAATTCGGCCGCCACCATCTCGGGGCTCCCATCGCGGCTGGCGTTGTCCACCACGATGATTTCATCGGCCTCGCTCAGGCTTTGCAGGCACGCGCGCAGGTGATCTTTCGTGTTGTAACTGACAATCACCACACCGAGGCGAATCTGACCTGTCTCGGGCGTGCCAACCATGTTAGACTAGAGTGATTATGGCCGACGAAGTGATGCTGAGTCGTGAAGGGTACGAGAAGCTCACCAAAGAGTTGGAGACGCTGAAGATGATTGATCGTCCGCGCATCGCGGACAACATCCGCGAAGCCAAGTCTCATGGTGACCTCCGCGAGAACGCGATGTACCACGAGGCCAAACTGAATCAACAGCGCCTGGAGGGCCGCATCGCCGACCTGGAAAAGACCTTGCAGTTTGCCAAGGTCATTGATCCCTCGCAGATGAGCGGCGCGCATTTGGGCTCGCAGGTCACGCTGGCCGACTTAGAGTGGGGCGGTGAGTTGACCATTAACTTGGTGGGAGCGTTTGAGGCCGATCCCATGGAAGATAAAATTAGTATCACCTCACCCCTGGGCTCGGCCCTTTTGGAAAAGAATGTTGGCGATGAAATTGAAGTGGAAGCCCCGGCCGGCAAGCAGCGCTACCGCATCCTGGCTGTTCGTTAGTCTGGCGTGCGGTTTGAGTGCGGGGTTGAGTGCGGGATGTTCCGCGCCCGAGCCGGTTTCGGTCGCCAAGCCCACCCAAACGGAACTGGACCTGGAATATCCAGGCGACTTTAGCGATACGCGCCTGGCGCTGATGCCCGAAGGGGGCCGCGTGGCCGTGGGCGACAGCATCACAAATTTCCGGGCGTATCTGCCCAAGCCGCGCCGCGCTTATGACTCGAGCGATGTGCCTCCGGGATTCGGCAAGACTTTTGTGAGCCGGGGCTGGACGGACACGTCCGTGTCGGCGGCGGTGATTAGCCTCGAAGATCGCATCGTGCTGGCCATGACCACCCAGGAAGGGGTGGACGACAACGCGGTGCAGCAAGCCATTGACCGGTATTCCGGCCACTTCGGCTATCCCGACGAGACGATTGGGCAAGGGAAGTTCCGGTATGCGTTCTGGCGGGATGGCGGCAGCGTGCTCATGATCGGCAACGCCTTCGAGCCCGAAGGCTCGCAGTCGCTCAGCATCGTGGTGGGGCACCCCAAGGCGATGACCGTGCTTTCTATGACGCCGGGGGCCGTGCGCCGCAGTTTTGAGTCGGCGAACCAGCGATTGGAAGAGGCGGAGCGAAAGAACGAGACACTTTCTGCCCCCGCCGAACGTACAAATAGGTAAGTCTGCATCGCGCGAGGCGGGCTAATACTAGAAAGGAGGTGGCATTCAATCAAATGAGTGACAGTAACATGCGCAAGGGAGGTCGTGGGTTTTAGTAACTCACTCCTTCGGACGGGTCGGCGATGAACTCCTGACCTCCCTGTAGTCCGAAAGCGCAAGGTACCCCTTCCGTCCGGGAGGGGTCTTGTGTTTTAGGAGTCGCTCGACTTTAGGTGTTTTAAGCGGACGAAACTTGATCCACGATCACCGTCACCGGGCCATCGTTCAGCAGTTCCACCTTCATGTCCGCGCCGAACACGCCCGTGCTCACCGTGCGGCCGAGCCCGCGCAGTGCCTCCACGAACTCACCAAACGCCTGCTCCCCCTGCTGGTAAGGCGCACTCAGCACAAAGCTGGGCCGCCGCTGGGTGGTGTCACCGTAGAGCGTAAAGTTCGAGATTGCTAAAATCTCGGGCTGATCAGAGGGCGGCAAGTCCGCCAGGGCCAGGTTCATTCGGCCTTCTGGATCGTTGAAAATGCGCAGATTGGCCACCCGCTTGGCCACGGTGGCGATGTCGGCCGGCGTGTCATCGCGGTGGGCCGCCACCAGCACCATCAGCCCTGGTCCGCAGTGCCCCACCAAGGAACCATCCACGCTCACCCGCGCCCACTGCACCCGCTGGACAATCGCTCTCATAGAGGGCGCCTCACTTAAACTTGCCCCGTCCAAACGCCCGCAGAATCGAGATCACGTCGCTCATTTGCCCGATCTGGTTCATCACGTGCTGCAGGTGCTTGCTATCGCGCACGTCAATCTGGAGGCTGATTTCGGCGGTGGGGCCGGTCTTGGCCTTCACGGCGCTGATATTGGTTTTCAGCTCACCCAGCAGGCTAGAAATCTCGCCCAACAACCCCGGGCGGTTCAGGGTGACCACGATGAGAACCACGTCGTAAACATTGTCGTCCGGCTCCCAGTCCAGGCCGGTCATGCGCTCGGGCTCCTTATCCATCAGGGCCATGGCATCGGGGCACACCCGGCGGTGAATGAGAAGGCCCCGCCCCCGCGAGACATAGGCCACCACATCGTCCCCCGGCACGGGCAAGCAACACCGCGCCCGGCGGGAGAGCACGCCCTCCATGCTGGTGCGGGCCTCCTGCGTCGCCCGGCTGCCTTTGAGCCGGAAGGGGTCTTTGGCTTCGGCGGGGGCTTCCGGGCGGACAAGTTCGCGCAGGCGCATCGCCACGCTTTGCACCGAAACCAGCCCCTCGCCCACCCGCGCAAAGAGGTCGGCGGCGTTGTCCACTTGTTTAAAGTGGGGGAGCACCTTCTGGATCGAATCATCGGCCGTGAGGGCGCGGGGATCCAGCCCCAGCCGCTTCAGCTCGGCTTCAATGGCTTCTTTGCCGCGCGATGTGTTCTCGGCGCGGTTGCGGCGCCGGAAGTACGCCCGAATCTTGCTGCGCGCGTGCTGGCTTTGCACAAACTCCAGCCAGTCCAGGCTGGGTTGCGCGTCGCGCCGAGTGACCAATTCCACCCGGTCCCCGTTCTGGAGCTTGGTGCTCAGCGGCACAATGCGCCCGTTGATCTTGGCACCCACGGTGATGAGGCCGAGATCGGTGTGAACCCGAAACGCGAAGTCAATGGGCGTTGACCCGGCCGGGAGGTCTAGCACGTCGCCCTTGGGCGTGAACACGAACACCTGCTCGCTAAAGAAGTCCGTGGAGACCGCCTTGAGGAACTCGCGCGAGTTGGAGGAATCGTTCGACCAGTCGGCGATTTGCCGGCGGAGTTCGGCAATCGCCTCGCCCCGCACGTTGGCCCGCTCGCCTTCCTTGTAGGCAAAGTGCGCGGCCACCCCGTATTCGGCAATCTCGTGCATCTCGCGGGTGCGAATCTGCACTTCGATCGGCTCGCCGTGCGGGCCAATCACCTTGGTGTGCAGGCTCTGGTAGCCGTTCGGCTTGGGGGCGCTGATGTAGTCGCTAAAGAGGCCCTGCATCGGCAGCCACAGGTCGTGGACGTAGCCCAGTGCCAGATAGCACTCGTAGGGTTCGGTGACGATGACGCGAAGGGCGATGAGGTCGTAAATCTGCTCGAACGGGATGCCCTGCTTAACAACCTTGTTGAAGATGCTGTAGAGGTGTTTCGGACGCCCAATGACCTGCGTGTTGTGCAATCCCTTGGATTCCAGCCGCTCTTTGATGATGCGAATCGCGTCACTCAGCTCATCTTCGCGGTGTTGGCGGGACTTGGCCACCGCTTCGGTGATCTCGCGGAACTCCTTGGGGTGCAAGACCTTGAAGGACAAGTCTTCGAGCTGCCACTTGATCTGCCAAATCCCGAGGCGGGCGGCCAAGGGGGCATAGACGTCCATCGTCTCCTGGGCGATGCGGATGCGCCGATCGGACGGCATGCTGTCCAGGGTGCGCATGTTATGCAGCCGGTCGGCCAGCTTGATGATCATCACCCGGATGTCCAGCGACATCGCGATGAGCATCTTGCGCAGGCTTTCGGCGGCGCGCAGGGTTTCGGCGCGGGCGGCTTGGTTGGCGGTGCCGTCGGGGCGCACGCCTTTCTCAAGCTTGGTGACGCCTTCCACGAGTTGCACCACCACATCTCCGAACTGCGCGCGCACCTGAGTATTGGTGACCTCGGTGTCCTCGATGACATCGTGCAGGAGGGCGGCAATGATGCCGTCGTCATCGAGCCGGAGCTCCAGGCAGATTAGCGCGACTTCAACGGGGTGCGTGACGTAAGGTTCGCCACTGCGGCGGAACTGGCCATCGTGGGCGGCGGCAGCCAAATCCATGGCCGCCATGACGCGCGTGTCCTCGTGGTCCGGGCGTAGCTCCCGGAACTTGCTTGCAAGCTTCTCGCGAGCGGCAACCACTCGCGCATCGTTGTAGGCCGAGGGTGCCTCCATGGCGCATCAAAAGGTCGTTGCTCGCCCTTGAGCTCCGAACGATTATTGTACTCGCAAGGAGGGGGCGGACGGCTACGCGCCGTAGCCCCGCGCGGCCATCATTTCGCGGACTTGATCGGCTTGCTCCGGCGTATCCACGGCCAGTTCGCTGCCTGCGCCTTGACTCATCCGAATGCGGACCCCGTGCTCCATAAAGCGAAGCTGCTCCAGTTGCTCGGTACGTTCGAGTTCGCTGGCGCCCCAGGTGTTGAAGGCCAGGAGCGGCTCGCGGCGGTAGGCGTAGATGCCGAGGTGCTTCTTGACAATGCCAACGCGCGGGTTGCGCGGGAAGGGGATGCAATGGCGGGAGAAGTAGAGCGCGTCGCCGGCAAGGTCGGTCACCACCTTCACCACGGCCGGGTTGTCGTATTCATCCTCAGGGCACTCCGTCCACACACTGCCCATTTGCAGGCTGGCATCGGCCACCAGGGGCTGGGCAGCAGCGGCAATGCTCCCGGCTTGCACCAGGGGCTCGTCGCCTTGCACATTCAAAAAGATATCGCCGGCCACCTTGGTGGCGACTTCGGCGATGCGGTCGGTGCCACTCACGTGGTCGTGGCGAGTCATGATGACGCGCGCGCCAAAACCCTCGGCGGCGGCCTGAATCTCTTCATCCGGCGTAGCGATGTAGATTTCCGACGAAATCCCGGACTTGGTGCAGGCTTCCCACACCCATTGGACCATCGGTTTCCCGAGCAAATCCACCAACGGCTTGCCCGGGAAACGAGTTGCGCCCATTCGGGCCGGAATCACAACGACTACGCTCAAGGTTTCACTCACTCGGCCTAGAGGGAGCCCGCTCTGCGCGCCCCGCCCGGCAAGTGAATGTGTACCCCGGCGACCAGCAACATCATCTCATCGGTGGTCTCCTCGCCCCAGCGCACTTCGCGCGGCGGAGAGCTCGGGTTCGACGGGTTGTCCTCGCTGTTGTCAAAAATGGCCACGATCTCAATCTTGCTTCCGCGCTTGATGAGCTTGGGCTCCTTCAGCATGTAGTTCAGCTGCCAATTGAAGTCCCACTTATCGATCGAGATCAGGCGCTCGCGGGTGCCGTCCGGGTGGATCAGCGTGGCGTGCATCTCCTTGCCCAGCAGGTGCATGTGCGGCATCAGGCTGTAAAGCGTGACGTCCACCGGCAGCGGAATCGTCTGCTTGAACTCGGACTTGGCGTTGCCCGCCGGAATGCGGATGGCAGGGTTAGCCAGCCAGGCAATCTCGGTCGGCATCGTCACCGGCTCCTTGGCAAAGTAAAGGGCCATCTTGGTTTGGTCCACCTCTTCGCGGCCGGACTTGCTGTAGTGCACTTGCATCACGATGCGCGCGCCGGGCTTGAGGAGGAAACCTGCACCCTTGGGCAGGCGTTCGGGTTGCAGGCCCGGCGCCCATCCGCCCAGGGCGTTATCGGGGATGAAGCCCGGGCCGCCGAAGGTTTGGTAGCCGCCATCGCGTCCGCCTTCCAGCAGTTTGTCGCTTACGCCCTTTTCGTCAATAAAGGCGATGACGTGGTGGACCACAGCCTTGTTGCCGGGCTTGACGTCCATCGCCTGCACGTAGACTGGCTCCGTGATGTCCGGCTTGATGACGAAGTTCCAATACTCATCGCGGCCGTCGTCGCTCAGCTTGAACGGCTTGGGCATTGAAATCAGCATGTCGGGCTCGCCCAAGCGCCAACCGACCGGGAATTCGGGGGCCTTCGGGGTTTTGCTCAGGTCGCCGCTGGGGGCACCGGCTTCGGCCCATTGCGTTAGCGTGGCGATTTCGCGCTCGGTCAGGCGCATTTCGTGGCTAAATTCGCCTACGCCCTCCACGGCCAGCCACGGCGGCATGCGGCGCTCGCTGGAAACTTTGGCAATCATCCGGCTCCACTTGCGGGCGTTCTCGTAACCTTCGAGCGAGAACGGCGCGACCTCACCCGGGCGGTGGCACACCAGACAATTGTCGTTGATGATGGCGGCGGTGTGCTCGGCGTAGTTCACTTCCTCCATCGAGGGGATCGGATCGCCGGCCATGAGGTAGCAGCCAAACGCTTCGGCTTCCTTGATCTTGGGTTCCTTGCCATCCAGGGCCGCCGTGAGGGCGTCCTTGAGGTAGTGGGTTTTCACTTCCTCGGTCACCTTGGCGTCGTCCATCGGGCCACGGTAGAGCACCTCATCGCCGCGCCGCACAACCACGGTCGGCACAATCTCCACGCCGGACGACTTCGCCTTGTTCCCACCGACGTCGAGGCGGAAGGGGAAGTCGAGCTTGCGGTCGCGCATGTAGTCCGCCACGCGGCGCTGGGTTTCCCCCTCGTTGGGGAAGTAAGCCGTGAACTCCACGCCCTTGGCTTCCCATTCGGTTTCCATCTGCGCCAGGCGTGGGGCGGTGCGCATGGCCACCGGGCAATCGGTGCTCATATAGACCGAAACCGTAATCTTGTTGGCGGCGTCGGTGGTCTTGGTGTCGGCGACGAGGGTCCACCCCAATCCGACGGTGGCGAAGCCGACACCGGCCAACGCCCACACTCGTAAAAACCCTAGTTCGCTGCGCCCAGGAGCCCGATTTGTGCTCATCTTGCAAGTATAAACGTCCAAACGGGTGCCAAGGTTGAGAGAAATGTCAGAAAAAGTTGTTTTTGTCACCGGAGGCTCGCGCGGCATTGGCCGAGCGACGGCTTTGCGCCTCAAAGACGACGGCTGGCGGGTGGCGATTCACTACGGCACCAACCACGCTGCGGCCGAAGAGGTGAAGCAGGCTTTGGGGGATGCCTGGGCGGGTTCCTACGCCTGTGACCTTGACGACCCGGCGGCGGCCCGCGCGATGATGCGCCAGGTGCTGGCCGACCTCCCCGTGCAGGCGCTGGTGAACAACGCGGGCATCTACACCAAGGTGAGCATGCTGGAGGCGGATGCCGCCACCCTGCAAGACGTTTTTGACACCACCATGCGGGTGAATTTCTACTCGCCGCTCGCGATGATCCACGAGGCGGTGGCTCACTTTGCCAAGCAAGGCGGCGGGCGAATTGTCAATGTGGCCAGCCGCGTGGGGCACCGGGGCGAGGCGAACGCCAGTGCTTATAGCGTCAGCAAAGCGGCGCTTCTCAACCTCACGCGCGCCCTGGCGGTGGAACACGCCAAGCTCAATATTCGACACATGGCAATCGCCCCCGGCTGGGTGGAGACCGCGATGGCTCGGGAAGGCATGGAAACCCGCCTGCCGCAAATCCTGGCCGACATCCCGCTCGGGCGCATGGCCAGCCCCGAAGATTGCGCCGCCGCCATCGCCTTCTTGCTGCGCGACGAGACGGAATACATGAGCGGCATCGTGATTGACATCAACGGCGCGAGTTACCTGCGATGAGGCTCCGGTACACTAGCCGCGTGCTCGCCCGCACCCTTTTTGTCGCCCTGGTGGGCGGCTGCACTTTGGCCTTTGGGGCTCCACCGACGGCCCCCGAGGAGATGCGCCGCCGGGAGTTTCTGGAAAACGGTGCCATCACCTTTGCTCAGTTCGACCCGCAACGCACGACCTTCAGCGTGACCCTGGCCATTAGCGCCGACAACGTCCGAGATACCGACGCCCGTCACGGACTTCGACATGTGTGGGAACACTTTGTGGCCCGGGGGGACGGCACGATTGACCGCCGCCTGGAGCGGATGGGGTGCTACCTGACGGCCGTGACCCAGCGGGATGTCACGTTGTTCCAGATTCAAGGCCCCGTTGGGGCAGAAGAATTGGCCCTCGACATCATCCGAGAAATGACCGCGCCGCTCCAAGTGAGCGAAGAGGCATTGAAGAAGGAAGTGGCGATCATGACGCAAGAAGCCGCCCTGCGCACGGACCTCGATGCCATCAGCGATGCGGCGTGGCTGGCCGCGTTTGGCCCCGAGGGGCGGAACCCCTTTGGATCCTTGGAAGCCATGGCGGGGCTGACCGCCGACGAACTCCGCGACCTGCACCGCCGGCAAATGGTGGGCAACGGGATGGCCCTGGTGATGGTCTCGGCCAGCGACCCCAACGCATGGATGGCTCCGATGCGCGCCGTGATTGGCGACCTGCCCAGCGGCCCGGAACGCTTCCCCGACAACGAGGAAGAGCCGATCAGCGTGGAGAAAGGCTTCACCCCGGCGGGTGCAGCGCGGGCGGCAGTGGTGCCGGGTCTGGGTGACCCCGCCACTTTGGCCACCCTGGCGGCGGCCCTGGCCATCCGGGCGGAATTCCCGGACATCTCGCCGGTCTACACGCCCAGCACGCGCCCTGGACTCATCACCCTGCGGGCGGTGGACTCGGCCACGCTGAAGTCCATCGAGATGGTGCAGCCGGCTTTGTCGTTCCCGGTGGGGCAGGGTTATCTGCTCGGATGGATTCGCGCGCAGCGGTCGGATCCTTTGGCCTTCGGCGCGATCATGGGGGTCTTGCTCCTCCAGCGACCGAACTTTACGCTCGATGACATGGAAAACCAGGCCGCGACGATGACGCCGGAGCAGTTTGCCGCGGGCTTAGCGAGGTTCCGGGCCGATAGGGCCGTGATTGTGGAAGTCGGAGGTGGGCAATGAGCACCCTCGCCAGTCTCGTTTTGGCAGCGGCCCTGGGTCAAACCCGAACCATGCCGCAAATCACCGAGATGATGGTGCCCGATTCTGGGCGCGTGACGGTGTGCGTGGCGGTGCCCGCCCCCGAAGAAATGGGCGGACGTAACCGCACCGCTTGGCGCCTGATCGGGGAGACCCTGATGGAAGGCAGCGGCGCCTATAGCCGCCGGGTCATATTCGCTTACGGCAGCCAGGCCGGCGTGGCCCCGCGCGTGCAGGTCTTTTCTGACTGGATTCTCATCCAAGTAAGTGCGCCTAAGGGAGGCACAGATATTGCCGCCCAAATTGCCGCCGGCATGGCGACCGACGCCCGGCTTTCCACCCTGGACGTGGAGAAGGCGGTGCAACGACGCAAGACCGAAGGCAACCCCTGGGTGCTGTGGGGCGACGCGCAGGAACCGGAGATGACGCGGGTGGACAACGCTTACATCAAGCGGGTGTACCAGGCGGCGTTTCGGGTGGAGCGCATGCACGTGGTGGTGATGGGCGATGTCGCGGCAGGCGAAGGCGAGCGGGAAGTCGTGAAGTACTTCCGGGATCGCCTCACCGATCCGCCGACGATGCCGAGGGACGTGAACGCCCGGCCCATCAAGGGCGTGCCGGGGCGGGTGGATTTTTGGGAGTGGCAAGCGCCGCTGCTGAAGCCCGGAGCCCCGGACTTTGCCCCGCGCATCTTGGCGCTCTACGCCCTGGGCGTGGGCAAGGACGGTGCGATGACGCGCGTGCTACGCGAGAAGCTGGGCTACACCTATCGTCAACAGCTGGTGCTGTGGCCGCAGCGCGAAGGCTGGTTGCCGAGATTTGTGGCGCAGCGGGCAGGAAGCACTGATGCCGCCGCCGAGCTGAACGCCAGCTGGGAAGCCATGCGCGCCGACATTGACACCTGGGACAAGATGACCCTGGACCGCGCCCGTATGTTGGTGCTGGGAAGCCTGGATACGGGTCTTCCGATGGATCCGTTCTGGATCGGTCCGGACTGGCGCTTGGGTGAATCCCTCGAAGACCGGGCGGCCTTTGCCGTTCACGGTTCGATGTCGGGGAAGGTCATCGACCCCGAGCAGTTCGCCAGCGACAGCCTGAAAGTGGACCTGGACATCCTCAAAGCAACCGCCCGCGAGATCGTGGACGCGAGTTCCTCGGGCGTTTATCCGGGGCTGGAAGCCAGTCGTTAAGGAGTCGGGCTGGCCTGCGCCAGCCACGGCTTCACGCCTTCAGCAAACTCCGGGTGCTTCTGGCATAGCGGCAGAAAATCGCACCGGGGGCAGAGCGCCTTCGGGGTGGGTTCCATGCTCTCGTAGTCGGCATTCAGGATCCGCTCGCCGATCTCCACGAGGTCGTTGATGAACTCCTCCCGTTCGGCTTCGCCCAGTTGCGCCGAGGCCGAAGCCCCGGCCCGCAAGGCCACAATCGTGGCCTTCACATTTCGGTCCGGGTAGTTGGCCCGCACGAGGACTTGGTAAACGCCCATGGCGAGGTCCGAGTGGACTTCTTCCGCTGAAACACTGCCGCGCCCGCTCTTGTAGTCCACCACGTCCAGGGTGCCGTCTTCGTGCTCATCCAGCCGGTCAATACGCCCGAGCAGCACGAAAGGACCCAAATCCGTGCGCAACGTCTTCTCCACGAACAAGGTGTTTGCCGTGACCGGAGCGGCCACTTCCTCAAGGTAATTGGTGAGGATGTCTTTGCCCTCGGCGAGCGCCTCCATCATGTCGGACTGACTCTCGTAGCCCGCGTCAATCCAAGCTTCCTCCAGCGCGGCGACGGCTTCTTCGGTGGTTGTTACGCCGCCGTCCTTCGAATCGTAAAACCTCTGTAAAACGTTATGCAACGACGTGCCAAACGAGTAGTGAGCCTTGGAGCGCAAGTACCAACGCCCTCGGCGATCCACATACGTCCATTTGTACTTGACTGGGCAGGCCAGGAACGTGGTGATGCGACTGGGACTCAGCGTGGGCTTCCGCGCCATAGTGCCAGAGTACCGTCATCTCCCCCTGGTATCTTCTCGGTCATGCGTCTTCGACGTTCTTGGTTGATTCCCATCGTGGGAGCCCTGATCTTGGCCTCGGTGCCTGTGGTCCGAGCCCAAGTCGGTCAGAACGGCCAAACGAACCCCACCGCGCCGGTGGAAAAGCGTGGCGCTCGGTTCATGACCTATAACATTCAGTGGTTGGCCGAGAACGAGAACCCGGACCGTATCAAGAACCTCAAGTCAGTGATTGGCACCATCAAGCCGGACATCCTTTCGGTGCAAGAAGTCGCCAGTTTGAAGGCCCTGCGCCAAGTGTTCGACCAGAACTACGAGATTGCGATTTTGGATGACCCGAGGGAAGCCCAGGAAGTCGCCGTCGTCGTGAAGAAGCCCTGGAAGATTGAATCCAGCGGTCTTATCTTTACTGACCCGCAGTTGGACTTCGCCTTTCCGGGCAAGCGCGACGTGATGCGCGCCGTCGTGGTCAGTCCGAATGGCGACAAGATCACGGTTTATTCCACTCACATGAAGAGTCGGCGCGGGGGCCGGGCCACCACCGATCCTCAGCGCGAGCAGCACGCCAGCCTGCTGGCCGCCTTCATCAAAGAGAAGAACGAGCCGCATGTGGTGATCGGAGGCGACATGAACGACGCCCCGGACGACAAGAGTGTGAACATTCTTGAAACCGGCGACCCCAAGACTTCCGCCGGCCGCGTGACGCCGCGCCTGATGGTGAACGTGTGCGATCGCCTGAACGAACAGGATTACGTGACCATCGGGATGAGTTTCTACTTCCGGGGCCAGGCGCTCACGCCCATCAGCCGAGGGGCCAAGGCGGACAACGATCGACTGCGCGGCAAGGACTACGAGTTCCCGCGCGACGTGAAGGTGCGCGAGTCTTTCTTTGACAACATCTTGGTCAGCCCGCAGCTCTTCCGCGTGAGCCCGGCGACCGCGACGGTCTACGGCGGTGCTGATGCGCTGCGAGGCCGAGGCGGCCGCGTGAACGTGCCGGATTCCGGCCCGGTGGAGTACGTCGAGAAGGGCGATCGCGCCAGCGACCACCTGCCGGTGTACTACGACATTCGCTTCCCGTAAGGAGACAGCTTAGTAAGCGGTGCCCGCAAAGGGCGCCGACCACACGACTTGGCCGGTCGAACTGATGAGCCCCATGGTCTCGCCCACTTCAAAGTAGGCGAGGCCATTTTCAAAATCGTCGGCGAAATCAAACACGCGGTCGAACTGCGCCTTGCCGTTGCGCGCAATGAACACGGTTTCGAGCTCATCCCCCCGCGCTCGGATCACCCAGGCGAAGCCATTGGTGAAGTTGCCGCCCCCCACTACCGAATCCGGTCGGAAAGTCGGGCGGATTACCCAGTCGCCCTTGGCGTTGATGTAGCCCAGCTTGCCGCCTTCTACGGCCCAGGCCAGACCCTCTGAGAAGGTGCCTGCCTGCGTGAACTTGGCCGGGATGCGCAGGATGCCCTCGGTGTCGGCGTAGCCAATGCGGCCCTCACTGCGGACCGGGAAGAGGTTCTCGGCCACATCACCCATCACTTCACCCTCGGTAAAGACGAACTGGCCGTCGGTGTCAATCAGGCCCTGCTCGTCGGCGGTTTGGGCACGGGCGTACCCGTTGCGGAACGGCTCGGCGTTCCGGAATCGAGGCTTGATGGCCCAGGTGCCGTCGGGGCGAATGTAACCGAACTGCCCGTTGCGCTTGGCCAGCGCCAGCCCGTCACGGAACTCGGCCTTGCCGTCGTAAGCGCCGGGATAGACATCGAAGTTCATCGGGATGGCCCAGTCCCCCGACGGATTGATGTACCCGAGCTTGGCGGCGTGGCCGACGGCGGCCAGGCCCTGGCGGAAGTTGCCGGCCTCGGGGAATGCCAAAGAGAGCAAGACCTGCCCAGTGGGTGAGATATAGTGCGCGCGCTGCTCAATGCCCACGGCGGCGCGATCCTCACGGAACGGGCGACCCCAGTCGTAAAGCCGAGGCGTGGCCGTGCGCCCGGAGGTGGCAATGTACGCCACGCCCGTCCCCGTCACCACCGGCACCGGCGGTACCGAAGGCGTGGTTTGGGCAACCAGAGCAAGGGCCAAACTGAGCATCTCTAAGTGTCAAACGCAAGAACGAGGCCGAGCGTTACTACTCGCCCGAAGTTCTTGTAAAACTAAGATGGGCCACGGTCCAGCCGAGTTCATTCTTCATCGTGAAGGTCCCGCGGAGCGCCCGGGCGAGGCTGTTGACGATCTGCAGTCCTAGCCCTACTTCTTGCTCAGAGAAGTTCTCCGGCAACTGGCTTCCGTTGTTGCTCACCCAGACGTCCACTTGGGTTTCGTCCACTTCCACCGTCACGTGGATTTCGCCACTTTGGTCCACCCCGAACCCGTGCTCCACCGCATTAAGGATGAGCTCATTGAGAATGAGCGCGACTTGGGTGGCTTGGCTGGTGCTGAGAGATGTGTCATCGCCCTGCACTTGGAACCGAATCCCCGACCCGCGCAAGATACTTTGCGACGTGTGCTGGATGAGGTTCTCGGCCAGGGAACGCAATCCGACGTGATCGAGGTCATCCCGGCTGAGGAGATCGTGGACCGAGGCGATGGCGAGGATGCGCCCCAGCGAGTCGCCCAAGGCTTCGTCCACGTGGTGGTCTTGGCTCTGGTTCATTTGCAGCCGCAAGAGGGAGGCCACTTGCTGCAGGTTGTTCTTCACCCGGTGGTGCATCTCCTGCATCAAGGTGGTGCGCACCTGCAGGCGAGCGTGCTCGATGCTCACGGCGGCTTGGCGGGCCAGCGCTTCAAGCGCGCGGACCTCTTCCGTAGTGAATTGGCGGCGCTCAGCGGTGTAGCACGACATCACGCCAATCGTGCGCTCAAAAACGGTGAGCGGCACACACACCATTGAGCGGAGGCCTTGCTCTTCGGCGAGGTCGTGGCCGACGTAAGTCTCGTCTTCTTGCACGTCCAGGACGGTGACGGTGCGCCTTTCGCGCATGGCCTGGCCGGCGATGCTCGTCCCGAAGGGAAGCGCGGCCTTGCGGCGGTACGCCCGGTTGCCGCTCTGGGTGGCGCGGAGAAC
>CALRVA020000026.1:0-20217 GCA_943371495.1 Archangium gephyra | reverse complement strand
CATCAAGTAGAAGAACCGCGCCACGTCCCGCCCAATGCGAACCTGCTCCTCGCGGTCAGCCTGGGGAGCGGCCTGCGCGCCGATCTCCTCGATGAGGTCACTGATCGCGTAGATGTTGCCGTCGCGCTTGCGCATGGGGGCGGGCTGCCCGTCCTTCATAAAGCGCACAAGCTGATAAATCTGCACCAGAAGCTTGCTTTCGGCGTCCTTGGCCGCGGTTTGGCAGGCGTCACGCTCGGCGGGGCTGACGTACCGCTTGGCATCAATCTCGCTCAGCGGCTCACCATCCGTGGTGGTGGGCACGGGCGGCATCTTCATCGCGGCCACGACGGCATTGAGGCGACCGATGAACCCGTGGTGGTCCGGGCCGAGTACCGTGATCAGGCGGTCGGTATTTGCCGGTCGGTTGAACTTGTCATCGTGGTACGCCACGTCGCCGGCGATGTAGGTGAGGCGGCCATCCTTGCGGCGGAGCACGCGGTCCTTGTCGTCCCCCAGCTTGGTGGAGCGGAGCCACACCGTCGGCTCGCTGCCGGCGGCGTCATCTTCGTCCACCGGCTGATCTTCAACGATCACGTCTTCGATCACGCCCTTCTTGCCGAGCTTGAGCGAGCGGCGCACCGGTTGGCGATCGGCGATGCCCTTGGCTTCCAGTTCGTCAATGCAAGCCTGCACCCGGCCCGAGTCGTGAAGGGTCTGCTCGCTGAACCAGGTATCGAAGGCCACGCCGAAGGTTTCGAGGTCGCGGCGCTGGCGTTGGAGCATCAGGGCTTGGGCTTCCTGTTGCCACCAGATCACGTCGGGGTCGCCTTGCGGCTCGATCTGGTCGGCGACCGCCTGCACGTAATCGCCCTTGTAGCCCTTCTCCGGGAACTCCGTGCCCAGCTTGAGCGCGCGGACGCTGAGGGCGAACTGACGCATCTGCTCGCTGTTCACCCCATCGTTGATGTAGTACTCGCGGTGGACCGTGTGCCCGGCGGCTTGCAACACGTTGCACAGGGCGGAACCGTAAGCCGCCCCGCGCCCGCTGCCGATGGTGATGGGGCCGTTCGGGTTCACGCTCACGAACTCGACGTTGATCCGCTCCGGCTTTTCACAAGCGGGGCGACCAAAGTGGCTTGCACTGCTCAGCACGCTCTGGCCGGCAGAACTCAGAACGGCGTTCAGGGCTTGCTGGTAGGCCGTAGCGGAGAGGCGCAGGTTCACGAAGCCCGGCCCGGCAATCTCGACTGACGCGATGAGCGGGTCTTGGCGCAGGCGCTCCGCCAGGACTTCAGCAAGGGCGCGCGGGTTCATGCCCGCGAACCGGGCGGCCCCCAGCGCAAAGGGCACCGCGAGGTCGCCGTGATCGGGCTGCTTCGGCGCTTCGCACTGGATGGGCGGATAGCTGGCCGCAGGGATTTGGCCCGCTTGGATCAGAGCCTGCAGGTGGCCTTGAAGAGAGCGGTTGATGAGCGAGCGAATCACGGCCTTTCAGGGATACCCGACCCGCTCAGTTCGCGCCGGGTCAGGTCGGCTTCGGGAGAAGTGAACGGGTGAAACCGTGTCCCAGGCGGGGAAAACCGGTAAAAAATCTGGGCTGAGGCGCGACTTCTCGGGACGTTTGGGTCTAGAATAGGGTTCGCGTGACTGGCCATCGCCTTGGGGAAGGCGGCCTGACACGCTAAGGAAGGAACGGCCGAATGGCATTGCAACGAGTCCCAATGACCGAGTACCTGATGCAGAAGGGGTACTTGAAGCAGGAACAGCTAGAGGAGGCGTCGAAGGTTCAGGCGCAGACCGGCAAGGACATTTCCATCATCCTGCGGGATCTGGGAATGGTGGGCGAGCGCGAGATCATTGAAGCCCGCGCCCAAGAGCTAGGTCACCCGTTTGTGGACCTCGACCGCTTCTCGGTCGAAAGCTCAGCCATTAACATTGTTCCGGAGCGCCTCGTCAAGCTTCACAACGCGATCCCGGTCAAGAAGGATGGGATGACGCTGTGGGTGGCCATGGAGAACCCGAACAACTTGGAGGCCGTGGACCAGATTCAACTGGCATCTGGGTGCCGAGTGAAGCCCGCGATGGCGGTTCCGGCGGCCATTGAAGAAGCCATTCGCAAGAACTACGCCAGCAGCAGCGGCGTGGCTACTACCGAGGAAGGTGGAAGTGCCACGGCGGCGGTTTCGGCAGCGGCGGCCACGGGCAATGTAGGCGGCCGCGCAGACTTCCGCGCCCTGATGGCGCAAGCGCAGGTTCAGCGCGACACGGACAAGGCGGCGACGAACGAGACCGAAGGCGATGAGGATATGGCCGATCAGGCCCCCATCATCAAGCTGGCCAACGCCCTCATCCAACAAGGTATTAACGACCGCGCCTCGGACATCCACGTCGAGCCGCAACAAAAGAGCGTTCGCATCCGCTACCGTATTGACGGCGTGCTGATGGAAGCCATGACGGTTCCCAAGAACTTGCAGGCGCCGCTCCTGAGCCGCCTCAAGATCATGGCCGAAATGAACATCGCCGAACGGCGGGTTCCGCAGGACGGTCGTATTGAAGTCCGCACGCAGGGTCAAGAGTACGACCTGCGTGTTTCGACGATTCCGACTCCCTTTGGTGAGAAGTGCGTTATGCGTATTCTCGACAAGGGCAACGCCATGGTCGGCCTGAGCAAGCTCGGCTTCACCCCCGAGAATCAGGCGATCATCGATGAACTGATTTCCCAGCCGAACGGGATGTTCCTTTGTACGGGTCCCACGGGTTCCGGGAAGACGACGACGCAGTATTCAGTTCTCAACAAGCTGAACACGGTGGGCGTGAACATCATCACGGTTGAAGACCCGGTCGAGTACCAGCTCAACGGTCTCGCCCAGGTGCAGGTGAACAAGAAGGCCGGTCTGACCTTCGCCACCGCGCTCCGCGCCTTCCTCCGTCAAGACCCTGACATCATCATGGTCGGGGAAATGCGTGACCTTGAAACGGCCGAAATCGCCATTGAAGCCTCGCTCACGGGGCACTTGGTGCTTTCCACGCTTCACACCAACGACGCGCCTTCGGCCACGATTCGTTTGGTGGACATGGGCGTGGAGCCGTACCTGATCTCCGCCACGGTGATCGGCGTGTTGGCCCAACGTCTCGGACGACGTATTGACGCCAACCATAAGGAGCCTTACGATGTTCCGGCGATCGACCTGCGTCGCTTTGGCTTCCAGTTTGAAGACCCGGATGAGATGATCACGCTTTACCGAGGCATCCCGCACGAAGACAACCGCATGACCGGTTACAAGGGTCGAAACGGTTTGCACGAACTGATGGTGATGAATGCGGAAATCGCCGAACTGGTAAGCCGTCGCGCCCCGGTGAACGACTTGAAGATGGCGGCCAAAGCGGCTGGCATGAAGGAACTCCGTGAAGACGGGCTCGCGAAGGTCTTGATGGGCCTGACCGACCCGGAAGAAGTCATGCGCGTTGTCTTCACCGCCGGCTTCTAAGCCACAATCGAATTCCGAGCCCTGGGAACTTTTCTGGGGCTCCCCTACTCTACACTCTCAAAGACCAATCGAAAAATGAGCGAACCGAACGTTCCCCCCGTATCCAATATCCCGCCTTCCGTAGTGAATCCGATGGGACAGGCTCCGGCCGAGGCCCCGCCGATGGCGGCGGGCACGGTGGGCCAACCCAAAACGCTTGAGGACCTGCACATTGATGAGCTCCTCAACACGGTTGTGGACCGGAACTGTTCGGACCTGCACATCTGCGTAGATTCGGAGCCGGTCATCCGTGAAGACGGTGGCCTCAAGCGATTGAACTACGAAAAGTTCTCGCCGCAGCAAACCCAGCGAATGCTGTACGAAATCCTTTCCGATGACCAGGTCACCCGCTTTGAGCAGACCCTCGAGCTTGACTTCTCGTACGCGCTGCCGCGCCGCGCCCGGTTCCGTGTAAACCTCTATCGCGACCGAGGGGCCGTGGCGGCTGCCTTCCGTTTGATTTCCAGCCGCATTCCTACGGCACGCGAACTCAACCTCCCGCCGATCCTCGAGCAGCTGACCGAGCGCCCGCGCGGCCTCATTCTGGTGACGGGTCCGACCGGTTCCGGGAAGTCCACCTCGCTGGCGGCGATGATCAACTTCATCAACGTCAACCGCGCCGTGCACATCATTACGATTGAAGACCCGATCGAATACCTGCACACGCACAAGCAGTCCATCATCAACCAGCGCGAACTGGGGACGGACACCAAGAGCTTTAGCAACGCGCTCCGCGCTTGTCTTCGTGAAGACCCGGACGTGTTGCTGGTTGGTGAAATGCGCGATACCGAAACGATCGGTCTGGCCATCACCGCGGCGGAAACCGGCCACTTGGTGTTTGCCACGCTGCACACCAACAACGCGGCCGAATCCATCGACCGTATGATCGACGTGTTCCCGCCAGGACAGCAGGAGCAGATCCGCGTTCAGCTCTCCAACAACATCGTGGCCATTGCAGCCCAACAGCTGCTCCCGCGGGCAAGCGGCCCGGGTCGTGTCCCTGCAAACGAAATCATGGTGGCCACCCCGGCCATTCGCAACCTGATTCGTGAGAACAAAACGCACCAAATTCCGTCCATGATTCAGACCTCGGCGGCTCATGGCATGACGAGCATGGACCAATGCCTGCGTGACCTCTACATGAAGGGGATCATCACGCTGGAAGAGGCCATGATGCGCTGCCAGAACATCGAGGAACTGAAGAAGATGATCAACCTTGGAGGCCCGGCGACGGGTCCCCAGCGACGCTAAAGGAACCTAAACCACTATGCCTGTCTACAGCTACTCCTTCCGCGACCCTAATGGGGGCGTGCAAAAGGGTACGGCCGAAGCCGAGGACGAACAGAGTCTAAGGCAGCGGTTTGCCGAACAAGGCCTCGAAGTCATCGAAGTGACGATGATCAAGAGGGCCGGCAAATCGAAGAAAAAGAACTTCGGTAAGGTCAAGCGCGGTCTGCTGGCCGTGTTCTGCCGCCAGTTTTCCACGATGGTGGACGCCGGTGTGTCCTTGGTGCGTTGTCTGGACGTGCTTTCGCGACAAACCAAAGACCCCAAGCTCAAGAAGATCCTTCTCGACCTGGGCGAGCGCGTGGAATCGGGGGAAAGCCTTTCGAACTCCATGAAGCGCCACCCGCGCACGTTTGATAACCTGTTTATCGGTTTGATCCGCGCCGGGGAAATCGGTGGGGTTTTGGAAGAATCCCTGCAGCGTCTCGCCTCCTTCCTGGAAGCCGACGTGGCCCTGCGCCGAAAGGTGAAGTCGGCCATGACCTACCCGGTTTTGGTTATGGTCGCCGCCATCGGCATCGTGATCTTCCTCGTCGTCTGGGTTGTCCCGCAGTTCGCCGCTCTGTTTAAGGACATCGGCCTGAAGGACGAAGACTTCCCGGCGGCCACCAAGTTCCTCATCGACCTCTCGGGCAACTTCCAAAAGAACTGGCACATCATGATCATCACGGTGGTCACAGTGTGGATTGCGTGGAAGCTGTTCACCAGCACCCGCTTTGGGCGCCGCGCCGCGGACCGCATGAAGCTCTTGATTCCGGTCTTTGGGCCACTGCACCACAAGGTCTGCATGGCGCGCTTTAGCCGCACCATGGGCACGCTGCTCACCTCCGGGGTTCCGATTCTCCAGGCCATGGAAACGGTCTCGGGTGTTGTCGGTAACTCGGTGATGGCGGACGCGGTGCTGGATGCTCGTGCGAAGATCCGTGAAGGGGAACGCATTGGTGAACCGCTCGAAGACTCGCGCCTCTTCCCGCCGATGGTCGTGCACATGATCGGGGTCGGAGAAGAATCCGGTTCGCTGGACTTCATGCTCCAAAAGATCGCCGACTTCTACGAAGCGGAAGTGGAAGCCACTCTGGCCTCCCTGACGGCCGCGTTGGAACCGATTCTCATCGTCTTCCTCGGCTTCGTCGTAGGCTTCATCGTCATCGCGATGATGATGCCGATGGTCAAGGTCATCGAATCCCTCAGCTCGGGGGCCGGCGAAACCTAAGAACGGCCCTCGGCCGATCCTTGCGGGGCGATTCCAATTGCGGAGTCGCCCCGTTTGCTTTGATTCGGTATCCTCCGGGGCGATACCCATGGATAAGGGGCTCTTTCCGGTCTGGACGACCATTGTCGGATTCTTTATTGGGGCCGCCATCGGCAGCTTTCTCAATGTGGTGGTGTACCGGCTCCCCCGGGGCCTCAGCATCGCCGAACCCAAGCACAGCTTCTGCCCCCGGTGCAAGCACCAACTCGGCCCGGCGGACCTGATTCCGATCTTTAGTTGGGCAATCCAAGGGGGCAAGTGCCGCCACTGCCGCGCTCCCATTGCCCCGCGCTACATGTTTGTCGAGCTGGTGACGGGCACTCTGTGGGGAGCGTTGTGGTACCAAAACCTCTGCATCGGCGAGGATCCCACCAAATTTGTGGCCTACGCGCTGTTCTCAGCGGCCCTGGTGGCGGCCATTTTCACCGACATCGCGCACTACATCATCCCGGATGAAGTCAACGCGGCCATGTTCATCATCGGCATCGGCTACAACGGCGCCTTGATTGCGCAAAACCGGCCGGAAGCCTGGACGTGGGGCATCCCCAGCGCGGTGGCCGGCGCCCTCACGGGGATTGGTGTCCTCTGGGGAATTGCCTTCTTGGGCCGGATTTTGTTCCGCAAGGACGCCATGGGGCACGGCGACATCAAGATGGCGAGGGGCATCGGGGCGGTGCTCTTCCCCATGATGGCCATGACCAGTTTTGGCCTCGCGGTGATCTCCGGGGCCGTCATCGGCATATTGGCGCTGTGGCTGCGGGTGATGATGGAAAAACGCAAGCCCGCCGTCGAAGAAGCCCCCGAGGAAGAGGAGGAGGATTACGAGCCCGAGAGCATCGGATCGCTCATCCAGTGCGGCATTGGTTACGTTTTGCTGATGGACATCGTGGGACTGATTTGGCCGAAGGTCTACGAATGGTGGTTCAAGGAAAATCCATATGCGATTGAAGCGGTGGATGAGGAGGAGAACCAAGTAGAATTGACGATGATTCCGTTCGGTCCTCATTTGGCCGTAGGAGCCCTGGGCGCCATGCTCTTCTGGCCGACGCTAGAAGCGCTGATCCTGGGCTATTTACGATCAGTGACGAAAGGCTGACGGAACCCGGGTCGGGCTCCTGACGTCATACGCCTGTCCCGGGAGGACATGTACATGAAAACTCGTCGCGGCTTTACGCTGATTGAACTGCTGACCGTTATTGCGATCATAGCTTTGCTGTCGGCCATTATCTTTCCGGTCTTCGCCCGGTCAAAGGCAGCTGCCGCTCGCAATGGAGACTTTAGCGATATGAATTCGCTCCGGAGCGCGTTGCAACTTTATCGCGTGGACCAAGGGGCCTACCCGCCTCAACTGCTTGGCTACGTGACGCTGTACACCAGCGGCCCGAATGCCGGCAACGTGATCCCGGCCAATGAACTCAAGAGTTTCCTCTATTCCAAGCGCGTGGGGTCGCTGGATACGTTCGTTCCGAGCTGGAACCGCAACGCTCCGACCGCGACCACGCAAGCCAGCTATCCGCCGCGCGACCCGCGTCCGGTGGGCAGCGCCGCGCTGACGGATAACAACGGCGACGGAGTGATCTCCGGCCTGGATGACGTGGCGGGTGCCCGCCAAGCCTTCGGCCCGGCCGATGGCAACGTCTGCATCGGGGGCGGCATTGCTCCTTGTGCCGTGGGTGTCGCCGATTTCTATCGCATTAGCGGCTACGACGTGAGCGAGATCAAGGCCGGCGGGACGACCCGCACCGAACTCCGCTACACGCTGTTCTGGTCGCAATTTGGCCTCGCCTCGGGCAGCCCGGACGATGATCCGCGCCAGCTCGGCTACGCCGAACCGCCGGAAAGCACCGTGATCACTTGGAACACGGGCTACCGCGAATACACCGGGGGCAACCCGGCCTCTGGCAAGCAAGACGTGGTCTTGTTCCTGGGCGGCTCGGCGCGACCCTACGATTCCAAACTTCTCCATGAGCGCTCCTGGCGCGTGATGCCGTAAATCGGCATCCCGCGCCCCTGGCCCTCTCCTCTCTTTACCGATTTCGGATTGCTATGCCCCTATTGAAGAGCACCCAACCCATCCGCCACCGCAAAGGCTCGTCTTTGATCGAGCTGCTTGTGGTCATCGTCATCTTTTTGATTGGCGTCCTGGCGATGGTCCAGATTTTCCCGCTTGGCTTGAATGTCATTCAGCGCACGCGGGCCATTACCCAAGCGGAAAACTTGGCGCGCGCCGAACTTGAGCGCATCCAAGGCCAATCGGGTTACTTGCCCGAGATGATCGTCCCCGTGACCTATAACTATACGGTCGGCGGCGTGGTCATCACGGTCAATCCCAACCGATTGACGACCAACCTCATGCCGGACCAAGGCTTGGCGGGGGGCGACATTGATGCGACCGGCAACGTGCTCATCGATGGGAATCCGATTGGGAACTGGGCACTGGTCAGTGGGTCGAACCTCTACAACCGGGTCATCGGCGAGGGGCAGCCGGTACCGGGTCCGCGACGACTCAACAACGGCGTGCCGGGGCTGGACTTTGGCAGCCTGATGACGCTGCGGTTCGCGCCGATCTACGATGACGGCAGCGCGGGCGTGTTCACGGTGTACGGCAACGACTACCAGCGCAACTGGGGCGACCGCAGCCGCGGTTTCCCGAGCCCGGGCCGCACCCGCGACTACGAGTTCTACTTTGTGGACGCGAACAACACGGACGACGAAAACTTTGTCGGCGAAGATCAGATTTGGATCTCACCGGCTCAGCGAGTCAGCTACCGCGTCACGTTCTCGTTCAACTACGACGACGGTGTGCAAGCCGGCCAGTACGAAGTGATCATCCCGATCACGCTGGACCCGCTGGCGCCGCCCCCGTTCGCGCGCATCGGCACGGACGAAGCCACGGCCACCAACTACTGGGTGATCAGCCTGCCGCAATTGGTGGGTCAGCCCGACATCAACGGCAACACGAACTACGTGCCCGCCAACTACCGCGACACCGACTGGTGGAGCGTGCGCGTGCAGCGCCAGTTCGAGCGCCTGAACGTGGCTACCCCGTTCTCGGGTGATCCGTATCAGTTCAAGGTTCTCAGCCCGAGCACGGGCCAGATCCTGATCAACCCGCAAGCGGCTTCGACCACCGTCCCCACCCGGGCCGGACGAGCCCCGCTGTTCGCCCGCACCGACTACACGGTGTACGACTGGCGACTCATTCGTGACGAATTCCGAGTGCCGACCCAAGGTTCGGTGGCGCGCAAGCTGGTCATCAACGGCATCATGCCGCGCAGCGGCACCGAGCCGGACGGCCGGAGCTTTGCTGGCCTTGGCCTGAGCACGCCGGACGTGACGGCCACCGTGGGCTCGCAAGACTTCATCCTGTTCGATGTCGAAACGGGCGGCGTGATCCTGGGCAACGAGAACAACAATCCGAACGCTCCGGGCTTCCCGCAGTCGCCGGATAGCGCTTACGCGGTGGATAAGACCAACGGTTACATCGAGTTCCGCGACGTGGACAACACGAACCCGGACCTCAGCGCCTTCATCTGCTACCCGACGGGCAATACCGTCACGCCGTGGACCGCCCCGGTGCTGGTGGATGACATCAGCGGCCGCAACGTGCGGGCCCTCTATCGTGGTCAAGGTGCGTGGAGCGTGCAGCCCTTCAAGGCGGCGGCTTACTACCGACCGGTGTACGGGTTCAGCGCCAACGGCCTGGCCCCGGGTGAAGCCTTCATTGGCGGCACAAACGGTGTTGGCAACAATTTCCGCATCTACTTCCCGCCCTCCGACCTGGGGCAGCAAGTGATCATTGACGAAGTGTGGTTCAACACCGGAACGGGCGCGCAGGTGCTGAAGGGACAAGAGTTCCAGATCACCGCGATCGAACCGGGCCTGAACCTGGCCTACGCCGACATCCGCGACAAGGCTCCGGCCGGAAGCGTGTTCGACTTCAGCCAAGGCTATGCGGTGCGCGGCATTCGCGGGGCCTCGATGAAGGTCCGCGTGCTGTGGAACCCGACGTTCTTCCGCCTCGTCTCTGATGGACCGACAAACTACGCACGGCTCGAGGAGTGGCAGCGGTCTTACCGCCGCACGGAAACTCAGAGCTTTGCGGTGCGAGGGACGGAACGATGATTCGCATGAATCGAAAGAAAGCCTTTACGCTCATTGAGCTGATCACGGTGATGGCCATCACGGCCATCCTGCTCACCATCATCTTCGTTCCGGTTATCCAGGGATTCCAGTTCACGCGGGCCGCCCAGGCCTTCACGGACGGCCAAAACCGGGCGCGAACGCTGATTGCACGCCTCGAACGTGAGGTGGGCAACGCCACCGACGTGCGGGACAACAACGGCGACGGCGGTGCCCTGAACGTAGTGGTGCCGGGCCAGAACGGAGCCCCCGAACTGGTACGCCTGGAAGGCGTCAAGCTCGATTTCTACAAGCCGGCCGAGGGTGACCCGGGCGCGTTTGTGACCGGCCCCGGTGGCAACCGGGCCTACATTGACCCCGACACGGGCAAGGCGGACCCCACGTTGCGCGCGCCGAAGGGTGACCCCAACTTCCCGGCGGCGGGCGGCCAGACCCTAGTGCGCTACTTTGTCGGCCTGCGCGATCCGTTCGCGACCTACAACAACCCGTACGACGGCCTGCTGATGCAGCGAGCCGGCGGCCGTGACAACCTGTTCGTGCTGTTCCGCGCCGAAGTGCCGGTGTACGAATGGGATGCCGCCACCACGCGCTACGTGGTGGACGCCGACCTCTTCTTTGACCAGGACAACGACACGGACCCCACCACGCGGGGCCCGCTGCTGGATGACCTGAACTTCTTTGTCGCCGACGGCACCCTGGCGGGTGCCTATGGTGGTCCGGTTCCGGGCTGGGATTCTCCTGGCGTGCCGAACAAGGACCAGATGGTCCGCAACTGGCTGAGCCGCGCCCAAGTGGTGACGGAAGTCAGCCGCTTCGACATGATCATGCCGGTGTACGACCGGGCTCGACGCGCGGTGGCCTACAACGGCAACGTGCCGCAACTCGTGCCGCTGGTTCGATTCCAACCGACGCGCATTAGCAATGAACCCGCCGCCGGCCAACTGGCCGTGCGTACCGGGGAAGAAACCTTCAACGCCGATAAGGTCGGTCCGGACGTGTTCCGCACCGATTACGGCGCCTGGAGCAACCTGTTCCTCCGCATCCTGCCGAGCCTGGAACCCGCCGCCTATGGGCGCGGCCCCGGCCAACGCCTGGCGGGTGACGTGAAGAATGGTTGGGCCAGCAGCGCCCTGGGCGCGAACCAGCCGTACCTGATCGGTCGGCCGCGCGTGGGCGACAACACCAGCATGTACTGGATTGACCCCACCGTGACCAACGAAGCCGGGGGCGTGGAAGTCTTCGACGTGACGCAGTACCTGCGTGATGCCGGCAATGGCGTGCCTTACGCCTTCAGCCGAGCCGTGGCGGCGGCCAATGGCCGCAGTGGCTGGCTGGGCAACGCTGCCATCGTGCGTGACTTCGTTCCGGTCGCCCCGGATCCGCGCGGCGGGCGAGTGACCGCGAGCTTTGACGTCCGTGAAATGGGCGACATCGCCGCCGGTGTGCCGACGCCGTTTAACAGCAATATGCCGTTCGGCCCCACGGGCGCGGCCCTCACCCCGGATACGGAAGTGTTCGGCGGTGCTTGGGACGCCACGGGCGGCCAAATCAACACGCGCTTTAACGTGCTGTGGAACCAGTGGAACACGCTGGGCCTCCCCGGCCTGCCGCGTGAAGACTACGCGAAGCGATTCCTCGACCTGCGGCTGGCCACGATGCCGGACGGTACGGTCGGCCCGCTGCACCCGACGCTCGGCTTTGGCCGCGCGGCGATTGTGCCGGGAAGCGAAATTGTGATTGGTCCGGACCAGCGCCCGGGCACGACCTACGGTCGGCCGGTGCGCTACACCCGCGTGACGCAGCGTCCCGTGGGCCCGAACCAGTACATCATCAACTACGTTCACCAGCGTGAGCCGGATTGGGTGGCCCTGGGCGTGATCACGCCCGCCGAAGCCGCCGCGTTCTACAACCCGAGCAACTACGTCGCCACGGATGTCCGCCAGGTCCTCCTCCAAGCGGCCTACCGGGCGGGTTACCTCGAGTTGAACTCGAACAAGAACGAGCCGCTCCCCGCCGGGAACATCTCGGTGAGCTACCGCTTCCAATTTACAGAGCCCAATGACATTGTGGCCGTGGACTACGACAGCTCGGAAGTGATGGAATTTGTGTTGACCATCCGCAACTACCCGCAGTCGAACAACCCCGAACCGCAAAGCATCACGCTCAAGGGCACGTCGGACGTGCGCAACTTTATTCGGTGAGACGAACAAGGAACATGAACTCCAAACGGACAATGCATCCGAACCGCGAACAAGGGCAGACCCTTGTCATTGCGGTGATCATTCTCGGGATTCTTTTGATCCTGGGGACCGCCTTCGCGGGAATCGTTTCGCGGAATATCACCGAAGCGGGTCGCGCCGCGCAGCGCACCGTCGGCACGGACCTGGCGGAAGCCGGGGCGCGCCTGGCGCACACGCAGCTTCTGAACAGCGAACTGGGCGCCGACTGGCGTCCGGCCCTGACCCCGCCGAGCGTGGTGGGGGATGACACCCGCGACCCCGACGGGCTCTATCTGCGACCGGCCTCGGCGATCCCCTGGAGCGCAACGATGGCCGACAACGGTGGTCCGGACGGTCTGGGTGCTTATAGCCGCGTGTTCTACGAAAAGGGCCGCGTGCTCGTCCGGGTGCGTTACGCCCCGGGTGACTTCGGTGCGGTGGGCAACCCGACGGGTCTGCTCCGCGAACCGGGCCTGGCTCAGAACATGATCGTGATCGAAACCGTGGGTCGCCCCGGCAGCATCACGACCAACGGACGCATTGACCCCAGCCGCGCGCTGAGCGAGTCCATTCAGATTCAAAACTACGCCTCTGTGGCGGCGCGTGATGCCGCCCTGGGCCGCCTGAAGGCGATTGATGTGGGCTTTGCCGACACCAAGAAGCTGATGGCCTTTGCGAGCATCGGTCTTCTGGAACATGCCCGCTACATCACTAACAAGTTCAACGTGAGCCGGGCCGCCGAAATCGGCTTCCCCCTCGCCAGCGACAACGCGGCCGCGCCGGTCATTGACCAAGTGGGCCTCAACGTCGAATACGGCGGACAACTCGTCGGCTACGACGGGGGCGGCAACCCGCAAACTAATTTCAGCACCTACGGTGTGGGTGCCCCCGGCGCCGTGCCGGGTGCCAGCAGCGGCTGGGCGAACGTGCCGGGTGGCGGCTCCCTGTGGAGCAATGCAGACCTGACCGTGTTCGGCCAGAACCGACTGGTGCTCAACTCCGGTCTGGGCGAACGCTGGGCCGTGGCGGGCGAAATCCGACCGGCCAACAGCCTGTCCGCCCTGCTGGTGACGCGCTACACCTACGATCGCGGCGGTGACCAGTGGTCGCCGACTTGGAATGCCGTGAACACGGCCGCAACTCCGGTGGCGTTGAACGCCAACCAGATGGACAGCCGCGCCAACAACTTCACGACCGTGGGCTCCGTGGTCCGAGACGCCGTCTCGACCCCGGACGCGGAAGGCTTCCCGCGCGCCATTGGCCGCAAGGAACCCCCGACCACCCTGCGCGTGGACCCGCAGACGGGCCAAACCCGCTACGTGACCATGACCCGCAGCAGCGGGGCGTTCGTTAACGGGCGCAACATTGGTCGCTTCGGTCTGGGCCGCAACATCTACGTGGACTCGCCGGAACGCGGCAACATCTCGGATGACAACCGCTCCGACTTCGGCGCGGTGCGCAACCTGCCCAGCGACTGGCTGAACCCGAATCGGGCCGAAAGCAAGGGTTGGATGGGGCCGTTCTACGTGCCCATCGCTCCTTACCTGCGCCTGCGCCCGGATGGCTTCGAAATCATCCGCGACAACCGCAGTGCCAGCCCGGTGTGGCGCAACGCCAACGGCGGCAGCACGGGTTCCTCGATCGCTCGCTTCCGCGTGCGCACCGTGGAATACCCGGTGGGCAGCGGCGTGTTCCGCCCGTTCATCCTCAACAGCATTCAGCATGCCGCGCTGGTGACCCTGCCGGCCGCCTCGCTCTCCGATGCGGACTTCCGCAACAACGGCCAGCCGTTTGATGGCGTCCTCTTCTTCGAAGGCGACGTGCGGGTCCGGGGCGTCATTGCCACCGACCAACAGCTGACCGTGGTGGCCGATGGCACGATCTATATTGAAGGCAGCATCACCAAGGGTGTGGTGGCTGAGGACGGCACGACCCTCCAACGCCCGAGCCGCTCGGCGATTGCTCTGATGGCCCGTGACCACGTGGCCGTGAACACGACGATGTTCTTTGGCCCGGCCCCGGGTGAAACCGTGGCCGCCAAGAGCGCAAGCGCGCTTCCGGAAACTCCGAACCCCTATGAACTGGTGGTGGGTGCCAACGAAACGGCGACCATGGAAACCGAGTTCCTGCTGGACCCCAGCGCGAACCCGAACAACCCCGCCACGTGGCGCACCTATGCCGAAACCTACGCCGATGCCGGCTCGGGCACCAACTACGGTAACTGGTTGCTGACCCCGACCGCGGCGGATGACAACGGCCCGGCCTTCTTTGCCATGGACTTCGCGGCCCAGCCGTTCGCTTCGGCGGCGGGTGGCAGCTGGCGCAGCTTGCTCTTCCCGACCACGCTGACGTTTGGCCCGAACGTGTTCACGCACAACGGCGCGACCCCGTTCTTTGCCCCGGCGGCGAACATCCCGATGCACGGTCACACGGACCCGGCCCGCAACGCCTTCCCGCGTTACGAAGTGCTACGCACCCCGCTGTACCAACCGGGCGGCTCCTGGGCGGGCTACAACCTGGCCACTCGCCTGCTGGAAAGCACGGCGGGTAACCCGGGTGGCGACCTGCAACTGGCCGTCAACGACCCGACGTTCCTGCGATTCCGCTTGAACGGTCCGGGCGGCACGCCCAACAAGAATCTGGTGAACGGCCGCACGGTCATCACCCCGCATGACATCCGCATCGAAGCGGCGATCTACGCCGAAGAAGGTTCGTTCTATGTCATCCCGGGCGATTCGTTCAATGGCAACTCCGCCGATACGTTCGCGAACTGGCAGACGCTGGGCGCGACGAACGACGAGCGCAACGAAAACCGCTGGCGCACCTTCGGGGTCGATCCGACCACGCCGTTCTTCGGCGAGCCGGTGGCCGTGCGGGTCAGCATTCGCGGCAGCGTGACGGAAAACATGCCGGCGCCGATGAGCGACCAGATCAAGTGGAAGTCCAAGTGGGGCTGGATCCCGGGCCAAATCGGTTCGAGCGGTCTGCAGGTCCCGGCGGCATGGGTGAACGAATCGGGTGCACAACCCGGTTGGCTGACCATCCCGAACTTCTCAGTGAATTACGACCCGGTCTTGGGCCGTGGCCAAGTGGCGGGGGCCCCCTTGCGGGTCAACGAAAACGGACAACCGTTGCCGCCGATGCCGCGCCTGCCGGTGAGCCCAACTCTCATGTACTTTGGTGAGGTGAACCCCTAATGCAATGGAATCGATTGGTGTCTAGCACGGCTATCTTGGCCGTGAGCCTGGTGGCGTTCGGTCAGCCGGTCAGTTACGATCGGCGGACCACGCCGATTAAGGCAGGGACCCTGCTTATTGACAACCACCGACTCGGTGGTTTGGGCGGGCCGGTCTACCACGGGTCGCCGAACCTGTTCTGGATTCTGGATAACGACGCCAGCACCAAACCGGCGGGGTGGAGCTTTGTCAATCCGCTGGGGCGCACCACGCTTTCCGCTTCGGACGCCGCGCGCTGGTCGGTCATTGACCCGGCGACGCCGGCCGCCGGCACCCAGATGGCTAAAAACAATGCGCCTTACTGGGAAGTGCCGCTCTCCAGCGTGTCGGACGAGGCTCTCAGCCAGTTCGACGTGCTGGTGATGAGCCCGCGCCAAGGCTACGCGGTTTCGGGCCGCGAGCGCGAGCGCCTGCGCAACTACATTGACCAAGGGGGCACCCTCTGGATCGACAACTTTGATGGCAGCCAACCGGACCCGGTCAGCAGCTACCCCTATGGCTTTGAGTTGAATGGCGCGATCGGTCCCTTTGGGGCTGACTTTAACCACCCGCTCCTCAGCACGCCCAATCGTCTGAACAACACGGACCTGAGCGCGATGACGAGCTCGACTTTGCTCGCCTCGACGCCGCTGGCGCCGATCCCCCTGCAAGACTTGCTCTACGCGGGGCACGTGGCCAATAGCGCGCGCTTCCTGGCGGTGGCGGGCTTCAATAACGGCTCCACCATCTCGGTGGCGCGTTTGGGCCAGGGCACCATGGTGGTGACCACCGGCAGCGTTACGGCCACGCTCAACCGAGGCCGCAACCCAGCCACGGGCGCCGTGGACTTCAACAACTGGCGCTTCAATAGCTTTGGCGCGGTCCAAGATGCGGGCTACCGAGGCGCGATCAAGTTCGCGCTGAACGTGGTGGCGCTCAACAGCGACTTCAATGGCAGCCGAGGCGGGAGCCGCAACACCGGCGCCAGCGCGGTCAATATCAGCGCGCCGCTGCTGCGCAAGTTCACCGAACCGTTCCCGGGCGGCTTCACCAACGCCAACCCGCCCTCGATTGCGGGTGGCTACATGGTGACCACCAACAACGGCGGCCTCCAAGTTTTCGATTCGCAAACCGGTCGCGACATCAATCGCGACGGCAACGATGACGACGGCATCGAAGATCCGCTGAACGCCCAGGGCGACCTGGTGTGGGAAGTCGTGGGTCTGGGGCAAACCTCGCCCGCCACGATCATCGAGAACGGGGCGACCACCCTGGTCAACAGCCTCGGCAACGTGGCGAGCTGGCAAGTGTGGCTGACCCTGGCCAACGGCCAAGTGCGGGTCTTCGATCTCACGACCGGCGATCTGCTCGCAAGCATAGCTCCGCCCACGCCGAGCCTGGCCGATCCGGATGGACCGTACGCCCCGACCGTGCACGAAAACATCGTGGCCGTGGCCGATACTCAAGCGGCCACGAGTACGGGTCGTGTTTGGTTGATTGACCTCAACACCGCCACGGGACTCAATATTGGTAACCCCTGGCAGGTCACGGCGGCCCCGCGCCTGAAGCAGCCGGGTGCCAGCCCGACGCTGGGTTACATCCCGATTCAAGACTCTTCGGGCGGCCTGGACCGGGTGATTTACGTCAGCACCAAGCCGAACAACTTTGGGGTGCCGACTCCGGCGGGCCTCACCAGTCTTTGGCTTGGCGCTCGCAGCGAGCCGCCGGTGCAACGCCGCGTGCTGGGGCCGTTCATCAGCCTCTCCACCCGCGCGAGCCTGCAGGGCTTGCCGGTGGTCATCCGATCTTCGGCCCTTCCGGCTTCGGAACTCGGCCTCAAGGTCACCATGCTGTTCCCGGATGGCTCGACGTTCTCGGATGCGGGCATGGCTCAGTATCTCAACGGGACGGTCACCCAGGGCGCGAATGGCGAACTGCGGGTTGGCCTCACGGGTCTCAACCCGTTTGCGCTCGACCTCGATGGCACGTCCACCCCGGGCAATCCGGCGGACGACATCGGTTGGCGCATTGACTACACGTTGGACTGGGGTCAAGCGGGTGCCTTTGGCGGCGTCCCGGCCGACAGCTTCGTGCGCGGCAACCTCGAGTTCCCGGACGATGCCTCGAACTCGCGACGCGCTCTTGGACCTCCGGTCCTGACGGCCACGGGCAACGTCCTGGTGAACACCTCGGCGGCAGCCGGCACCACCGGCGGCACCTTCTTCAACCTGAAGGAAGTGGGTCGCGGCGACTTCCGCCTCGTTTACCGCTGGGATATGTATGACTTCCACTCGTACACGGTCAATGGCGGCACCACCGTCAACTTCCCGGCTACGTTTGTCGACTACGAAGGTCTCCTGGAGATCATCCCGTTCTTGCAACGCCCGATGCGTCGCATGAACCTCGTGGGGAACCCGGTGGTGAAGGGCGACACAGTGTTTATCACCGCGCGCGGCACCAAGACGATCTTTGGCCCGGGCTCGGATGCTGCGTGCACGATTCTCGTCGCGCTGGAAACCGATCCGGGTCCGCTGGAATTCACGATCACGAGCGCCTTGCCCAACAACGCGCAGCTCACCCTGCGCCAGCAAGACATCTCGCGAAGCACGAACAAGGCAATTCCCGAAGTTTCGAGCGTAATTGCCGGTGGGCAGTTCACGTCGCAACGCCAAAGTGATGGCACCACGCGCATCACGATTGATTCGGCGATGAACGTCCGTGCGGGACGCATCTTGGATTCGATCTCTTCGAGTCTGCCGGTGACCCTGGTGGTCAACGGAAGCCAAGAAACGGTGATTGAACCGGAAGCTCTGGCCGATGACACGGCGGCGGGTTACGTCACGGGTCTGGCGACGGGTCGCTTTAGTCCGCTTCGCTGGTACTCGGTCTTGAATGGCCTGCGTGCCGAAACGGGTCCGGTCTTGGCCGGTCAAACCGTCTATGTGGGCGGCGCGAGTGTCCTTCCGGGGCTACTCACGGCGGGATTCAGCTTCCCGTTAGTGGAAAATGGCCTGCTCTTCGCCTTTGATGGCGCGGTGGCCAGCAACGACCGCTTCCTGCGCTCGGCGGAAAGCTCCACTTTCCCCATCACTTATCCGCGCAAGCCGTGGATGACGCAGCTTTCGGCGCTGAACCCCACGGGGGCGCTGGAACAAGCGGAGTCCATCCGATGGCCGCAAACGCAAGGCATCCAGAGCTTTGATGACCTGCGCGTGCGATTCTTGCAATCGGCTCTGCCCGACAACGATGTGGTGGGCTTGGCCGCTGGCAACGGCACGCTGGGCGTGACCTCGACCAACGGGCTCTATGCCTTCCGCCGCGCCGACTTTACGGTCGCTGACCGAGGCCGCGTAGGCCGCTTTGACGGCGTGGGCAACCCGCTGTGGGCGACCTTGACGACCCTCAACACGGGTTCGCAGCAGCCGATTGGCAATGCGGGCTGGGAGGTGCCGCTGAGCGATCCGTGGCGTGCCTACCCGCTGGGTGATGGCTCGACCTTGGTGGCTGATTCTGGCAACAACCGCGTCGTCCGCATGGACGCCTCGGGCCGCGAAGTCCGCACGATCCGCCGCATGCTGGTGGACCAGAACTACATTCCGAACGGCTACGTGGCCACGCAAACCGTGGACCTGCGCACGCCCCGCGATGTGGTGACCTTCGAGCAATCCGTGGATGCGGCGAACAACCCGTTCAGCAACCCGCAACCGCGCGAGCGATGGGTGCACTATCTGATCGCCGACACGGGCAACAACCGTGCCGTCGAACTGGTGGACCGCTACGCTCAAGATCCGCTCACGGGTCGCATTGGCGAAGTGGTGCAGTACAACTCGCCGGAAGGCGTGCAACGCGCCCTCGGTGTGCTCTATTGGCACACGCCGGAAGAGCTGAGCGGTAAGCGCTTTGCCTACAACTCGATTGGCCGCGTGACTCGGGGCTCCGGGGTGAACCGACGCGTCGTGGTGGCGCTGGGCTTTGGCCTGGTGGAACCCGGCCGGGCGGGCTTCGGTCTCGATGCGACCTTCCAGGCTGCGGATACGAACAGCGGCAACGGTGGCGTGGTGGTCTATGACGGCACCAACACGGTGGTCATCAGCGACTTTGCTATGCCGCTGATTGAAGCCAACACGTACCTCGGCCCCACGGGTGCTCCGAATACGTGGAACTTCAACACGCCTCCGGCGCCAATCCCGGCGGGCCGCAAGAAGATGGCGGGCCTCACGTCCGTTACCCTGCGCTACGTTACGATTGGCGGCAACGACCAGCTGGCAGTGATGCTGACTGACGCGACGGGAGTGTATGAAATTGCGCAACCCGACCCGGTGGGCACGCCCGACAACTGGGCGGTGCGCTGGATGCTGCCGAACGATGCCTTCATTGGCATGCGTCGGCCGCGAGATGGCGTCGAAAAGCCGGCCTTGGTTGGCAACGTCAACACCGGTAGCTTGGGCAGCAACCCGCAGCAGTTCCGGCCGATGTACGCCCGCCGCATGGATAGTGGCGACGTGCTGATTGTGAACGGCTATGCCGGCAGCAGCCGCACGGGCGCCCTCTACAACGGCGAAGTCGTGGTGGTGGATGGCACCTTTGCCTCC
>CALRVA020000025.1:0-20293 GCA_943371495.1 Archangium gephyra | reverse complement strand
AGCAGGCGCGTTTGGCCGGCCTGGCCCGCCCGCTGCTCGCACAGGTGCCCAGTCCCCTCACCCTCACCGGCGATCAGTGGATCCCCGCGCCTAACCCCACCATGCCGCGCTCCGTTGCGGTTGGCCTCGGCACGGATGTGGCCGTGCTGGCGGCGGTGGCCAAAGAACTGCAAGCCCTGATGCCGCCCCGCGATGCTCAGCCGGAGTTTTTGGGCGGATTCGAGTTTGCGCGGCTACGCAGTCCGCAAGAAAAGGCCCGCAGTGAACTCGGCCGCGCCGTGCGGATGTCACCCGCGCCAGTTCTGCCCGGCTTTGCCCTCAACGGATTGGAACTCCTCCGAGCCTCAGCCGGCGCGAATGGCCCCGAGTGGCAAACCGTGGACCACTTCCCCTTCGCAGGCTAGGGCTCAGCCCGCCGAGGGGTCAATTTCGCGCCACGGGGTCATCACAAAGTCGCGCTCGCGGGCGTGGGGGTGCGGCACCACCAGGCCCTCGGCCACGTCGCTGCGCAGTTCCAGCACCCCGTACTGGATCAAGTCCAAGTCCAACACCCGCGGGCCATAGCGCGGCCCCGGCGTGCGCCCCACGGCTTGCTCCACCGCTTTCAGCATGCGGAACAACGCAATCGGCCCCATGGCGGTTTCCCCCCGGGCCACGGCGTTCAAAAAAGTGGGCTGGTCCGTTTCGTACATCGGCGCGGACTCCAAGAACGTACTCACTCGTTCCCACCGGATCCCTTCGCCCAGCAGTTGCAGGCCGCGCTCGAGGTTCGCGTGTCGGTCGCCGAGGTTGCTCCCCAGGGCGATCACCACCGGCGTCAAGAGAGGGTCACTCCTTCGCGCTTGGGGGTGCGTTCCATCAGGGCTTGCACCGCCGCCCGGGCCTCGTACTCACCCGTAATCACCCGCCACAACACTTCATGGACCGGCATCGGCACTTCGTACTTTTGCGAAAGGCGGCGGGCTTGCTCGCTGGTTGGCACGCCTTCCGCCACCTGCCCGACTTCTTCCAGCGCCGCGTGCAGGCTCCGCCCTTGCCCCAGGGCATAGCCCACTCGATAGTTGCGGCTGAGCTTGCTGGAGGCCGTAGCGAACAAGTCACCCACCCCGGCGATGCCCATAAAGGTATCCAGGCGCGCGCCCATCTTCAGCCCCAGACGGGCCATTTCGTTCAATCCCCGGGCGAGGAGCGCCGCCTTGGTGTTATCGCCGAACCCCAGGCCGTCGCCCATTCCCGCCCCGATGGCGAGCACGTTCTTGAGCGCCCCGGCCAGTTCCACGCCCCGAATGTCGTCGCTCACATAAACCCGGTATGTGCGGCTCATAAAGGCGTCGCGCACCCGCTCGGCGGTGGCTTCGTTGGTGCTGGCGGCCACGGCCACCGTCGGGATTCCCCGGGCAAGCTCAACGGCCAGGTTCGGGCCGCTCAGGGCCGCCACTTCGGCCCCGGGGCACTTTTCTTCCAGAAGATCCGTCAGCAGGCCGTCACCGTGGTTGGTCAGGCCCTTGCTCGCAATGACGATGCGTCCCGGATCCTTCAAATCGTCCAGCACCTCGCCGACGGCGGCGGTGGGCACGGCAATGACGGTCATGTCGGCGGGTTGGCTCAGGTCGCCCCAACTCCCAACTTCGACTTCCTTGGGCAGCAAGAACCCCGGCAAATACCTCAGGTTTTCACGGCGGACGCGGAGCGCCTCCAAGGTCTCTTCATCGCGGCCAATGATGCGCACATCCAGGCCATTTCGAGCCAGCACCAGCGTGAGAGCTGTTCCCCAACTTCCTGCGCCAACGACATGAACCTGCATACGAGCCTCGCCTAGTGTAACTCCAATGGGCCCGGTTTGTGGGCGTTCTTGCGGCCAGTCCTTGCCTCAAATCCTAGGAAGCAGTATCATATCCGAAGGATTCCGAGCGGTTGCCGTTGTCGTCGGCTCTCCAGATTGGAGTGAGGGCGGTCGAGAGCGGCAAGAAGCGGATCCTCAATTTGGCGGACTGGCCTAGCCGGTGGCCGCCACTGGAACAGTAAGTACCTATGCCACTCGATCCGCAAGTGAAGAAAGAGACCATTGGTAAGTTCGGTCACCATGAAGGCGACACGGGCTCCGTTGAGGTGCAAATCGCGGTGCTGCAGAAGCGCATTGAGCAGATTACCGAACACCTCAAGGTCAACAAGAAGGATTACCACTCCCGCCAGGGCCTCCTGAAGATGGTGGGCAACCGCCGCCGCCTGGAAGGTTATCTCCGCTCGAAGGATATCGAAAAGTACCGCGAGCTGATCAAGGCGCTCGGCATCCGCGAAGTCCGTCCGAAGTAACCGCTTCGCCCTTCCCTAACCCCAAACCCATATGATTCATAACCACACCTTCGAGGTGGGGGGCAAAACCCTCAGCCTCGAGACTGGCCGCGTAGCCAACCAGGCGGGCGGTTCGGTCCTCGTTGGTCTCGGCGAAACCGTTGTTCTCGCCACGGCGACCATGTCCAAGACGGCCCGCGAGGGCATCGACTTCCTGCCGCTCGTTTGTGATTTCGAAGAGCGGCGCTATGCCATCGGCCGCATTCCCGGTGGCTACAACAAGCGCGGCGGCCGTCCCTCGGACCGCGCCATCCTCACCAGTCGCCTGATTGACCGCCCGATTCGACCGCTGTTCCCGAAGGGCATGCGCAACGACGTGCAGGTCATCACCATGGCGTTCAGCGTGGACAAGTCCTCCTCTCCCGATGCCCTCGCCATCACGGCGGCGGGTGTGGCCCTTGCGGTCTCGGACATCCCGTTTGACGGCCCCGTGGCCGGCGTGCGCGTGGCCGATGTGGACGGTGAGTTTGTGGTGTTCCCCACTCACGAAGAACTGGCCAAGAGCAAGATTGACCTCGCAGTGGCGGGCCACAAGGGCGCCATCAGCATGGTGGAAGCCGGTGCCAGCGAAGTCAGCGAAGACCGCATGACCGAAGCCCTGGAGTTTGCTCACAAGGCGATCAAGGTCATCTGTGTCGAAATCGAGAAGTTTGCCAAGAAGGCGGGCAAGGCCAAGCGCGAGCCGATCCTGGACAAGGCCGATACCACCCTGGTCGACGAGATCAAGAAGAAGGAAGCCAAGACCATTGCCAGCGGCATCTTTGACCCGGACAAGGCCAAGCGCGAATCCGCGATGGACGACCTGGCCAAGGAACTGATCGCCAAGTACCAAGAAAAGTACGCCGGTGATGACGCCATGAAGAAGGCGATCCCGGGGGCCGTGGACAAGGCGATCAAGGACACCATCCGCAAGTTCATCATCGAAGATGGCAAGCGCCCGGACGGCCGTAAGGTGGACGAAATTCGCCCGCTGGAAGCCATCGCCGGTCTGCTCCCCCGTGTGCACGGCTCCGGCCTGTTCACTCGTGGCCAAACCCAAGTGCTCTCCATCTGTACGCTGGGCCTGCCGGGCGATGCGCAATCGCTCGATACCCCGCTCGATGAATTCACCAAGGAACAGCGCTACATGCACTATTACAACTTCCCCCCGTACTCGGTGGGTGAAGTTCGAATGCTGCGTGGCGTGGGCCGCCGCGAAGTGGGTCACGGAGCCTTGGCCGAGCGTGCTCTGCGCGCCGTGGTGCCGGTGGACGACCCCGAGTATCCGTTCTCGATCCAAGTGATCTCCGAAGTTCTGGAATCCAACGGTTCCACCTCCATGGCCAGCGTGTGCGGTTCCACCCTCGCGCTGATGGACGCCGGGGTGCCGATCAAGGCGCCGGTGGCCGGGATTGCCATGGGCCTGATGAGCGATGGCAAGAAGTTTGTGGTGCTGACGGACATCCAAGGCATCGAAGACTTCTGTGGCGACATGGACTTCAAGGTGGCCGGGACCCGCGAGGGCATCACCGCCCTGCAGCTGGACACCAAGCTGGACGGGATTCCGGCGAAGGTGCTGGCCGATGCGCTGGCCCAAGCCAAGAAGGCCCGCTTCGCCCTGCTGGACTGCATTGAAGCTGAAATCAGCGAGCCGCGTGCCGACAACGGTCGCACGCCGCGCGTGGAATCGGTCAAGATCGAGCCCAGCAAGATTGGCGCTTTGATCGGCCCCGGTGGTGCCAACATCCGCAAGATTACGGAAGCTACCGGCGCGAACATTGACGTGCAACAAGATGGCCGCGTGGTGGTGGGTGCCGATACCGGCGAAGCCGTGGAGCGCGCCGTGGCGATGGTCAAGGCCAGCACCGCGAGCCTCGAAGTGGGCACCGAATTCTCCGGACAAGTCACGCGCATCATTGGTCGCGGGGCGTTCGTCGAGATGCCGGGTGGCCGCGACGGCATGGTGCCGACCGAAAAGCTGAGCACCGTGCAAGTGCGCCGACCCGATGACCTCGTCGCCGTGGGCGATGTGATCAAGGTGAAGGTGGACGAAGTGGACAGCCAAGGCCGCGTGAACCTGACGGCCCTGGGCCTGAACCCGGATCACCCGATCCTGAGCGGAAAGGAACCGCCGCGCGAAAGCACCGGCGACTTCCCGGGTGGCGACCGAGGCGGACGTGACCGCGGCGGACGAGGCGGCGACCGAGACCGTGGCGGACGTGACCGCGACCGTGGTGGACGCGGCGGGGACCGAGATCGAGATCGCGGAGGCCGTGATCGAGACCGAGGCGAGCGCAGCAGCCGCTTCTCCGACGGCGACCGACCGGAGCGCACCGAGCGTTCTTCGGACCGTGGCGACCGACCGGAACGTGCTGAGCGACCGGAACGCACCGAGCGCACCGAGCGCACGGACCGACCCGAACGTGCCGAGCGATCGGACCGACCGGAACGAAGCCGACGCGAAGACGAAACCGTGCCCGACGTGCCGGACGACTTCCCGACCCGCAAGCGCGATGACGAAATGAACGCGCGCTTCCGACCGCGCCGCTAAGCCTTCCTAGGCTTGCGAAGAGAATGCCTTTCCCCTGCGGGAGAGGCGTTCTTTTTGCCTGCCTTTGCATAATAAGGGCATGATTTGCGCAGTTCTTGCCTTGGCGGCCCCGGCCCCTCTCTTTTCGGCACGGTTTGAGATTCACGCCCCGGCGGCGAAGGCGGTGGCGATGCGTGGCGACCTGCGAGGCTGGGAGCGCGACTTGCCGTTGGCACCAGGCCGCAACGGGCGGTGGAGCGTGACCGTAGAAGTGCCCCGCGACGCCCGGATTGAATACAAGTTTGTGGTGGACGGGGTGTGGCAACTAGATCCCCGCGCCGCGCGCGGCCCCAACGGACTGGGCGGCGAGAACTCCATCTGGGCCGGGCCGGACTACCGCGCCGTGGCCCCGGTGCAGCCCCCCGCCCGCCGCAACTGGGGGCAGATCAAAACAACTTTGACTTCGCGAGAAGGCTATGAGTACGCGGTGGAGATGTGGCGGCCGCCGCAGGATGCCCGGGACATGCCGGTGCTGATCTACAACGACGGGTCGGGTTACGCGGAGTACGCGCAGCTCCCCAACCAGGTGCAGAACCTGGTCGCGGCCCGGCAACTGCCGCCGGTGGTGCTGGTGCTGGTGACGAGCCCGAATCGAGAACGCGATTATTGGAAGGAGCCGGACCCTTACTTGGCGTTTGTGGGGGCGCGCCTATTGCCGTGGGTGCGGCAGACCACCGGCGCGGTGGCGCGGCGAGAGCACACGCTGATGGGCGGGGCGAGCCTGGGGGGCTTGATCTCGCTGCGGGCGGGGGCGCGGATGCCGGAGACCTTCGGGATGGTGCATGCGCAGTCGCCGTCGATGTGGGCGGAACCGATTTTGGCGCAGGCGGTGGGGCTCAAAGGGGCGCGGCTGGCGATTGATGGGGGCATCTATGAAGGCTTCCCGGCGGTGGGCGATGCACTGGTGCGGCACCAGAATGTGGTGCACCGGCAAGACCGCGCGGAAGGGCACACCTGGTCGCAGTGGCGCGAGACGGTCGCCCCGGCATTGCGGGCGCTCCTGAATACCGACTAGCGTCGGAACGAGAAAGCGCGGACCTTATCGTCAGTACGACCTTTCCTACCCCCACCAACCCGCTAAACTAACGCCTGTGAAGAAGCCGCTGCCCTACATGACCGCGGCGTTCCTCACCGTCTTCCTGGACCTGCTCTCCTTCGGGATCATCATCCCGGACCTGCAGACCCGCGCCGAGAGCCTCGGCCTGCGCGGCGTCGCCATCGGGGCCGTCCTCTCCATCTACAGCGTCGCCCAGCTTCTCGTCGCCCCCTATCTCGGCCGCCTCAGCGACCAAATGGGCCGGCGCAAAATCCTCCTCATCACCGCCTTCCTCAGCATCATCGCGGGCGGGGCGTACGCCTTCAGCACTTTCCTCCCGGTGATGATCCTCTCGCGGATCCTGCTGGGGGCGGCCGCCGCCAACCTCGGCGTGGTCTACGCCTACGTCTCCGACGTCACCGAACCCCAAGACCGCGCCAAGAGCATGGGGATGCTGGGAGCCGCCTTCGGCCTCGGGTTCCTGCTTGGCCCGCCGGCGGGGGCATTGTTGGTGCAGGTGAATCAAGGCCATCCGGGGCTGCTGGGCGCGGTTTCGGCCGCTTTGGGGCTGGCCAATTTCCTGTTCATCTACTTCTTTATGCCCGAGGCCCCCATCCGCGAACAGGAGAGCAGCAAGGGCGGCCTGCGCGCCCAGTTCCAGCGGCTGGCCGAAGGCATCCGCACCCCCGGCCTCGGGCCGCTGCTGGTGCTGTTCTTCTTCGCCAACTTCGCGTTCTCGAACCTGGAAAGCACGTTCTTCCGCCTCGAAAAGTCGGTCTACGGCCTCACGGAGCTCGAGACGAGCTACGTTCTCGTGTGGGTCGGCATCATCGCGGCGGTGATGCAAGGGGCGCTCATCCGCCCCCTCGTGACCAGGTTTGGCGAAGTGAAACTGCTCCGTTTCGGCTACCTCCTGGTGGCGCCTACGCTCGCCCTGGTGCCCTATACACCGCCCTGGATCCCGCTGCTGCTGGGCTGCCTCATCATGGGCATCGGCAACGGGATGGTGGGGCCGTCGCTCTCCAGCCTCATTTCGCGGGCCGCACCGGTGGCCGTGGTGGGCGGCGTCTTTGGGCTCACCCAGTCGCTGGGGGCGCTGGCGCGCATCGTCGGGCCTTCGTTTGGCAATTGGCTGTACGAGTACGGCCCGCAGGTGCCCTACCTGGTGGGCGGAGCCGTGATGATCTACCCGGTGGTGGCGGCCTGGTTCATCAAGCCGCCCAAAGACGATGAAAGCCCCTCTGACCAAGCTTCCGGGAAGCCCCCGGAAGGTGGTGCAGAAGGGCAAATTGTGACGTCGAGCTAAGCGCTTATTCGGTCGGCTTGGTGGCGGCGTCCTTGGCCACGCTCCACGGCGAAATCACCACGGGCTTGCCATCCACGCTCAGTTGCGCCCAGCCGGAATCCAGTCGCTTCACGGTGATGCCGTCGGCGAGCTTGCCGCCCACCCGGGCAAACACCGGCTTGTCGTCCGGGCTGAGGAACACGGCCAGGTGACCATTGAGGGCCCCTACCGTGCCGCCAAAGCGCCACCCCTTGGTGGCATCGGCAAAGGCACCGGTTTGAGCGGCTTCGCCACTGGCACCTTCGGCCGGGGCCGCCGCTTTGGGCGTTTCACGCGGAGCCGCACCCGCCGGCGGGCTGGCCGGGGCCGGGGCCCCTTCCGCGCTCATCACCTGGCCTTCTTCAAACATGTAGGTGACCACGCGGTTGGCTTCGTCTTCCATGCGGCCGGCAAAACGGGCCTGAATCCGGGCCTGCACTCCGCGCCCAAGGCGCGCGTCGTTGCCGCTCACGTTGATCACCATGTGGGTGCTCCAGCCGCTGCGCGGGCTCGGGCCGATGAAGATCACCAGGCTCTCACTCGCATCCGGCTTGAGATATTCGTCAATCTTGCCGCCGAGTCGGAACGCCTTGCCCTTCAGTCGGGCATCGGCTTCCTCCACGCTCAGGGCGTATTGAGACTCCCAATCGCGGATCATCTCGTCCACGCCTCGGTTGCGGGCACTGGCCTGGTCGGCCACGTTTCGTGCCGTTTGAATCGGGTTGAACTCCTGGCGAGGCCACTTGAAGTCCTCCCATTGCTCATACATGCGGCTGGCGGCGGTGACCGCCGACTTCGCCTTTGCCTGGGGGGCACTGTGTGATTGCGTGACGGCGCCCGTCACCACAACCCCTGCCAACAGGGCGAATCCGACCCATACCCTCGCGTCCATACCAGGGTTGTTCCCGGGATTCTTGCGCGAATGACCGGGAGAATTGCGAGGTTCTGCCCGTTTATCCTTCTTTTTCTTCGTACTGGGTTTTCAGCGAAGCCACCACATTGGGGTCGGCCAGAGTGGTGGTGTCACCCAGGGCGCGCCCTTCGGCCACGTCGCGCAGGAGGCGCCGCATGATCTTGCCGCTCCGGGTTTTGGGCAGGTCCGCGCTGATGTAGATATCGTCCGGCCGGGCAATCGCTCCGATCTTGGCCGCCACCCATGCCTTCAGTTCGGCGACCCGGGCTTCTCCTTCGGCGGTGGTGGGGTCCACGCGGTGGCTGGCCCGCAGAATCACGAACGCGGCAATGGCCTGCCCCTTGATGGCGTGCTGCTTGCCAATCACGGCGGCTTCGGCCACGGCCTCGTGGGCCACCAGCGCGCTTTCCACTTCCATCGTGCTGATGTTGTGGCCGCTCACCAGCATGATGTCGTCCACCCGGCCCAGCAGCCAATAGCTACCGTCGCCGTCCACCTTGCAGCCGTCGCCGGGGAAGTACTTGCCCGGGAACCGCGACCAATACGTCTGGTGGTAACGCTCCGGGTCACCCCAGATGCCGCGCAGCATCGAGGGCCAGGGTTCGGTGAGGGCGAGGATGCCGCCGGTGCCTTCTGGGTCGCCGGAATCCAGGTTCAACTCCTGCCCTTCTTCGTTCATCAGGGTGGCCGCCACCCCCGGGAAGGGGCGCGTGGCCGAACCCGGCTTGGTGCCCGAGATGCCCGGCAGCGGGGTGATCATGATTGCGCCGGTTTCGGTCTGCCACCAGGTGTCCACAATCGGGCAACGCTCGCCGCCAATGACCCGGCGGTACCACATCCAGGCTTCGGGGTTGATCGGCTCGCCCACCGAACCCAGCAGGCGCAATGAGCTCAGGTCGCACCGATCCGGGTACTCCTCACCCCATTGCATAAACATGCGAATCGCGGTCGGCGCGGTGTAGAGAATCGTGACCCGGTGCCGCTCGATGATGCGCCAGAACCGGTCCTTATCCGGCACCGCCGGGGACCCTTCATACAGCACCTGCGTGACCCCATTGGCCATCGGGCCATAGACGACATAGCTGTGCCCCGTCACCCAGCCGCAGTCGGCGGTGCACCAATAGATATCCGAACCTTTGAGGTCAAACACCCACTGCGCGGTGGCGTACACCCCGGTCAGGTAGCCACCGGTGGTGTGCATGATGCCCTTCGGCTTGCCCGTGGAGCCCGAGGTGTAGAGGATGTAGAGCAGGTCCTCGGCGTCCATTGGTTCGCAGGGGCAGTCGTCGTTCTGGGCGTCCACTACGTCGTGCCACCACTGATCGCGGCCTTCGTGCCATGCGCCGCGGTTGTAGTCCGGCACGTTGCCGCCTGGGGCCCCCACGCGCTCGTAAACCAACACGCCCGTCACGCTGGGCGCACCCTTGGCCAGGGCTGCATCGGTGATCTCCTTAAGCGGCACCACTTTGCCGTTGCGCCACGACCCGTCGGCCGTCACTACCAGCTTGGCCCCGGCGTCGGTGATGCGCTCGTGCAGGCTTTCGGCGCTGAAGCCACCAAACACTACACTATGCGCCGCCCCTATCCGGGCGCAGGCGAGCATGGCAAAGCACAGCTCCGGCCCCATGGGCATGTAGAGGCAGACCCGGTCGCCCTTGGCCACGCCCATCGCCTTCAGGGCATTGCCCAGGCGGCTGACGTGGGCCTTGACTTCGGCATAGGTGAAGGTGCGCACGTCCCCCGGTTCACCCTCGGCAATGAAGGCCACCTTGTCGCCCCGGCCTTCGTCCACGTGCCGGTCTACGCAGTTGTCGCAGGCGTTCAGCCGCCCGCCGATGAACCACTTGGCGTAGGGGAGCTGCCAATCGGAGACCGTGTGCCACGGCTCCATCCACCGCAATTGGCTGGCCCAGTTCGCCCAGTACGCCTGCCGATCTGCCGCCGCACGGGCATAAATCTCGGGGTCGTTGACGTTGGCCTGCGCCGCGAAGCTTTCGGAAGGGGGAAAAACTCGGTCTTCTTTCAGCAACGTGTCGATGGTGTCGTGACTCACTTCCCCATTTTAGCCCCCTCGGGTCGCGCGGGTGGCTTGCCGACAATGGGAAGTGAGGTTGAACGTGTTACGCCTGAGCCGCTGCATGGGATTGGCCGTGCCGGAGCCCACCCGGGCCGCCCGGTTCTATCAAGACACGCTCGACGTGACCTCCCTTCGCACCGAAACCTCGGTGCTGCTGGCCCTGGATGACCTGCGACTCTATCTCGATCCCGGCCCGCAAGGCCGCTTGATGTTCGAGATGATCACCGACGACATGGAGGCTGCCCGCAAGCGCGTTTTGGCCCTGGGCATGGAGATCCTCAGTTGGGGCGGCGCCGGACACACCAATCTCGTCCGCGACCCGCACGGCCTCATTTGGAACATCCATTGGGGCGAACCCCACGTGGAAAGCCTGACTCCCCCCAACCGAAGCCTCGCCACGAGTTGGATGGGCATCTCGCACCCCGAACCCCAGGCCGCCGCGCAGTATTACGCCCAACTTTTCCAGGTTCCGATGCACAACTTGGTGGACAGCACCTACGCCCTGGCCAGCGCCGGCGCCCGGTTCCGCGTGCGCCACGGGGCCAACACCCCCACGATCTGGCTGAGCAATGAGGCCGATATCGAAGCCCTGATGAACTCGGGCTTCCAGCCGGGGCGGGGCAGCACCCTCGTGGACCCGTTCGGCATCACTTGGGCACCCAGCCCGCTTGCCCCGTGCGAAAGCGCGGTCGTTAGCATGTAGCTGGTCTCGGCCCGCACGGGCCCGCCATAATGGAAGCACCTTGGATCTGCGCATCCCCCTCTCTTCGTTCGTGGCGGCTTGTGTCCGGCACAACATCCAGCACGTCTATCTCCACACCGAGATGGGCGAAACGGAACTGGTGGGCTGGTCGCCCGCCGGAGGCTCGATCCTGAGCACGTCGGCGACCCCGCGCGCAGAAATCGAACAGATCCTAACCGAAGGCAAACTCGCCTTTAGTGAGGGCCGCAGCGCCGAAGCGGGAGCCCATCACCCGATGTGGGTGGCGGCCGTGGCTTACCGCAGCCGAGAAGACGCCCCCGGCCTGTGGGTGGACGCCCTGCCGCACGAGCCCCGCGCGGGCGACGTGCTTGAGCGTTTCCACCGCGAGCTGACCGAGGATGGCGAAATGGTGGGTCTCACTCTGGCCGAGTTCCTGAACCTCGCCCGGCCGACCGTGGTGGTGCTCAGCCCCGAAGAACAGTCCCGGTTTGCCGCATCCCACGAGAGTGATGCTCCGTAAGAGAGGGTGAGATGACCGCTGAAGAACGCAACTGGGGCGCCCTTGCCCATGCGATTCCGCTGGGACTGAACTTGATCACCGGCTTGGGCTGGGTGGCCTCGCTGATTATCTACTTCGCCTACAAGGACAAGTCGCGATTTGTGGCGCACCACGCCGCGCAATCGCTGGCCATGGCGGCGCTGTTCTTCCTGATGGTCATTGGCGGCACCATTGCCTTCTTCACCATCATCGGCATCCCCTTGGCGATCATCATGTGGATCCTGGCGGCGGTGGGTGGCCTCATTCTGCCCATCGTGGCGGCCATCAAAGCAAGCAACGGCGAGGAATACATCGTCCCGGTGATCGGCCAAGCCACGAAAAGCCTCACCAACACGTAAGACCCCTTGATATTTCGATGACCATCGAAATATCATAGGAGCATGAATCCGGTCCCGGCCTTCGCCGCGCTGAGTGACCCCACGCGGTGGGCAGTGTTCCAGTGCATCCGGGGTTGTGGAGGCTCCCTCTACGACCCCGAGACCGGCGAGTGCTTTGGCAGTGATGCGCGGCGGGCCGTCTCCATCAAGGAGGCCTGCTGCAGCGTGGCCTGTGCGCCCAGCACCCTTAGCCACCACCTTTCCGTGCTGCGCGAAGCCGGCCTCATCTCCACCGAGATGCGCGGGCGCCAAGTTTATGCCTGGGTTGAAGACGCGACACTTCAATCCCTGATTCGTCACCTCGCCGAGACCCCGGTTTGCGCACCCGCCGTCTCGCCTATGGCATCACTATCTAAAGGAGGATCGTGAATGAGTGAAAAGGAATGCCCTTGCTGCCCCGGCGGCGAGTGCAATTGCCCTGAAGGCTGCGAAAACTGCGACTGCTGCTGAGCCGCCAATGACCATGCCCCCGGCATCCCTGCGTTAGGGAACCGGGGGCATCTTTGTGCGTGGATTGCGATTAAACACGTCGGCGGCGGCGAGCGACGGCGAGGAGACCCGCCCCGAGAGCGATCATGCTGGCCGGTTCGGGCACGGCCGTGAACCGGATGGACATTCCCGGGCCACTGATGTAGTTCGGGCCGTTGCCATCAAAGGTGTAAGTCTGCGTGTAGGCGTTGCTGCCGACCCGGTAGTTCCAGGCCAAATGCGCATCATTCAGCGAGGTCGCGGTGACCCAGTAGTACTCACCGGCCGTGACCTGCCAGCCCTCATTCGTGACATTGCGGGTGACAATCTCATTGCCGTTGCCAAACGAGCCGGAGTTCAACCCGGAGATGAACGCATCGCCCTGAATCGCGCCGATCGTGTTGTTATTGTCGTTGTAGAGGCGGATCCAAACTTCGGGGGTGCCGCTGACGTGGCCCAGGGCCAACACCATTTGGCTGAGAGTGCCGGAGGCGGCCGACTGGAATCGGAAGCCTTGCACCCACTCCTGCTGCAACGAGCTCCCCGCTCCGGAAATGGTTGCGCCAGAGCCGAAGTCGTAAGAATCGCCCGAGCCGAACGTATTGACGACCACCTGAGCGGAGGCCAAAGCGGAAAGCAGGGCCGCAGCACCAAGGCATGCCGAACGAAACAGCTTCATAAGGGAAAGCTTAGCTGGAAAGACCAAGAATATTCTATGGCCGCAGGAATCCCCGTTCCTTTACCGGGGGCGGGAGCAGGGACAAAAAAGAAACTCCCCCGGCGGACCGAAGTCGCCGGAGGAATCGGGCCAGGTTGCCCAAAGGTTACGCTTTGCGTCGGCGACGAGCGAGAGCGAGCAGACCCGCGCCAAGGGCCACCATGCTGGCCGGTTCGGGGACGGCTTCGAGCCGCACCGCCATGCCCGGACTGTCGAAGTAGCCGGGCGAGCCGCCATTGGTGATCACGACTCGCGAGTAGGTATTGCCGTCGGTCGAGAAGTTCCAAGCCAACCAAGCGTCATTTGCCGATTGGGCGAGCAGCCAGTAGTTCTGGCCTGAAGTTACCGACCATCCCGCCGCACTAACGTCGCGCGTGATGACTTCCGTGCCGCTCCCAAAGGAGCCCGAGTTCACGTTCGTCGTGTAGTCGCTCCCCACTTGCGAGCCCAGCGTATTGCTGTTGTCCGCATAGAGCCGCATGGTCACTTGCGGCGTGCCCGTGACGTGGCCCATGGCGATTACCATTTGTCCAACGGAACCGGAGTTGGCCACCTGGAATCGAAATCCCTGGACTTCCTCACTGGCCAGAACACCACCGAGGCCCGAGATCGTCGCCCCAGAACCTGTGTTGTAGGTGTCCCCACTCCCAAACGTATTTACGAAAACTTGCGCCGATGACAGCGAAACCGCCGCGAGCCCAAGTCCAATCAATGTCAATTTCATAGAAATCTCCAAACTAAGTATAGCTCTGATCAGGAAATTTCAAAATAAATGGCGAACGAATCACGGTAAACCCGTAATTCTACGGGGCGGCCCGGAACGCCGCCAGTTCCGCTTTGGCCTCGGCCCCTACCTTTTCCAAGTATTCGAGCCACCCCTTTTCGTAGGGCTCCAGCGCCTCCACAATCGTGCGGACCACCAGGTAGTCGCGGTACCACTTTTTGTCCGCCGGCACCACAAACCAGGGCGCCCCGGGGGCCGCGCACTTGCCCAGCGCATCGGCGTAAGCCTGCTGATAGTCATCCCAGCGGCGGCGCTCCTTCCAGTCGCCCACGCTCAGTTTCCATGCTTTCGTTACGTCCTCTTCCCGGGCCAGCAGGCGCTCCTCCTGCTCTTCATGGCTGATGTGGAGGAAGAACTTGAGGATGATCGTGCGGTTGGCGGCGAGCATGCGTTCCCAGTCGTTGATCTGGTCATAGCGGGCGCGCCAGGTCTTCTCGGGGACGAGATCGTGCACGCGCACCACCAGTACGTCTTCGTAGTGCGAGCGATTGAAGATCGTGATCTCCCCCACGCCCGGGGTTTCCTTGTGGCACCGCCACAGGAAATCATGCGCCAGTTCCTCGGGGGTCGGCACCTTGAAACTGGCCACGTTCACGGATTGCGCGTGGGTGGACTTGAGAATGCGCCGGATGGTGCCGTCCTTGCCCGAGGTGTCCATCCCTTGCAGCACGATGAGGAGCGACTGCTGCCCGGCGAAGTAGAGGAGGTCGAAGAGCTCTTCGAGCCGGTCGCCCAGGCGCTTGGTCTCCGCCTGGATCTCCTCTTTGGTGGCGTCCTCGGGGGCTTTAGTCGTGAGCTTGGCAAGGTCAACGGACTGCGGTCGGTCCAGGGGCTGCATGCCCTCATTTTGCCCCCTTTGGGGCGGATAATGGGTTTCTAACCCTCTTGCAGGGTGATCTCACGGCACAGCCCGCACACTTCCGGCATCCCGTACCGGTCGTTGAGATACATCAGCATGCTGCCGTCGCCTTGTTCACTGATATCGGTGGTGCCATCGGGGCGGCAGAGGCAGGTGACGCGGTGCTCGTCACCGTTGGGCTCGATGAGGACGAGTTCAGCCTTCTTTCCCTCACTGGCAGGGAGCCAGGCAACAAGCCGCGCGTGAAGGATGGTCATCTTCTCATTATTCTCCCGAATCCTTCCACAAATAGACTACAGAGCTCGCCACTCAACGAGAATGTCCATGCCGCAATCTTCTGCGGACATCGCGGGACGCTTCTCTAGAACGAGCCGATGAATCACGCTGTCATTGCGGGGAATCAGAGCCCCGGTCAAGCTGTGATCCTTGGTTTGAGGACGATCAATCAAAAAGAGTGTGTCCAGGACCGGCTTGGCCAGATTGTCAAGGTCAGAAGTGCCAAGCCTCGAAGGATCGAGATAGAAAACAAGCGTGACTTGGAACTCCTTGACTTGGCAAACGGATTCTGCATCAACGCCGCCCTTGACCAGACATGTTTGCGCAATGTGACGCCTCCACTCCAATTCCTGTGTCGCCCAGGGTTTGGGATGCATCCCGCGCACGGAGACCTCAACTCGACGGTTCATTTAGGCGCAGTCTTCCCGATGGGAAGCAAGAATCGCGAGGAACTGAAGTGGCGGAGAGGGTGGGATTCGAACCCACGGTGAGTTTCCCCACACCGCATTTCGAGTGCGGCGCACTAGACCAACTATGCGACCTCTCCAGCTAGGTTGGTGATTATGGCTGAACTTCGGCCAGCGATGCGAGGCTGGTAAAGGGACCTTCCCGCACATCGTCCCGCACCACGTAGATTCCCGGCTTCAATCCCGGCCACGCCTGCACCCACAGCAGCGGCGGCCCGGCGGGGTCGCGCCCCAGCTCGTCGCGCCATCGCTGCGGGTCCGGCCCCACGATCAAGTAGCCCAGCGGCGACTGCAACCGCCACCACGCCCGGTAGCGCCCCGCCAACCTCTGCCCCGCCTCGTCCACCTTGAGCGACTCCCGCCCGAGTTGCAACCGAAGCTCGTCACGCATCGCTTTGCGCTCGGCATCCGGGAGGAGCATTGAGAGCCGCGTGACGGCCCGGACAAAGAGCGGCAAGCTGGCCTCTTGCAGGCCGTCCACCACGTCCGGCTTATCAATGGCCAGGGGGCCAGGCAGGCGCGGGTCAGTCACCGCCGCTCCGTAGACCGGCGCAAACTCCCGCCGCGTTTGTCGGAAGACGGCCATCGCCCGCCGGATCAGGCCTTCATTGCCGGTGTGGGTCGCCACTTCGCACGCGGCCAGCAAGTACGCCGCGCGGTCCAGCAGGGTGCGCCGAGGAGGCTTGCCCTCGCCGCGCCGGTGGGTCACCGAATCCGGGCCGGATTCAAACGCCGCGACGTACTCCCACAGGTTCACCGCCGTGGTCGAATCGCTTTCGCCCAGATACCGCCGGGCTTCCAGGACTGAAGTGACAAACAGCGCCGTGGTGGAAAGATAGGCCGAGTCGCTGGCGCGGGTTTGCGCGGGGATTTCCTGATCTCGCAGGGCCTGAACCCCTTTCAGCCACAGTTCCTCGCCTTGCGGGTTCGTCCAGCGCGGGATGAGTTGAGGGTTCGAGCCCACTTCTAACCCCAAGACGGTTTGCTCGGGCGTGAGGCGCCCCAGCGGGTCGGGGGTCAAGCCCAGGCGAGCCGACCGATTGAGAGGGCTGCGGCGCGTGCTCACCCACGGCACCACGTGATCTTCGCGCAAGAACTCGCGCTGCACCTGCTTCCACTGGTCGCGGGCCAGGGCTTCCATTCGGCCATCCCCCGTTTGGCGGGCATACCCGGCCAGCACCGCCACAAATTCGGCGGAGAGCGTCGCCCGCTTGTCCAGTTCTACCGAACTGTAATCAATCTGCTCGGCTTGCTGATAGATTCCCCCGAAGGTCCAGTCCACCAGCGGGGACTGCAGCCACTTTTGGAAGGGAGCATCGAACTCACCCAAACGGCCGATGACTTGGAGCATCCGCCAATCTCGGACCGCATTGACCTGAAAGCCGTTTAGCGGCAACCCCCCGTACTCGGGATGGACCCGAGCCCGGAGTTGATCGAGGTAGCGCTGCGTATCGGGGACGCCTTCCTCCGACGATCCGGCGAGAATGGCCAAATCTGTGGCCTGGCGGGCCGCCACCTCGTTCGATTCCTTGCTTTGCGCCCGGTCGCTCATCTTGCGTAGGCGCAGAACGAACACGGCGGGGTCAAAGCGATCGCCCCTCAGGATCGGTTCGTGGAAGTCGCGAGGCACCCCATTCATGTCCACCGCCCAAATTTGAAACCCGAGGTCGGGGACCTGGCTGGAGCGAGAGAGAGGCCAGAAGGCATTGACCATGGCCGGATCTTCATCCAGGTCCACCCGCACCGGGATGAACGACTGCTGGATGAGCTGGGTGATCTCCCGCTCTTGGAACATCCACTTATCAAAAGCCACCGCCGACTGGTTGAGTTCGGTCCCCATCACAAAGAGCAACGGGAGTTCGCGGCGGCGCGCTTCGGCGAAGGGGTCGTCGTCCAGCGTGCGCCAGGCAATGGGCAGGCGAGCTGAACTGCGCACGAAGTCGCCCGGGCGGTTGGCGTTGGGGCCGAGTTCGGGGGGCGGGATGAGCGAGCGGCACACCCCCGACATTGCGGCCACCGCGACGATGATCACCACGGTGCCCGCCGTCAGCGGATAGTGCCCACGGCGACCCCAAATCGGCATAGGTTCATTATGGTGGAGAGGTCATAATCTTCGTCATGCCGATCACGCTGGACGAAGTTCGGCACGTCGCACGCCTCGCCCGACTGGAACTGACCGAGGACGAGTTACGTGCCTTCCAAACGGAGCTTGATGCCTTGCTCGGGCACTTTCAAGATTTGCAAGCCGTGGATGTGACGGGCGTGGCCCCGAAGCCGCACGCCGTGGCCTTGCAGAACGTGCTGGCCGAGGATGTGGCTCGATTTGGCCTCACTCGCGACCAGGCGCTGGCCAACGCCCCGAAGAGTCGGGCCGGACTGTTCTTGGTACCTAGCATTCGGGAGGACTGATCCTTGAGCCATCCTTTGGGTCAACTTTCGGCCACCGAGATTGCGGCCGCCCTGCAACGACGCGAATTCAGCGCCCGCGAGGTCGCCCAGGCCTTCTTGGACGTGCCCGACACCTACGGTGCCTTCTTGCACGTGGATGCCGAGCGCACCCTGGCCGAGGCCGACGCCGCCCAGGCCCGCCTGGATGCCGGTGAAACCAGCCCCCTTTTAGGTGTGCCGGTGGCCATCAAGGACAATATCAGCACCCAGGGCCGGCCCACCACCTGTGCCAGCCGGATTCTGGAAGGCTACATCCCGCCCTACGACGCCACCGTGATCTCCCAGTTGCACGGGGCCGGGATGCCCCTGCTGGGCAAGACCAATCTGGACGAATTTGCGATGGGCACGAGCACGGAGAACAGTGCTTACGCCGTATGCAAGAACCCCTGGGACACCACCCGGTCGCCGGGCGGGAGTTCGGGCGGTTCCGCCGCCGCCGTCAGCGGAGGCCTCGCGCCCATCAGCCTGGGCAGCGACACGGGCGGCTCCATCCGCCAACCTGCTTCTCTTTGCGGCCTGGTGGGCTTCAAGCCGACCTACGGGCGCGTATCTCGGTTTGGTCTCGTGGCCTTCGGGTCGTCGCTCGATCAAATCGGTCCGTTTGGGCAGACCGTGGCCGATGTGGCCGCGATTTCGCAGGTGATTTGCCAAACCGACGGACTGGACAACACGTCGTTGCCGGATGCGCCGCTGGGCGCGATGGACCTCGCCAACGCCAGCGTGAAGGGCAAGCGATTTGCCCTGCCGCGAGAGCTGATGTCCGACGCGGTAGACGCCAACGTCCGGGCTAGCATCGAGCAAGCGATTCGCACTCTCGAAGCTGCCGGGGCCACCGTGGACCACGTGGATCTGCCTTCGCTCTCCCTCGGGGTCAGCACGTATTACGTCATTGCGCCGGCCGAGGCCAGCAGCAACCTGGGCCGCTTTGACGGCGTGCGCTACGGTGCCCGCGAGGAAGCCCCCGGCCACGTGGAAAGCCTGATGGCTACGCGCGGCAAGAAGTTTGGCCACGAGGTCAAGCTCCGCATCATGGTGGGCACCTACGCCCTCTCGGCGGGCTATTACGACGCCTACTATCTGCGCGCGCAGCAGATTCGCGGACTGATGGTCAACGAGATTGATGCCTTGTGGGGTCAATACGACGCGATCCTGAGCCCGACGAGCCCGTGCGTGGCCTTCCCGCTCGGTGGCTTTAGCCACGATCCGATGGCCCTCAAGCTCATGGACTTCTGCACCATCCCCGCCAACATGGGCGGCTACCCGGCGCTCTCGTTGCCGTGCGGCCTGGCCGACGGCCTGCCGGTGGGCTTGCACCTCATGGGTCCGGTGCGAGGCGACGAACGCCTGCTGGAACTCGCGGCGGGCGTAGAGCGCGAAATGGGATGCGCACCCCTGCGACCCCAATTCGCGTAGGGAGTTGTTATGAGCCGCTCGGAATTCATCCGCCGAGACCGTCAGGTTTTCGCGCGTGAGGTTCTGAGCGGGCACGGCATCGTCGGCGTCTTCGGGGCGCTCGGCGTGGGTGGCATCACCTGGGCATCCACGGGTCAGTCCCTCATCGGGCTGGGGACAATGGGAGTCATCACGGGCTTGGTGGTCGCGGCGTCCTATAAACGCTCCATCTACAAGCGCTGGCACGACCCGCGATTTCGCCATCTGTGGCAGGGGTGCGAGGATCGGCGTTCGCGGTTCCAGCAGTCGGTGAACGACCTCAACAAGAGCAAGGTGGCGGCGCTAGAAGAACTGCCGCAAACCGTCAACAGCCTCGCGGAAGACCTCTACATAGCTCTGCGTCGCGCTGACCGGGTGGCGTTCGAGATCTCCCGCACCGAAAGCAACCTGGTTCCGACCGGGCAATACCAGTTGATGGCGAGCAAGGACCCCCAAGCGCAAGAAATGTATCGCATGGCGGACCAAAACATCGCGGAATATCGCCGGCAGATGCAGGCCATCGAAGCTACGGTGCACCGCGCCGAAGCCCAGGCCGCCGTCTACATGACCACGCTCGATTCGCTGCGGGTGCGGGTACTGGGCCACCGGCTGGCCGGCCGCGAAGTGCAGGAATCGGTGCTGCCGTTTATCCAGACCATCGCCGAGGCGCGTATGCAACTCGCCGCTATTGATAGGGCCCTGGAAGAGCTCGAGGTGATGCCGTATCCGCACGAGGTGGTCCCCCCGCGTGCCCCGGAGGTCAAATCAGACCTCAACATTCCTCCCCAAGCCGCCACGCCGCCCGAGATTCCCGACCACGTCCGCCAGCAAATGGGGGACGGGCCACGATGACGCTCGAAATCCTTGCCCCCGCGAAGATCAATACGTTTTTGAGCGTCGGCCCGCCGGATGCCTCGGGATACCACCCGCTT
>CALRVA020000024.1:0-20444 GCA_943371495.1 Archangium gephyra | reverse complement strand
ACCATGAAGATCGGGAGATGTTCGGCGGCGGCTCCCATCTCGGCAATCACCAGGGGATTGGCGGTGAAGGCGTCGGGTTGGTGGGCCAAGTTAAACCGCTCCACCGTCACGCCCTTGCTCTTGAGAAACGCGACGTCGGCGGCGAGTTTCACCAGGGTCTGGTCCACGCTCGGGCCACAGACGCCGGTGGAACAGCACATGGCAGGGTCAAAAATTTGGAGGGTTTTCATGAGGGGGTTTCCGTTTCAGTTTTGGGGGTGGCAGGCCACGGCTTGGGGCTGGGGCAAAGCATCGAGATACGACCGGAGGGCTTCAATGGCGGCCCGCCGGACGCTGCAAATCATGTATTTGCCGTCTTTTTCCGCCGAGATGAGGCCGGCGAGACGAAGTTCCTTGAGGTGGAAGGAGACGGTGGAGCTGAACTTGTCGGTGCCAGTCACGTGGCAACACACCTCGCCTACGGTGGCGCCCTGGATGGGGTGCACCGCCCCCGAATCTTCGACGGCCACGGGGCAGCACTTCTCGCACAGGAACTCGAAGATGGCCCGGCGCGTGGGGTCACCCAGAGCGCGGAATATCGCGGTCACATCTTCCCTTCCCATGCTATGCACTATACCTCCATATATCGAGATATTTCGATATAATCCCCAAGGATGACGCTTACGGTACGGTCAGCGGGAGCTCATTTCCCCTGCGCATTGACTACAATAGAGGGAGATGGATCGCCCCGATGTGGTGCAAGAGCTCTGCCGTCTCAGCACGCAACTTGAGGAAACGCTGGCCCGAAGCAGCGACGGCGAGGACACCGATGTTCAAGATCGCGTCTGCGGGGTTCTGCAGAACCTGTTGCTCGAAGGCGACCTCAATGCCAAGATCGGGCTGACCTTTGGGGTGCTTAACCCTATGGTCAATATGCGCATCCGGTCGGTGCTCAAGGAGTTTGCCCGGTCCGCGGCCGTGCGGGAGTTCGTCAGTGAAAACGATTCGGAAAGGCGTTTCGCCATTCTCAAGGACGCGTTAACCAACGACAGAATTGTGAGCGCCCGTGGCACCCCCATGACGGAAATCTTGGGCGAGTGGGTTTAGGCTAAGAGCGAGCGCCGGGCACGGAGTCTCCTTAGCAGGTCGACGGCTCGACGACGCTCCTTGGGTGCAGTATCCAAGCTACATCTGAAGTGAAAGTCGCTCTCGCCAACCGAACAACCGTGTCGCTTGCCTTCGGCCGCCGCCCAATCTAGCGGCTGCTGGAACAAACAAGTGAAGCCAGAGACTCGTGGGAGGAGTCACTGGCCCCAAAGGGAGCGGGAAGGAATGAGCTCCCGACTACGGCTGCAGGAAGAACGCCTGATCGTAGATCAAGCCCGTTGTATTCGGATTGAAGTTCAGCGTGGCCGCCGGGACCACGACGTAGCGCGGAGTAATCGGTGAGTTCAAGAATGCCGACACTGATGCACTTGAGGGCGCATTCCTGCGGACCTGAATCCGCAAGCGTCCCCCGGGCTTCCCTTGGAACCGAATCGGACCTTGGTTGACACTCGATCCGTTGTAGACCACTTTGCCCGAGACCGACAAAGTGATTTCGTCTCGGAGCAAAACCGGCCCCCCGGACTGCGAACTGAGCTCGTACTGCCGAGGGCCGAACTCGATGTCATTGCCCGTCACCCCGTTCACCGTGACCTGGAAGGAGTCCCACTCCGGGTTGAAGGGAACCTCGATGGAATTGAAGCTCCAAGTGGTCACCGGTACATTCACCCGGCCGCCATCCGTCATCGCCGAAACCGTGCCCGGCTTCGTGCCAAAGATGCCGGAAAGCGCAATCAAGTCTTCCAACTCATTGGACGCGATGTTTTTGATGAGGGGACGGAAGGTGCCCAGGGTGAATGACGTGCCCGAACTTACCAAACGGTTAATTCGGACGTTGTTGTTGTACGACAGGTCAGACTCGGCGAAGGAGAATGTCTTGTCGGGACGCTTCGTCTCGCGCATAGTCGTGACAATCTCGGTCCACTCGACGGGGGCCGTCGGTTTGGCGATGGCCGTATCCCCGGTGCCGTAGTCAAAGAGCCGCGCCTCGCCAAAAGCATGGTCAAAGAAGAACTTCGCTGAGGCTGTCACATCGTCGTCCATGACCGGCCTGTTCCACCCGATCATGGCCACCATTCCACCATCGGCAAGCGCATCACTAAGCGTGGTGTTCGCTTGGCTGTTGCAGGTATTCGCGAAGACGAAGGCCCCCGGCGCCAGCTTGATGTTTTTGCGTGCCCACTCGCTATTGAACGAGTATTGCGGAGGTCTTTGACCTTCAAGTTGGCCTCCGGAGTGATAGTAAAGCTCCTTCGACTTGAGTTCAGCTTCGTAGAGTTCGTCAAGCTGAGCGGTTACGACTGATCCGGACTGGATGGAGACTTTGCCTCGCTCCAGGATGCCGTGCGAATCAAAGTAGAGCAGCCCGACATCGGAGAGTGACTTGTAATCATCAAGCGTGCCGGTTTTGCCACTATGGAGTTGATATCCGGCCGCCTTGGCCGCAACTTCAAGCTGGGAGGCGACATTGGTGGCCAGCGGCTCATCAATGAACGAGCAGAAAAAGGCTGCCTTCCCGACCGGAGGCAGGTTAAACCCCGGGGATTCCCCATCGCGAGTGCGAGCGGGACCCAGGGGTGCCTGCCGAGGGCCCCGGCTTCGGCTAATGGCCAGGAGACGACCATCGGCGAATTCGGCCCAGATCACTGGCTGACCATCCGGATCCACCGTCACGCTCTTGAACTCGTTCCGGCTCCGGATCGTCGCAGCCACCGCGGGGGCATCCGTTTCAAAGTTGGCAAAAGTCAATGCGCTGGCATCGGCAATGGCGCGGTCCATGATGGCCTGTCGGGTGGCGAAATCTGAGTCGCCGGGGCCGGCGGTGCCGCCGCCCGCTCCTCCACATCCCATCAGAATGAGCCCGACGAGCAAAAGGGCCGTCAGGGCCAATGCGCATGCGTTGTGCTTGGAGGTCTTCATCATGATCTCCTTTCGCTTACTGGCTTCGGCGACGACGACGAGCCGCCAGCGCGGCCAAGCCCAGCCCCATCACCGTCATCGTAGCCGGCTCCGGCACCGCACCGTACTGCAGGTGGTCAATCTCCAGGCCGCCTGAGGGGCCATGCGTCATCTTGATCCTGCCAATGCCACCGCTATGAACCCAGCCGTAGAAGCGGTCTTCGGCCGTCGTACCGGACACACCGCCATCGGCGTGATTGCCTGTGATCACCCCCAAAGAAGCACCACTTCCATCAAAGGCTTCGAAGCGAGTGGTGCCGTTGCCTATCCCGTCAGTCCATACCAGTCCTGCATGGGTCGGCAAAGATCCATAGGTGCCGCTACTGAAGGTAAACGTGATTCCGTTGACCCCGCTAGCGGTGAAGAACGATCGGCCCTGCCGACCATCACCATTGATGTTGCCATCGTCGCCGTCCACCGAGTCGGTCAGCCCGTTCGGGCCAATGACATTGCCAGTAGAAGCGCTGACGCCCGGCGTATTGAGGGCTCCGTCTTCCATGTTTTCGAGATAGAACATCCCGTTGTTTAGGAAAGCAGCCCACGGGCTATCTGAGGTTTGGAGATAGGGCTGCGGGCCGATTTGCGCCGTGGCCAAACCCGGAAGGATGGCGAGAGAAAGAACCGTGAAAGAAAGGAATGGCTTCATGTGTTTCCACCTGATAGCCCCATGATGACGAGGCCATCATTACAACCACATTACAGGCAAGGCAATCGAGAAACGTTAAGGGCTATACTCTTGCCACCTTGGCCACGCCCGCTCCCCCCGAGGTTTCCATCCAGTTGAACCTAGATTCCGTGATTCGAGTGGCCGGGCAAAGCCAACCGATGAGTATGCGGGGCTTGGGCCGCCCCCTCCTCTTTCTGGTACTTCTACAGGGAGCGAGTGTGAAGCGCGCGGCCATGGCCCGAGTTCTTTGGCCAGCCGAGCCGGAAGATGTGGCCGCAAACCGGCTGAGGGTCTCTCTCAGTCGCATCAAGGCTATGTTCGGAGCGGCGCTCGTTGCGGATCGCACTCGTGCCCGCCTTGCCGGCGTAACCGTCCACTTTGACTTGCAAGAAAGGCTCACCCAACTCCAAGAAGCGCTTGACGAAGTCGATCCTCAGCATCAACTGCCACGCCTGAAGGGGTTTGCCGACGATCTCCAGTACGTAGGCTGGCGAGAGTTCCAAAGCCTCGACTCCTCCGGCCTTATTGGGGATTGGGAGCATGCCTGCCGGCTCGCGATTGCTCAGCTGATGAACTTGGCCGTCCGGATCAAAGACTGGGAAACCGTAGACACGGTTTGGGGATGGATGCGGCACCGGGGTGACCTGGACCCGAAGGTGTGCGAGCGACTTCTCGACGCCTATAGCGAACAAGAAAACTTAGACCAGGGATTACGTCTAATCCGTACCGCCGCCGGAGAATCGGGATTCCCGGAGTCTGGTCCCCTCTTCCAATCGCTCAAAAAGTACGCGCAAAGCCTCAAGGAAGCGCAGCAAAAGCACGTTACCTTTCAGTCCAGCCACTGCCACCTCTTGGGGAGCGCTCTCCTGGGGCAGATTGAACGCCACGCCGACAGCATGGGGGCTCTGATGGTCTTGCCCGAAGTTCAGATCCACATGCAATCTCTGCCGGGCGTTTACGTGCAGATATTGGATGCGACGGTCGCCCATCTTGAACCCGGAAGCCCGACCTGGATCGAAGTTCAGGCGGCACGCCTCTCGGCATACGCGAGCCTCTACGATGACGAGCGTGTCTTTGAGATCTGCCGCTTGCTGTTTCTGCACGAAATGCCACCCGTCCGCGCCTCGTCGACCTGGATGCACTACTCCTTCGGCCTGTTTCAAATCCGGCGGTGGGACGAAGCGATTTCATCCATTCAGCAAGCGCAGAACTTGGCTCGCCAGGCCGGAGAGGACGGCCGGGCCGCGATATGCCATCTCACCGAGGCCGCCTACTATTGGCATTTAGGGCGAATCGAAGAAGCCCGCCGTATTTACGATGACTATCTCACAACGCACGCTGATTCCCAAGATTTCACTGTCGGTATCAACGCTGTCATTTGTCGAGCGAACTACGCAGTGATTGAGATGGTCTTTGGGGACTTGCAGCAGGCAAGGCAGCACGTGGACCTGGCCTACGGGGAGCGGAACCGTTTCAACATCTCGCGGCTCCTGCCGAATCTCTTATCCTTGATGAGCGTGGTCTATGCCCGCCAGGGAGAAGTCCACCAGGGCGCGGAGTACGCCGTAGAGGGACTGAAACTGACATTTGCCCGCAACTCGAGCCGCGAGGGGCAACTGAACATGGAGTGGGCCTGCGGCGTATTGGCGGCGGGCGGCCTCAGGGCCGAAGCGTGGCAAGTGATGCGATGGGTCAACGACTGGCGCAAGCGCACCAAACACACGCGTTCGCTATGCGAACAGCGCTATGCGGAGAGTCTGGGCCTGCAAGAGTTTGAAGGCAGTAAGCCGATCTTCTCCGACCAGGATGAATACCGCGATGTCATGCGCTACCTCATCCGGGGGCTGCGACACGTGCAGCGGACCGCGCCGAAACTCGTGGCGGCCGCTGCGAAGCCGGAAGCTTTGATCTAAGTGCGGTCTCGCAATTCGTGGTCCTTCCTTAGGGCAAGCGGACCGCACCAAGATTGCGACAAGCCCCAAAGAAGAATTGGCCCTTGGGGACTACCCAGGGGCCAGATGAGGGGAACGCAACGCGAACGGCCCCGAATCCGGGGCGGTCGCCATGCCAGAAAACAACCGTGATGCCAAACGGACAAACCCAATCGGTTCATCCTGTTTGAAGATCATATCGCGTCAATCATTACAATTCCATTTCATTTTTCATCAAAACGAAATGCGTCCGCTATACTGACGAGCTGTGGCCACCGTGATGCCCTTGCACATCGAGATTCGGCTGAACCAGGAATCGTCCATCCGGGTCTCGGGCCACGCCACGCCCGTGAGCATGCGGGGACTCGGACGGGTTCTGCTCTATCTCGCCCTGTTGCAGGGCACCCGTGCCACCCGATGGGCGGCCGCGCGGGCTTTGTGGCCGAAGGACTCCGAAGACGTGGCGGCGAACCGCTTGCGGGTGTCGCTCAGTCGTCTCAAGCACCAGTTCGGAGTTCCGGTGGACTCGGATCGGACGACCGTCCGGCTGAGCGAGACGACTCTCCAGTTCGACCTGCAAGACCGGCTGGCCCACCTCCACGAGGTGCTGGACGATGTGGACGCCGCGTATCAGTTCGTCCAGCTCCGGTCTATGGTCTCCGAATTCCGCTACGTTGGGTGGCGAGAGTTCGTGGAATTGGACTCCACAGGGGTATTGGAGGCTTGGGATGAGGCTTGCCGGGCAGGCATAGAACGGCTGATGGCGCTGGCCATTGAGAATCAAGACCGAGAGGCCGTGGACTTGGCCTGGCAAGTGATGGAAGACCGAGGCGATTTTGAGCCCCGCCTTTGCGAACGTCTCCTTGATGCTTCCGCACTACGGGGGGATCTTGACGAGAGCCTCAGAATGATACGCACCGCCGCCAAAGCTCACCACTTGGATGAATCGGGCGAGATCATGCAGGCGATCCGCAAATACGCGTCAGGACTCCAGCCATCGGCCGCGCAAAGCCCGGCCCTCCAAGCCGGCCACTTCAACCTCTTGGGGACGTCGCTTCTCAATCAGATTGATCATCATGCGGAGGAACTGGGACATCTCCTGGCTCGCCCCGAGGTGCAAATCAATATGCAGGCCGCGCCCGAGATGTACTTGGAAGTGCTGGATTCGGTGGAAACACACCTGGAACCTGGCAGTCCGGCGTGGATCGAGGTCCAGAGCGCGAAGGTCTCTACTTACGTCAGCCTCTACGACAACGAGAAGGTTGCGCAAGTGTGCCAATCACTGTTCCCGTTTGAGATGACCCCGCTCCGAGCGGCTTCGACCTACATGAGCTACGCGTTTAGCCTGTTTCAGGTGCGACGATGGGACGAAGCCATGGAGGCGATTCGCCAGGGTCAACAGATCGCGCGGGAGGGCGGCGAAAGCACCCGCGCCGCGATTATCCGCATGAACGAGGGGACATTCCTCAAGCACTTGGGACGCGTCGAAGAAGCCCGCGCGATCTACGACGAGTACCTCGCGCAGTTCCATGACTCAGAGAACGCGAACGACCGGTTCAACTGCGCGGTTTGCCGCTCGAACTACGCGTACATGGACTTGATCTACGGGGATATCGAAGCGGCTCTGCATCACGCCGAGGCCGCCTACGCCGAACGCAACCAGGTGAACCTCTCACGGCTTCTCCCCAATCTCGTTTCCATGATGAGCACGATCTATGCACGATTGGGCAAGCTGGAACTCGCCACCGAGTTTGCCATCGAAGGGCTGAAGCTCACCTACGCCCGCAAATCCAGCCGCGAGGGCCAGATGAACATGGAGTGGGCGTGCGGCGTGCTGGTGGAGGGCGGGAGGAAGGACGAGGCCGCCAGCATCATGCAGTGGGTGAACGAGTGGCGCCAACGCACCAAGCACACGCGGTCCGTGTGTGAATTGCGGTACGCGGAAAGTTTAGGCCTGGGCGAACATGAGATCGCCAAGCCCAAGTTCGCCCCGGATGCGGAGTACCGCGAGGTGATGCGTTGGCTCATTAAGTGTTTACGTGAGCTGCAAGCTGAGAACCAACCTTCTGGTTAGTTTCGCTGACCCTCAACGAAGCGCTTGAAGTTATTGAGAATAGCCTGCCAGCCGTCGCGCTGCATGTCCTCGGGGTGCATGGTTTCGGGATCGAACGCCACCCGAACGTGGGTGCCGCCCTCAACCTCCGCAAACGTCACCTCCGCCTTGCGGTCGCCAAAGTCGTAGGCGAGGCGCCGCTCCGGCTCCACCGCCGTGTAGACCCCTTCAAAATCGAAGCCCATGCTGCCGTCCTTGGCCTCCATGCGCGAGCTGAACGCCCCGCCCACCTGCAGGTCCACGTTGGCCCGGGTGGTGTGCCAGTCGTCCGAGGCCGCATTCCACTGCACAATCGCCTCGGGCGTGGTGTAGGCGGTCCACACGCGCGCCACTGGTGCGTTGACCGTGGCTTCGACGACGATCACGCGTCACCTCGGCGGGCGGCTTCAATCGCGGCAATGTCAATCTTGCTCATCGTCATCATTTTGGCAAAGCAACGCTGCGCCACTTCGGGGTCGGGGTCACTCAGGGCCTCGGTCAGCACCCGAGGAGTGATTTGCCAGCTCACGCCCCACTTATCCTTGCACCAGCCGCACTCGCTGGCCTCGCCGTCATTGCCAATCACGGCATCCCAGTAGCGGTCGGTCTCTTCTTGATCTTCGGTAAGAATCTGGAAAGAAAACGCCTCGCTGTGCTTGAAGTACGGCCCCCCGTTAATGCCCACGCACTTGACGCCGCACACGGTGAACTGGACGACGAGGACGTCGCCCTTCTGCCCGCTGGGATAGTCGCCGGGCGCGTGGACGACCGCATCGAGGGAGGAATCCGGGAAGGTCGCCGCGTAGAATCGCGCCGCGTCCTCGGCCTCTTTGTCAAACATCAAGCAAACAGTGTTCTTGTTCATGAGCCTGCTTCATGTTACGATAACTACACCTTGCGGCGTTGCCAAGCGAGCGAGATCGCCGCGGAAGCGATCGCAGGCATGGATTAGCTTCGCAACAAAGGTGCAAGAACGGGAGGTGAAGGGTACATTTCCGGCATGACGATTCGCCGGTTAGCGTGCCTCGCCGCTGGGGCGGCTCTTGCAGTGGCGGCCCTGGCGCAAAACCGCACCACCCTGCTGGTGCAAGTGGACGCCGAACCCAACTGGCGCGACCTGGCCTACCTCGCCGCCATCCCCGCCGCCGAAGCCGCCAACCGAGGCGGGGCTTCCCTCATCGCCGCGCCTGCGACTGGCCCCCTGGGGCCAGAAACCCGCGATTACCTGCGCCGCTACGGGACAACCTCGGCCGTCACCATCGTCCCCGAGATACGCGTGCTCGATTTCGGTCTGGCAACAACATCCCCGACCCGGATGGTCGGCGCCATCCATGCGGCGGGGGCCGCGATTTCCCTCAGCCGACTTCATTGGCGCAACAGCGGCACGGCGGTGGTGTGCGCCGAGGACGATTACGAATCCGCCCTCATCGGCGCGCCCCTGGCCGCCTTGCTGGATGCCCCCTTGCTCTACGTGCCCGCCAGCGGGGACACCGAAGCCACCGCCGCCGAACTCCGCCGCCTGGGCGCCCGGCAAGTGCTGGTGCTCGGCGCGACCGAAGCCAAGCTCCCCGGCGATGTCATCCGGCTCCTCGACGCCGCCGCCGTGATGGCCTGGACCCGTCAACGCCGGATCCCCGTGAGCTATCTCGCGGCCGTGAACCCCCGCGATCGCTCTCAATTCGTCACCCGCAAGCTCTCGATGGTGGGTGCGCAACTGGCGGCCGGGCGGCGCGGCCTGGTGGCCCCGCTCAACATCGCCACCGAGTGGAAGCGCCCCTTTGCCACCGCCCCGTGGACCAAACCCCTGCCCGCCGGATTGCCCGCATCCAAGGCTCCCGTGCAATCAGGAACCATTGAGCTCGGCGGAGTGAAGGCTCCGTTCCTCTTGACCGGGGAGGATGACGACCATGGCCTGCGCCTGGCCCTAGACCGCCGAGGCACGGGCAGCTTCTCCGAATCCTATCGCTCCGGCGACACCCTGACGATCGGCGGCCGCAACTGGACGGTGTCGTTGGGGCTGCGCACCAAGTTCGGGGACACGCGCGTGCACCTGACCTGGCCCCCCGCCGACGACCTACGGGCTCGATTGGAAATCTACTACCGCCACCTGGGCGCCCCGCCGAAGCACTTGTGTTTGGTGGGTTTCCCCGATGCCCTTCCTCACGCCATCCTGGGACGCGGCGGCATTGTGGAAGAGCAAACTTCCGACCTTCCCTTTGCCCGGGTGGGTGAGGCGCAATTTGCGCAGATTGGGGTGGGCCGGGTCATCGCCGAAGATGTGGCGCTGGGTTCGCTCTACGCCGCCCGCGCGCTGACTTACAACGAACTCGTCCAGCCCATTTGGGCCACCATGGCCGCGCAAGCCGAGTGGGAGACGACGATGGCACCGCTGTTCCGCAACGTGGGCTTTGCCGACCCTCACCAGCTGCGGGCCGAGGACATCCCCTGGGCCACCGCCCCGGCCGAAGGCCAGCCCGGGGAGAGGGCCGCCAGTTTTGCCCAAAACTCCCCGCTCGCCGAATGCGTGGTGCTGAGCCACAGCGAGCATTCGTGGTGGCAAAGCCTGGGCAACACCTTCCGGTGGGATGCCACCGTGCTGCTGGCCCCCACGGTGGTGGAATCGGGCGGGTGCGCCACCGCCACGCTGGACCGCGACCCCCAAAACCGCTCGGTGGTGGCTCGTCTCCTCCGCCTGGGCGCGGTGGCCTACACGGGCGGTTCGCGGGAGCTTCCCGCGCAGTCTCAACCGCTTCGCATGGAGTTTTGGAACGGAGTGCTGGCCGGCGAAACCCTCGGCGAGGCGCATATGCGCGCCCAGAATGCCGGGATGATGGCCATGCGAGAGGAGAACGAAGGCGAAGGCGGCGCCTATCGCTATTGCACGCAGGTGCAGATGCTTTTCGGCGACCCCGCGCTGGCCATCCGGCTTCCGTCGCCGCCGCGCGTGGCCCCGGCCCGCGCGGAAGTCAGCGGCGACCGCATGACCCTTCACGCCCCGGGCGAGTGGACCGTGGTGCAGGGCCACGTGCCGGTGGACTGGAAGGAGTGGGCGGGCAAGGACCTGTTCCGCGTGCGCGGGCCGGGGGCGTACTCCATGAATACGTGGAGCGGCCGGGGGCGCGACGAGGAAACGGCGTTGGTGCCCGCGACCTTCACCACCCGCCGGGCGATCCGGAAAATCGAGCTGCTGGACAAGGTGGAGGCCCCGCTGGGGTGGTCGGGCAAGTGGTATTCGCAGGCCAACCCCGACGGCACTTGGACGCACCGGCTGGTGACGCGGATGGTCGACTTTGACCAGGAGAAGGGCGAAATCCTGCGGACCGTGGACCGCTTGCAGTTCCGGCTCACGTTTGAGTGAGATTGGATTTCTGTGACAAGTGAATCGCCAGCATGACCCCTATTCATGCCACACTTTTGGGTGCGAACAATATGATTTCATTCGACGATTGGATCGCGATTTTCACTTCCTTCGATACAGAACAGGAGCAGTGGGATGCCGCCGAGATAATTGACCAGCTTCCTCCTCTTGTTGTTGCGGATTATTTAGGCAGGCTGTTGACCAACGCCAGCGAATATTGCAAAGATATTTCACCCACTAGGCTTGCTCATCTCATTTGGTTCTTCAATGGTGAATGCAGTAGCTACTGGCATGACATCCGGAGTCCAGATGTGCCTAAGGGGGTTCAGGCGGCAACCGTGAGAGCCTTGGGCTTGTTCTATCGGGATTTTCTCGATTCCTATCCACTGGGTAGATACCCTGATGCCACTAAAGCCGAAACGGCCGTGTACATGATGTGGGACATGAATTGTCTAGAGGGAGCAGCAATGTTTCCGGGTGAAGATCATCTTGTAGATCCGATCTTTGAGGTCCTGGAAGTCGCTCTCAAGTGTCAATCCTTTGCCTGCCAGAGGAGTGCCTTGCACGGGCTTGGCCACCTCGTTATGTACACAGGAGATCGCCCGATAAGCTTGATCGACGAGGCGCTCAAAGTAGAGAGTCATCTGCATCCACTTTTAATCGCGTACGCGCGCGAAGCGAGAACGGGATGCGTTTTGTAATCGCTGATTCCCCGGACGTGCCCGGCATGCTCGCAGGACTGGTGAACAACTTGCTTGGCGGCGCGTCTTTACGCGCAACAAGGAGCGTGAATAAGGCGATGCGGCACAGAATCAGCACCGGGCTCCTGGTGGGGCTGGGGGTTATCAGTCAGTGTGGGTGCCTGGCGGCCCGCGACACCACTCCAAGCCTGCCCGGCAGCGGGGCGGCGGCCTCGGTCAAGACCACCTCCGAGGTCTACAAGACGGCCGGCGCGGCGCGGCTCTCCCTCACTATTTTCCAAGACACTCCGGCCCCGGCCCAAACCCCCAAACCGGCGATCGTACTTTTCTTCGGCGGCGGATGGAGTTCGGGTTCGCCGCAGCAGTTCGAATTCCAGGCCCGGTACTTCGCCGCACGGGGCATGGTGGCCATCACCCCGGATTACCGCGTGCGGTCGCGCCACCAATCCCGCGTCATTGACTCGGTGGCGGATGCCAAATCGGCCCTGCGCTGGGTACGCGCCAACGCCAAGCGGCTCGGCATCGACCCGAACCGCATCGCGGCCGGAGGAGGTTCGGCGGGCGGGCATCTCGCGGCGGCCACCGCCTTCATTTCGGAATTCGACGACCCCCAGGACGACCTCAAGGTAAGTGCCGTGCCCAACGCGCTGGTGCTTTTCAACCCCGCCCTGATGCTGGCCGAACTCCCGGGCACCAACGCCGGGAGCTTGCGTGCGGTGCCGGATCGCGGATTCTTAGGTGCAGACCCCGCCCAGATCTCCCCCGCACATCATATGAAAAAGGATGCGCCCCCGACGATCATCTTCCACGGCCGGGCCGACACCACGGTGCCCTTCCGCATCGCCGAAATTTTCACCGAGCGCATGAAGGCCGAGGGCAATGCATGCGACCTGGTGGATTACGCGAACCAGGGGCACGGGTTCTTCAATCAAGAACCGTACCGCAGCCGCACCCTCGCCCGTGCCGATGAGTTCTTGGTGGCACTGGGCTGGCTCAAGCCGCCCGCGCAGTGAACGCTGAGTCAACACTGCCCCCGGGATCGGTAGACTCAGAGGCACCATGGGAACCCGCGCGGGCCGCGCCCTCGGCGTCATCGCCGGATTGATCGGGATGCTTTCCCTTGCCGCCGGGCAGTGGGCGGTGCGCGACGAGTTCCCCACCGGCAAGGAGCGCGGCGTGCTTTACGAACCCTTCACCAAGGCGCAGTGGGAGGCCTCCAACTTCGCCGCCCCGCAAGACATCCAGAACTGGCAAGCCATGCGCTACGGCATGTTCATCCACTTTGGGGTCACGTCGCGGGCCAAGCGCGACCTCTCTTGGGGCAGCATCCCCCAGCGGTACGCCCCCGATACGCCGAGCATCATGGCCAACGGAGCCCCCCGCACCGAAGAGTGGACCACCTGGCCCCTGGACATGAAGCTGGAGAAGTTCGACGCCAAGGAGTGGGCCGCCACCGCCAAGCGCGCGGGTTTCAAGTACGTCGTGGTCACCACCAAGCACCACGAGGGCTTCCATATGTGGGATACGGCGCACTCCGAATTCCGCATTACGCGCACCCCCTTTGGCCGCGACTACCTCAAGGAACTGGTGGAAGCCTGCCGCGCGGAGGGGCTCAAGATCGGCTTCTACTTTGCCCAGCGCGAGTGGTACCACCCCGATTATCAGCCCGTGGACCTGAACAAAGTGGAGATGAACGGGGTGCACTGGACGCTGCGGCCCGGCGAAACCAGCCCCCTGGGGCCGCGCCACGCCCGCTACCAGGCGTACCTGCGCGAGGTGGTGCGCGAGCTGTGCACCAAGTACGGGAAGATTGACATCTGGTGGTGGGATGCCCTCTCTTGGGATGGCATGTTTACCGCCGAAATGTGGGATTCCGAGCGGATGACGCGGATGATCCGCGAACTGCAACCCGGCATTGTCATCAACAATCGCGCCTCGCTGCCGGGGGACTTTGATACGCCCGAAGGCCGGCTAGGTGCGTACCAAGATTGGCGGCCGTGGGAATCTTGCATCCCGCTCTCCGATGCGTGGTCCTTCACCGGCGCGCCCGCGCACTCATTTGACCATTTGGTGAAGCTACTGGCCGGGGCGGCGTGTGGCGATGGCAACCTGCTGCTCTCGTGGGGGCCGCACTGGGATGGTGCGTTTGACGAGGGGCAAAAGCAACGGCTGTTTGAGATCGGGGATTGGTTGACGCAGAATGGCGAGTCCATCTACGGCACGCGCGGCGGACCCTGGCGGCCCGGCGAGTGGGGCGGAGCCACCCGGCGCGGGGCGACGGCGTATTTGCACCTTTTCCGGCGGCCGGAAGGCGACCTGGTACTGCCCGCCGTGCCCGGGCGGCGCGTGGTGGCAGCGCGGATGCTGGCAAGCGGGGAGGCGGTGGCGTTCCGGCAGGAGGGTGAGAGTTTGCGGCTGACCGTTCCGGGGTCGGGTGAAGTGCAAGGTAGCCTGGTGGTGACGCTGACCATGGACGCGTCGCTGGACGCCGTGCCGGCGCAGTGACCTTAGCTTTCTAGTCGTTTGGACATCACGACGCTAAGGTAGTTGACGCCGGGTCGCCAGTCGTGGGTGGCCACCTGCTCGTACCCCCACTTCTCGTAGAGGGCGATGAGGTGGGTGGCGTTCTCGCTGGTGTCGAGAGCGAGTTCGGTGTAGCCGGCGTGGGCCGCTTCGGCTTCGACTTGCTGGAGCAGGGCCTGGCCGATGCCGAGCCCGCGATGGTGGGGGTCTACGCCGAACTGCCCGAAGTGCGCGACGTGGGGCTGGCGGTAGTAGGCGACGCGATCCTCCGGGTCCGGACGCACCCAAACAATGGTGCCGACCAGCTTGCCGTCAAGCTCGGCGACCCAGCACTCGCCTTCTTGTACGCGGCGGGCGGTGGTGGCCACGGTTTGGTGGGTGGCAGTGAAGCGCATCCCCGCCTCCGCCAGTTCTCGGTAGGCGCGGTGGAGGAGGTCGGTGAGCTCCGCCAGGGAGTCACCGGCATCCAGCTTGCGGATCAAGGCCCCCGCCATCAGATCTTCATTTTAACTGACTGCATCGCCCCGCATCCGCGCGACCAAATCCCTCACCGCCGGCCCCCACTCTGGATACTCAAACTCAAACCCCGCCTCCTGCAACCGCCGGGGCACTACGTGCCTGCTCTTCATCACCAGTTCGGAATCCGCATCCATCACCCACGCCCCCAGGGCCACCATCCACGGCATCGCGGGCAACCCCACGCGAACCCCCCACGCCTCGCGCAGTTCTCGCGCGAATTCCACCTGCGGCAGGGGGTGCGGCGCGCACACATTCACCGGCCCGGCCAGGTCACTCTCGATCAAGAAGTCCAGCGCCCGCACGAAATCCACTTCATGAATCCAAGACACATACTGTCGCCCCGACCCCAGCCGTCCGCCCAGCCCCGCCGCGCCAGGCCGGAGAGGATTTCGAACGCGCTGGCCTGGTCCACCCCCATCATGATGGCCGCGCGCAGCGCCACCCGGCGGGTGTGCGGCGTCTCGGCGGCATCGAGTTCGGCTTCCCAGTTCTTGGCGATTTGGATGCTGTAGTTCCACACCCGGGGCGCCCCCGGCTCATCCCCGCCCAGTACTCCCGTGACCTCGTCGTTCGCCGCCCCGAAGGTGTGCTGATAAATGGTGGCGGTGCTGGCCTGCAGCCACACAGCCGGCGGCCGCGCGCATTGGCGAATCGCCGTGCCCAAAACGCGAGTCGAATCCACCCGGCTGTCCATCATCTCCTTGAGATTGGCTTCGTTATAGCGGCAATGCACCCGCCGCCCAGCCAGATTGATGACCACATCCGCGCCGTCGAGAGTTTCCGTCCACGGGCCCAGCGTCTTGCCGTCCCACTGCACATCGCCGGGCTGCTTGGGGTTGCGGGTCACGGTGGTGATCCGGTACCGGGAGGGGTCCAGGTGCCGGCGGATGGCTGCGCCCATGTGCCCCGTCCCCCCAAAGATGAGGACGTGCTTCACAGCAGGAAGATTACCGGGTGGCCTCGATCAGCTCTGGACGAGCCACTTTTCCATCGCAAATCGGTCGAGCGATTGTCCCCGCACCTCCACCGTCTCGGGCTGGGTGGTGACGAAGCCCATGGCGGCGAAGGCGGGCTGCGCCATCAGGCTGGCGTGGGTGGTGAGGCAGGGTTCCCCCCGCTCCCGGGCCAGGGCTTCAATCTGATCATAGAGCCGCCGGAACAGCCCCTGCCCCTGCGCGGCGGGCCGGATGTACGCGAAATCGATGTAGCCCTCCGCCGCCAGGCTCATGAACCCCACAATCTCATCCCCCTGCGTGGCCACCAGCACGGCTTGTGCCGCCAGCCGCGCATCCCACTCCGGGCCGCTGCGCGCCTCGGGCACCCAGGCCGCCCTTTGCGCCGGGGTGTAGGGGCTGGCGCTGTGCCCCACAGCGTCGAACATCACCTGGCCCAACGCCGCATGGTCAGCGGCCGTGGCCAATCGAATCGAAACCCCATCCATCCGCCTAGTATGGAGCGAGCCGACGAAGCCATCCGCAAGCGCAAGCAGGCGGGCGCAGATGCGGCAAGGCCCAGGACACCGGGGCACAGTCTTGGGACCGCAACGGGACGCAGGCGGTGGGTTTATTTGGACACCGGGGGAGGCGGCGGGACCAACCCCCGGGGCGATGTGAGCTGGTGGCCAACGCCGCGCCAGCCACGGTGAGAGCCAATGCCACGAGAGGACGACCACGTGGTTCGGTTCAGTTTTTCCGATGCCGACTTGCAAGAATGTCACCCCCTCGAAAATGGGCGTCAAATTCAATTACGGTACGCCTCATCATCAAAGCCGCCAAAAGGCGCGGCGGACCGCCCCCACGCCCCACCTCAGCGCCACTCCTCGTCTCCCCGTCTCATGACCGATTGCAGAAAGTTGGGACAGTCATAACATCTTCTGGAATCTAAATCTGGGCCGCATCTGGTCACATAATTTTCCAGCTATGGCATTGATCAGCACCCTCATTGCTTCCACGATTCTCGGCAGCGCCAGCGCCCCGCCGTTCCCGACCTACAACATCAAGGAAGGCGACACCTGGACTTACCAAGTCAAGGCCAAGGCCGATATCCAGCCCTATGCGATTGGCGGAAAGCTCACCATGAAGTTTATCAGCGCGCCCACCATGCCCCTGGCGATCAATGTGGAGCATGGCACCGTGATGGAGGTCGGCAATGAGAAGGCCGACGGCGGCACCACCAGCGCCATCTACGGCGTGGACAAGATGCTTGCGCCGACGAATGCCGGCCAAGGCGCCATGCTCTTTGCGCCCCAGTTCCTCTCCGCAATCTTTCTCCCATCGAACAACGGCGGCAACATGGTCTTTCTCGGCCTGATGACTGAGTTCCGGTCCACCACCTCGGAAGACAAGGATCTCGTGAAGATCACAAGCTCCGCGAAAACGCAGGTGGAATCCACCTCCATTGAGCAGTGGGTGGACCCAAAGGCCGGCCGCCTGGTGCGGGCCAAGGTGGTGACGACCAACGCCACGGGCAAGATCACTTACGAACTGCTCCCGGTCGAGTAACTTGAGTCTTTGTGGGTGCCCCGTGCGAGAGGACCGCGGGGCACTCGACCTGGCCCAACTTTAGATTCTGAATTGCCCGGATGGTTGTCACACTTTTGTCGCCATGAGCTATCTTGGGGGCGATGCGGTCAGAGGAGTTTCATGCGGCCCTCCGGGAGCGTGGCTTCCCCACTATCGGGCAACGCCTCTTGCGCGCCCGCCACTTCTACGGGCTCTCCGTGCGCGAACTGGCGGACCAGGCGCAGGTGAGCAAGAACACCATCACACGCCTGGAAAAAGGACTGCCTGTGCATGACCAAACCGTCGTCGTCTTGGCGCGGGCGCTCAACATTCGGCGCGAGCGGTTAGTGGCGGCCGATTTTCATCTGGAAGAGTCGGTGGCCATTGCCCGGGCCGATACCGGCCGCTGGTTTGATGCCAACCTCTACCGCGGATCCGTATCGAATAGCCCCGAATTGCCCTCGGACCCCCGCGAATGGAGCCCGGATGCGCTACCCTTTTCGCCCCTGGCGAGCCGCGATGGCAAGGGCCGATTCAACCCCAATCTGATGCATCTCCGGGCACCCACGCCGAGCAAATCGCACCGGGGGGAGGAGTTTGCTTATGTGCTGAACGGGAGGATGCGGTTGGTCTTTGATGACCATGCCTATGAGCTAGGCCCCGGGGACAGTGCGTACTTCTGGGCCGCTGAGAGTCACCGGTACGAACCTCTCACTGAGGAAGTCCTGCTGCTCAGCATTGTGATCGACCCGTTCCCCGATTCGGCCCGCGGCCTCCGCCTCACTCGGGCGAGGAGTCGCGCCTCTGCGGCGGGCAGCCGGGTGGCCGGCGGCCGAGGCTGAGCTGACCTCGATTTCCTTTGTCGAGGACACATTGTTGGACGAGAATCCTGTCACGTCTTCGGGAGCGGGCTCCGGTACCCTCAGTCCATGCCGCGCCGCACCTCCCCGCCTACTGACGACACTCCCGTGGCGGAGCTGTGGAACCTGAGCGACCTGACCGCCGGGTGGCTGAATGAACTAGGCATCCACACCCACGGCCAACTGGCCGAGGCCGACCTCTTTGAGCTTTGGGCCGAACTGAAAGCACGCCACCGCCAGATCTCCAAGCTGATGTTCTACGCGATGTGGGGGGCGGTGCACAACTGCCACTGGCAAGAGGTGCCTCCTTCGGAAAAGGATGCCTTTGAGGCTTGGCGCGCGACGGAGAAGTAAGCGTCCGCGCACGAACTCCCACGGCCTCCGTGAATCCGGGTTGCGAGGCCAAGGGTGGGTTCTTGCTTCAACTTGGCTCATTCATTTGCCAGTTCGCTTTTGGGGGCCGTTGACTAGTGAACATGAGCCCCTTGCTTGCGTCTTAATAGCTAGACCATGTTGCCCGTTGCCCTTCTTGTCCTATCCCTGGCCCAAGGGCAGGAGCCGCTCTACGCCAGCTCGGTGGTGGATACGGACTTCGATTTCATCCGCGAGACCGACCGTTCCGTGCTGGACACGGTGGCCTTTGTTGAGAGAGGCCCCGCCGAGATGCCGGACAAAATCGCGACGCAGGAGCTCTTTCAGCCGGCGTGTCAGTTCCGTGCCGCCTACAAGGATGGCGTGCGGGTGGACTTCTATGTGAGTGAGCGGGCGGGCACGCAGGCCGTCGCCCAGAACTATGTGGAGCTGGCCGCGATCCGCCTCGGGCGCGTCCCCCACGTGCTGCGGCGAGGGGTCAATCGGGTGGTGATCAATGAAGGCGACGCCACCGCCTTTAGCGATATCGGGCTCATTGTGCTCTACACCAAGAACATGGGCAAGCGCATTTCCACCAAGGATCTTGAGGAGACGATCTTCCACGAAAGCGTGCACGCCACCTGGGATCAGGAGCACGCGGGGGCGCCGGGGTGGACAAGCGCGCAGCGTTCGGACCCGGGCTTTTTGACGAACTACGGCCGCACGCACCCCCAGGGCGAAGACCTGGCCGAGACGGCCCTCTTTGGGGTGACAATGGTGCACCACCCGGACCGGCTGCCCGCCGATGTGAGGGCGCGGGTGCAGGCGCAGGTGCCAGCGCGGCTGGATTACATCCGCAAGCTATTCCCGGCGGGGACGGATTGGCACGGCCCGGCCGGCAAGCTCTGAGCTACTTGCAGATGAGGCTGAACGACGGCAAGGTGGCGAAGTCCGGCCCGTACGCGCGAATCGAGGCCGCCTGATCTTTCATCCAGTCCTGAATTTCGAGGGGTATTGAAAGGTCTGATCGGTCCGCAAGACGGAGCAACTCTTCCACCTCCCACTTCCCATCGTCCACATCGGGTTTTTCCACCACATGGCGGGATTCGACGGCCCAACCAGCGAATTCCATCTCTTCGACGATCTTAGATTCTGAGAATGGGTTTTGAATGTTCAGTTCTAGATCAGGGTGGAACTTAGAGACCAGTTGCTGGAGCGTGACCGCGAAAGCGTGCGGGATTTGATCCGCGTGGCACGGCCGGAGACTCCATTCGGCAAAGCAGAGTTTGCGTGACCTTTCTCTCGCCTCTTTCAGCGTTTGCACCAGCACCTCGTAGCTGGCAAAGTACCAAGCGCAGTGCGCCATCACCGCGTAGTCGTAGTCACCTGCCAGAGTTGACCAATTGGTGAACCCAAGTCGGATATCGACCCAAGGTCCATAGGGGCCTTCCTGAAAGTGCCTCGACGAATCCCCCAGGCTCACCGGGGCGCCATAGTCCGCCGGCGCCGGGTCAATACCGGTGACGTGGCCGCTCTCACCCACCACTTCGGCGAGTACGGCCGTGGTATCGCCCTGGCCGCATCCGATTTCCAGCACCCTCGCCCCGGCCGGAATGCTCCAATGCTCAGTCAGTTGAAGCCGATATGCCGTTTGCTTCAGTTGCTCCTTCGGGCTCACGGCATAGGCTGCCATGAGGCTCGCGATTTGCTCAGGCGCCCGCATCAGCCCCTTCTATGCTGCTGCACTCCTCGATTTCATAGCTCACTTTCGGAAAGTGCTTCGCCATCATGGCAGTCAGCTCCGCTCGGGCAACGAGGGGCTGGATCACGCTCACTTCCCATTCGATGGCCCCTGCTCCGCCCCCGCTGGACTCTGCCTCTCCAATTCCTAGCGTCTTC
>CALRVA020000023.1:0-21371 GCA_943371495.1 Archangium gephyra | reverse complement strand
AGTGGCAGAGGCGGAAGGGCTGGGGGTGGCCAATATCTTCCATGCCGGGGACGGCAACTTGCATCCGTGCTTCTACTTTGATGACCGCGAGCCCGGCGTGGTGGAGCGTGTGGTGCGGGCGGGCGAGCGCATTCTGACAAAGTGCATTGAGCTGGGCGGGAGCGTCTCCGGCGAGCACGGTATCGGGGTGGAGAAAGTGGACTTCATGCCGCTGATGTTCAGCGAGGCGGACCTGGCCCTGCAAGGGGATGTGAAGCGGATGTTCCCGACGTCGGAGTTTGCGAACCCGTGCAAGGTTCTGCCGAACCAAAAGGGGTGCGTGGAGCACCAACGCCGGTGGCGGGGGGCAGCCCATTGAGCGGGCGTCGGTTGCGGGGGCTGGGCACGAAGCAGGGGTTCCTAGCTCCGGCGGTGGCCTATGAGTCCACTCTTGATTCTTGTGAAGTGGTGGATTTCAGCCCGGCTGACCAAGTGGTGGAAGTCGGGGCTGGGATGGCCATTGCGGACCTGCAAGCTCTGCTGAGCGCCGAGGGCCAATGCCTGCCCTTGCCCGACCCCGCGGAATGGGGAGCGGCGGCGGCCGGCTACCCCGGCACCGTGGGCGGTTTGCTGGCTGCGAACCTGCCCCATGGCTATATGGGGGCGTGCGGGATGCCGCGTGACTGGGTGCTGGGCGCGACCCTGCGCCGCCCGGACGGCACGGAAGCCAAAAGCGGGAGCCGGGCCGTGAAGAGCGTAGCGGGCTACGATGCCCACAAGATGGGCGTGGGGGCTTGGGGGCGGGGTTTGATGTACGTCCGGGTGATCTTGCGGACTTATCCCACCAAAGGGTTACCCGCCATGAGCATCGTGCAGGCCAAGCCGGTCCAAGTGCCCGCTTACATCCAACGGTGCCTGCGCAGTGACTTTGAAGTCGTGTTGCGGCAGACGCCCGGCGTGCTGGCGCACGACCAGCAGACGCAGGTGGTTTGGAGCGAGGTGCGGCCTGCCACTCCCCCCGAAGGCTGGGTGATCGGCCCTGGGGGCTACCGCGCCCGCCCCGCCTGGATGGACGAAGCGGAAGCTGCCTTCCTCAAAACCTTCGACCCGGAGGGCGTATGGATTTAGCGGCCCTGGCGTCGGATTTCCGGGAGCATCTTGCCCCCCTCGCCAATGCGATGGACGGGGACCCGGCGGTGCTGCGCCGGGGGCTGGATTTTCTCGCCCAGCGGCAGCTCTTGGGTCTGCGTCGGCCGGCGGCGTACGGCGGGCCGGAGGTGGATGAACCCATTTTCCGGCAGTTCCAGATTGAAGTGGCGCGGGCCAGCGGGGCGCTCGCCTTCTTGCAAACGCAGCACCAGAGCGCGGTGGGAATGCTCGCCCGTAGCCCCAACGAAACCCTCAAACAACAATGGCTGCCGCGCATGGCCGGGGGCGAGCGGATGCTGGGGATTGGATTCAGCCAATTGCGTCGCCCCGGTCCGCCGATGATGACGGCCACGCCCGCAGGCGACGGCTACCGACTGGATGGCCACGTGCCCTGGGTGACGGGGCACGGGTTCTTCTCGCACTTCATCATTGCGGCGGAGCGGCCGGATGGACGTGCGGTGTTCGCGGTGGTGCCCTTTACGAACTCGGACGGGATCACCTTCAGCGAGCCCATGAAACTCGCGGCGATGGAAGCCGCCCAAACCGTCACCGCCGACGTCCAGGGCCTCGTGGTGAACCCGGACGACATCGTGTTCCTTCAACCAAAAGGATGGATTCAGCGCAGTGACCTCATCAACGTGACGCTGCAGGGGTTTTTCGCCCTCGGTTGTGCCCGCGCGGGGCTCGATATCCTCGCCCTCAATGCGGAACGCCGCCAAACCGGCTTTATGTTCGAGGCGCTCGCCCAACTCCAGGAAGAATGGGAGGAGTTCAGCCAATCCATGGCCGCCCGCCCGGATGAGCAGGAGTACGAAACCCGGCTGCAACTCCGCGCCGGAGCGATTGATCTGATGACGCGCTGCGCCCACGCTGGCGTCGTCAGTAGCAGTGGGGCCGCCAACTCTCTGAGCCACCCCGCGCAGCGAGTGTGGCGGGAGAGCATCGTGTTCAGCGTCAGCGCTCAGACCTCCGACATCATGGCCGCCAGCCTGGCGCGCCTCGCGACCGCCCGGAGACTTTCCGCTGGCCCAACCGTCTAAACTCCCAACCATGCGAACCCTGGCCCTCCTCGCCCTCTTTGCCGTGCCGTTGGCGGCGCACGCCGATTGGAATCTGCGCACTCCGGCCGGGCTGCCGGTGTTCAAGAACGAAATTCGGGGCACCTTCGAAGGGCGCAAAGGCGAGGACACTTTCGGGCGGCTGTCCTACGGGTTGGGTAACGGCCTGAGCGTGGCGGCGACCTCGGCGGGGCGCGACCGGTTTTCGGGCGACCTCGCTTACAACTATTTGGTGCCGTTCCCGGATGCCGCGCCCGGCATCAGCGTGGGGGTGCTGGACGTGGCGGATGAACTCGCCGGTCGGGCGTTCTACCTCGCCGTCACCATGCGCTACGGCAACTACGACCCGGGCAACCAGGATGTGCCGACGGAGCTGACTTTCGGCTTTCTCTCGCGCGATGGCGGCCGAGGCTTTGCCTCGTTTGCCCTGCCGGTGAGTGAGAAGCTTTGGTTCCGCGCCGAGTACGACGGCCAAAACCCGCTGGGCGCCATTGAGTTGCGCCCGGTGAAGGAGCTCGCCGTGCGCGGCATGGTGGACCGCAACGGACCGAGCCTCGGCGTCGGGGTTCGGATTCAGTTTTAGCGCCGGTTCAGCCCCACGCTTTGCAGGAACTCTTGTAGTTTCTCCCGTCCACTGAGCCCCCGCAGGCTGGCGCGGCGCGCCATGCGCGCCGACCACGGCACCCCTTCGTCGCGGCCATCGCGGGCGTACTCTTCGGTCATGCGGGCGTCGAATTCCTGGACGTCTAACTGCGCGGGGTACTGCTCGCGGAACCAGATCTGATCCGGGTTCAGGCGCGGCTTGATGCGAGGGAAGTGCTCTTCCTCTGGCCAGCCGACGCACAGCCCAAACACACCAAAGACGTGATCCGGCAGGTTGAGAATGCGGCGCACTTCATGGGGATGATTGCGCAGGGCCCCGATGTAGCAAGTGCCCAGCCCCAGGCTCTCGGCGGCCACCACCATGCGCTCGGCGGCGAGGGCCGCATCCACGCACGCGACGGTGTACATCTCCACCGTGTCCACTCCGTCCGGCATTGTGGGGTCCGGGGCTAGACTGACCAAACGGTTAAGGTCGGCACAAACCGCAAAGAACCACGGGGCGCGGGCGACCTGGCGCTGGTCGCCGCAGAACTGATTCAGCTCACGGCGGCGCGCGGTGTCATTGACACTCACCAACGAATAGGCGTGCAGGTGGCTACTGGTGGCCGCGCTCAGCGCCGCGCCCACGAGGCCCTCGATCATTGCCTCCGGCACGGGTTCACTTGTGAAGTCGCGCACGGAGCGGTGATTGAGCAGCCGCCCCAAGTCGGGCAAGCCCTCGGGGGCGGGAGAACCGAAACGGGCCGCCCAGGCTTCGGCCGTTGATTCTTGGAACATGCCCTTAGAATGCCCGATTCGGGCGGGCTAGCGCAGGGCTTGCCACAGGCTTGTCAGTGCCTGGGATACCGCCCGCAACCGCACTGTCCGCCGGTCACCCCGGAAGACGAACTTGACCGCTTCCTCGCGGTCCGGTCCGGCCAGCCCGAACCAGACTTCACCGAGCCGGCCCTCGGGGGCATCCGGCCCCGCGTAGCCCGTCACCGAGAGGCCCCACGTCGCCCCGAGCCGATCCCGCACCCCTTGCGCCATCGCGACGGCGCATTCATAGCTCACGGCGCCCGGGCCATCCAGCACAGCCTGCGGCACCCCCAGGTGGTCGTGCTTCACCGATTCGGTGTAGGAAATCACGCCGCCCACAAAGACATCGCTGGCTCCCGGCACCTCGGTCAGGCGTGCACCAATGCCGCCGCCGGTGCAACTTTCGGCCACTGCCAACGTTTGCCCCTCTCGCAGAAGCAGGGCCAAGATCACTTCCGGCAGAGTCTCTTCGTCCGCGCCGTAGCAATGGTCGTCCATCCGCTCGCGAATGAACCTCTCCGCCTCCTGCACGCGTTCCCGCCCGGCTTCATCGTCCGCATCGGCAATGCGCAAATGCACCTCGCCGGGTTTGGCGTAGGGGGCTACGGTCGGGCGCTCGCCCTCCATCAGCTCAGGGAACTGCGCCGCCAGCAAGCTCTCCCCGATCCCCACAAAGCGCAACGTGCGCCGGTACAGCGGCACGCCGCCCCGCCCTCGCAATAGCTCCCGCACTGGCCCGTCCAGCATCGGCAAAAACTCATTGGGTGGCCCGGGCAGGGCCAGCACCCCACCGCCTTCCGTCGGCACCCAGAAGCCCAGCGCCGTGCCGTTGGCATTCGCCACCCACTCCCCGCCTTCGGGCAAGTCGGCCTGGCGGCCATTGAGCTCCACCCACGCCACGCCTCGAGAGCGGAAGAAGGCCTGCAGTCGCCGCACCACCGTCTCATCTCGCACCATCGGGCGCCCCAGCGCCTCGGCGATGGCGTACCGGGTCAGGTCATCTTCCGTCGGGCCCAGCCCGCCAATGGTGATGACAATCTCGGCCCGGCTCTGGGCCAAGCGCAAGGCCCCCACCAGTCGTCCCTGATGGTCGCCCACGGTTTGGCGGTGGCGATGGTGGATGCCCCATTCGGCCAGCCGTTGCCCCAGAGCGGCGGCGTTGGTGTCCACCGTGTCGCCGAGCAACAACTCTGTACCGACCGAGATGATTTCTGCGTGCATGGCTTCTCCTGAGTTTGCCCCTTCCGTCCTACGGCGCAGGCACAAAAAAGTCCCCCGGGCCGTAGCCCGAGGGACTCGCTCGATACGAAGAGATTAGCCGCCGCACTGGCCGGCAGTGCCGTTCAGGGGGATCGGTCCGCGCGGGGTCAGCAGATAGTTGCCGCCGCCCGATTGCTGCCGGTGGCAACCGCAACCGCACGAGTTGCAACGCTGTTGCTGGCAAGAGCACCCGGGGCGTTGGCCGTAGCCGTAGCCGTTCAGGCCGGTTTGGTAGAAGTTGGGCACGCCCGGCATGCGGTTCATCCGCACGATCACGTACGGGGAAACCCAGGCTTCGGGTCGGTTGCCCGGCGCCATCTGGCCTTGGCGGACGGTGTAGAACACGTCCCAGGTGTGGGGGCTGCTCCAGCGGATTTCGGAGACGCTAATCATCGTGCCGATCGGCTGGCGACCCAGGTAGAGCACCAAAATCTGCTCGCGGCTCCAATCGGCGACCTCGGGGGCGCGGCGATCGAAACCGTTTTGGTTAAAGCCGCCTTGCTGATAGTGCCCGCCCGTCAGGTTGCGCACGTTGCGAAGGTTGCTGTAGAACCGCTCCCAACTGCCCTGATCGACGATGACCCATGCCCCGGACGAGGTGAAAGTGGCCTCATGCGCTTGGGCAATGGTGCGCCAAGAAATCGGGGTGTAAAGCGGGTCGTAGCCACCCCATCCGTTCTGCTGGCTGCCGCCCTGGTTCCATTGCGCCCAGGCGGGAATGGTGGCCAGCACGGCCAGCATGGTCAAGAAGATTCGACGCAGAATCATGGTCTTTTCGGGTTGCTTAAGCAAGGCCCTCTGTAGTTTGGACGATTTGTGTCCCGGAGGGTTTCAAAAACCGGCAAGGAAAGGGGCGGAACCCTCACGAAAAGTTTGGTGCCGGGGGCGGGACTCGAACCCGCACGACCTTGTGGGCCAGCGGTTTTTGAGACCGCCGCGTCTACCATTCCACCACCCCGGCGTGACGCACATGATACACCGCAGGGCGAACTAGGAGAGCGGTTGGACCCGCGCCTGCGGCAACAAGGCATCGAAATCGGCCCGCTGGCCAATGTCCGAACCCGAGGTCATCGCGGTCGCCGCCCCGGCGGCCAGCCCGTAGCGCAAAGCTTCGGATTCATCGAGTCCCGAGGTGAGGGCGGTCAGGATTCCGGCCACCATGCTGTCGCCACTGCCGATGGTGCTGCGGGCTTCCACGGGGATGGGGAGGCCGTGCCAAGTGCCACGCGGCGAAGCCATCACCGCGCCCTCGGCCCCCAAACTGATGACCACCAATCCCAGTGCGCTCCCTTGAGCCAGCAGGCGCTGATGGAGCTCCCGGGCCGCCGCCGCCACATCCTTGATCTCCGGGAGCGAGCGGCCAAGCAGGCGTTCCGCCTCGCTTCGGTTGGGCTTGATGAAGTCCAGCGGCTCGTTCAGAGCGTGCTTCATCACGTCGCCGTCGGCGTCCACCATCACTTGGCAACCCGCTTGATGGGCGCACCGGGCGAGGTCGGCAATGACGTTGCGAGGCAGGGAAGGCGGCACCGAACCGGCAAAGACGACCCATTGTCCGTCCGCGGGCTGCCGCCGGAGTTCGGCCTCTAACGCTTGGTACTCCTCAGTTGTGATCGGCGGGCCGGGCTCATTGAGAGTGGTCGGCGGACCATCTCCGCTCTCGACGCTAATGTTGGTGCGCGTTGCGGCGGCAATCGTGACGCATCGCTCCGCCACTCCCTCTTGGGCCAGCCGGAGGCGGACATACTCGCCGGCTTCCCCGCCCAAGAAACCCAAAGCCAGCGTGTTCGCGCCCAGCCGCGTGGCTACGCGGCTGAGATTCAGGCCCTTGCCGCCCGCGTCCATCTCGGTGCGGGTCACGCGGTTAGTGTCGTGCACCTTCAACCCATCCACAAACAGGGTGCGATCCACGCACGGATTGAGGGTGACCGTGACGATCATACGGTCATGGCTTCAACAAGCAGGAGCCGGTCGGGGTCAATGTGGCGCTGGGTGCTCAGCACGTAGCTCAGCGGATTGGCCACGAGCTTGTCGCCGTAGACCCCCACCATCTCCCCGTGGAACCCGCTAATCAATCGGTTCGCCGCAAAGGCGCCCAGTCGCAGGGCGAGAACCCGGTCGAACGCGGTCGGTGAGCCTCCCCGCTGCATGTGCCCCAGCACCAAATACCGGGTTTCGAAACCCGTGTTCTTGCTCACAAAGTCGGCCACGTCGTTGGCGCGCGCGGCCCCTTCCGCCACCACGATGATGCTGCTGCGCTTGCCTTTGGCCCGCTGACGCTTTAGTCGGTCGCAAATGTTGATGAGCGAGAACGGCACTTCGGGCACCAGTACCGCCTCCGCGCCGCTGGCGAGGGCCACTTCCACCGCGATGAAGCCGTTGGCCCGCCCCATCACTTCGATTACAAAGACGCGATCGTGGGAATAGGCGGTGTCGCGGATCTTGTCAATCGCGTCGAGGGCCGTGTTGTTGGCGGTGTCGAACCCGATGGAATAATCCGTCCCCGCAATGTCGTTGTCAATCGAGCCGGGCACGCCCACGACCGGAAATTTGAACTCTTCGTAGAGCTTGCGCGCCCCGGTGAGGGAGCCGTCCCCGCCGATGACCACGAGCCCTTCCAGGCCAAGCTCATTCACGTTCTCCATGGCCTGTTCGCGGCCCACGCGTTCGCGAAACTCGGGGCAACGAGCGGTGTGCAGTTGCGTGCCGCCGCGATCGAGGATGCCGCTGACGGTGCCGGATTCCATCCAGACCCCTTCGCCGGAAATGACACCCCGCCAGCCGTGCCGAAAGCCGAAGACATCCACGCCGCGCCCGAGGGCCGCCCGCACCACGCCGCGCACGGCGGCATTCATGCCGGGGGCATCTCCCCCACTGGTGAGAACTCCAATGCTTTTCATGGCGGTGCTTGCTCGTTTATTCTACGGATTCGGCCCGCACCGTTGCAGGGCTCAATTTGGCTGCCGTTGGGCAAATGAACGGGGTCGAGAGCTTATGGTCACTCTCGACCCCGTCGGGTAGGTGCCATCGGCACCGGGATCATGAGGGCTTAGTTAATGGATTGGCCCGTCGCGTACGTGGCGCTGCGTTGCACCCACGTCACAAAAGTGTCGTAGTTGTCAAGGACGTTGCGGGGCATTCGCACGTACTCGCGCATGGGTTCGGCATCCGGATTCGCGCGAAGTTCGTCCGCTCCAAGCTCCATTGCCGCCGATCGGTCTTCCGGTGATAACTTCAGGCCAATATCTTCTCCTACCAAGTAGGCAAACATCTTCTCGCCGCTGTAGATAGCCATCCCTTCGAACATTCGTCGTGCCCGGACATCCATCCCTTCGGCGGCTTTCATCATTTGTTCATAACGTACCGGCCGATAAATCATTCTTTGAACCTTCCCCTAAACGGAGATTGAGCGTTTCCGCCCAATGCGGGCCGTTCCTCCCGCACCACAATGATACCCGTTCCGGGGCCCTGGCGTTGCAAATTGTGGGGGTAACTTGCCCGCATGGCTGCCCGCCGACTCATCCTGATTGATGGCTTTAGCTTGCTGTTCCGGGCGTTTTACGGCACCGGCTTCATGAGCACGAGCGATGGGCGGCCTACCAACGCACTGTTTGGGTTCACCGGGATGTTGCTTTCGTTGCTTACGGAACACAAGCCGGATGCGCTGGTGGTGTGCCTGGACCCGCCGGGCAAAACCTTCCGCCACGCCGAGTACGCCGAGTACAAAGGCACCCGCCGCGAAACCCCCAATGAGCTGAACCAGCAGCTGGAATACGTGCGTGAACTCGTCCGCGCCTTCCATCTGCCCGTAATGGAGAAGCCCGGATACGAAGCCGACGACGTGGTGGGCACCCTGAGCTACCTGGGCGAAACCAACGGTTACGACACCATTATCGTCACCGGCGACCTCGACAACCTGCAGCTGGTAGACCACGCGGTGACCGTGATGACCACCCGGCGCGGGGTGAGCGATGTGGTGATGTACGACCCCGAAGCGGTGCGCGAACGCTACGGCTTCGGCCCCGAAGCCATCCCCGATTACAAGGCCCTGGTGGGCGACACCAGTGACAACATCCCGGGTGTGCCGGGGATTGGCGAAAAATCGGCCTCGGCGCTATTGCAGCAGTTCGCGACGATCGAAGACCTGCTGGAACGCATGGACGAGGTGCCGGAAAAGTTCCGCAAGAAGATCGTGGGCAACGAAGAGCAGATGCGCAAGAGCAAATGGCTGGCCACGATCATCCGGGATGTGCCGCTGGAATACGACTTTGCGCCCTACGCCCTGACGGCCGAGCAGATCAACGAGGCCGTCGCGATGATGCAGTCGCTGGAATTCCGGCAGTTCACGCGCAAGGTGCCGCAGGTTCTGGCCGCCTACGCGCAAGCCAGCGAGAGCCCGGTGGTGGTGGCGGTGGAGCGCGAAGCCATTGAGCCGACCGAAACCGCCCGCCCCCGCGACCTCGCCGCCCTCGCTCAGTTTGTGGGCGATGCGCCGTGGGCCTTGATGCCGCCGCGCGCCGCCGCTCAACCCGGGATGTTTGATGAGGAGGACGCGGGCGAGGGCACGGTGGCCATCGGGACCCGCCTGGCTTATGCCCCCTGGCCGGTGGTGCGAGAACTCCTGGCGCAAGACCCCTCCCGCGCCACCGGGCACGATGTCAAGCCGGTATTTCACGGCCTGGACACCTGGACGGCCCCGGGCTTCGACACCATGCTGGCCGCCTACGTGCTGCAGAGCGGGCGGACGAACTACGAATTGGATGACCTGCTGGCGGGCTATCTGGATGGGGTGCGCCCGCCCAACCCCGACCACCGCGTGCTTTATCTCCACCCCCTGCGCGAGGTGATGGCCGCCCGCCTCGAGGCCGAGAAGCAAACCTCGGTGTACCAAGACATCGAAGGGCCGCTGGTGCCGATCCTGGCCGACATGGAGGACTGGGGTATTCGGCTGGACCCCGAGTACCTCCGCGAATACAGTGCGCGGCTGGGCGAAGAAGTGGTCGAGATTCAGCGCCGCGCGTGGGACATTGCGGGCGAAGAGTTCAACCTGGGTTCCCCCAAGCAGATTGGGGAAGTGCTGTTTGAGCGCATGCAACTGCCCGGGGGCAAGCCCACCAAGACGGGCTGGGCGACCGGGGTGGAAGTGCTGGCCGACCTCGCCATCGAGCACCCCATCGCCGCCGAGATCCTGCACTACCGCGAACTCACCAAGCTGCGCGGCACCTACGCCGATGCGCTCCCCCGGCTGGTGGCCGACGACCAGCGACTGCACACCAAGTTCAACCAAACCGTGGCCGCCACGGGCCGCCTGAGCAGCAACGAACCGAACCTGCAAAACATCCCCATCCGCACGGAGTTGGGGCGGCAGATTCGGCGGGCGTTCATCCCGGCCGACGGGTTCGAACTGGCCAGCTTCGACTACAGCCAGATCGAACTCCGCATCCTGGCGCACATGTGCGAAGACGAGGCGCTGACGCAGGCCTTTCGCGACCACGTGGACGTCCACTCGGTCACCGCCGGGCTGATGTTCGGGATGGAAACCGAGGCCGTGAGCAAGGAGCAGCGCCGCCTGGCCAAGATGCTGAACTACGCAGTGCTGTACGGGGTGACCGAATACGGCCTGGCCCAACAGCTCGGCACCGGGTTTGGGGTCAGCGAAGCCAAGGCGCTCATCAAGCAGTACAACGAGCGCTTCCCGCGCGTGAAGGCCTTCACCGAAATCGTGGTGGAAGATGCCCGCAGCCGGGGCTTCACGGTGACCATGACCGGCCGCCGCCGCTACTTCTCGGATATCCACGCGGGCAACCGCACGGCCCGGCAGTACGCGGAACGCCAGGCCATGAACGCCCCCATCCAGGGCACCGCCGCCGACATGATCAAGCTGGCCATGCTCCGCATGCCGAAGCTACTGGAGGGCACCGGCATCCGCATGCTGCTGCAGGTGCACGACGAATTGGTGTTCGAAGTGCCGCAGGGCGAGCACGCCCCGCTGGAACCCATTCGCGAGGCGATGGAGCAGGCGCTGCCGCTTCAGGTTCCGGTGGAAGTCGACGCCAAGATCGGCCCGAACTGGCTGGACATGACCCCCATCGCCCGCCCGAGCTGAGCCCCTCTAGCCACCATGGGAGTCATCCAGCGCGAGTTTGAATCGGACCGGCGAGATATCGAATCGTGGGTTATGCTCCCGCTTGCCGGGCTGTACGCCATCGGCTGGATGAGCTACGAGCTGATGTACAAGCTCGGGATCAAGCGGCCCCAGCAGCCGCACACGCCCATCGTGTGCATCGGCAACCTGCGGGTGGGGGGCAGCGGCAAGTCGCCAGTGGTCATCCACGTCGCCCAGGTTCTGCAAGGGCAGGGGCGCGAAGTCGTGATTGGGTGCAACGGGTACCGGAGTCCGCGCCAAGAAGGGGCGAGCTTGGCCCCGTCCGGTCCGCTCGACCCGAAGGAATGGGGGGATGAACCCGCGATGATCCGCGAAGCTCTGCCCGATGTGCCGCTGGTGGTGGGGCGCAAGCGGGTGGACGCTGCCGCCTTGGTGGCCGCGCATCACCCCGGTGCGGTTTTGCTTATGGACGATGGTTTTCAGCACTTGCCGCTGCGCAAGGACGTGAATATCGTCTTGGACCCCGAGCGGCCTTTCAATGCCTTCTGCCTGCCCGCCGGACCGTACCGTGAGCCTCGCGGGGCAGGGCGGCGCAAAGCGGATTTGCTGTTGCCGAACGATCAGTTTTCGGTGCAGCCCTTCATTCGGGACATCCACTGGACGCAATCGCCGGTGCCCGCCCCCGCCCGGGTGGCCACCCTCACCGCCATCGCCTATCCGCACCGCATGGTGATGACGGCCGAGCATTTGGGCTACGAGGTGGTGAGCGGAGTGGCCCGCCCCGACCACGATCCGCTGGATGATCCGCAGCTTCTCAGCCGCATCCCGGCAGACCTTCCTATCCTCACCACGGCGAAGGACTGGGTCAAGATTCGGCAACGGCCCGACGTAGAATCGAGAGCTTGGGGAATCCTGCAATACGGCGTCACGATTGAGCCGGCGGCGGAATTTGCCGAGTGGCTGGGCGCGCACATCGCCGCGAAGTAGTTCTATGAGTCAACGTCGGAAGGCCCTGGTCGGCAAAGCGGGGGAGTGGCTGCTCCGTACGCTTCGGCGTCGGCTGGTCGGCCGCCCGGATGAGGTGATCGAGGCCACGGGGCGGCGGTGGGGCCGGGTGTTGCAGCGCGTGGGGCGCCGCACTGAGGTCGCGGACCGGAACCTGGCGATGGTGTTCCCCGAGTGGTCGGCGGAAGATCGGGCGAGAGTGATCCGCGAGGTCTACGAACACTTCGGCACCGTGAGCGCGGATTTCTTGGCCCATGCCGAGCGCCCGCTGCCCGAACTGGAACGCAAGATCACCGTGGTCGGCCGCGAGAACCTCGAAGCCGCCCTGGCCGAGGGGCGCGGCGTGCTGCTGGCCACCGGCCACCTGGGGCACTGGGAGCGCATGGCGGCGTGGCTGTCGCGCTCGGGCTACCCCCTCAACGTGGTCATTCGTTCCGCTGACACCGGCGGCGTGGACCGCATCATCAACGATCTTCGCCGGGCGTCCGGCACCACCATCATCCCGCGCGGCGAGGCCACCCGCCCGATCCTCGATGCCCTCAAAGCCAACCAAATCGTCGGCATCCTCAGCGACCAGAACGACTCCAGCGCGTTCGTGCCGTTCTTCGGGCACCCGGCGGGGACGAACCTCGGGCTGGGCGTCATCCACGAGCGCACCCGCGCCCCCATCCTGCCCGCCGTGTGTTGGCGCACGGGCGTGGGGCAGTACGAGATTCACTTCTTCCCGCCGCTGATGGTGACCCCCGAAGGCGATAAGGGCGTGGCCACGATGCAGGCGGTGCACGCTTGGCTAGAAGAGCAGATCCGCACCCGCCCGGCGCAGTGGCTGTGGATTCATGACCGGTGGCGGGCGGCCCGTCGCAAGGGGCTGCTGTGAGCGCGCCCCGCATCCTCGTTGTGCGGTTCGCCGCCATTGGCGATTGCGTGATGGCCGGGTGGGCCGTGACGGCGCTGCGCCGCCAGTTCCCCGAGGCGTTCATCGGTTGGGCGGTGCAGCGAGAGCCGGTGCCGGTGCTGGCCGTGCCGGACCTGGCAAACGAGGTCGTGGTCTTTGACCGTCGGCGCTGGAAGAACATGAGCGGCCCGGCGGCCTTCCGGGAGCAGTGGGCGCAGTGGATGCGCCTGCGGCAGCTCAACTTTGATGTCGGGTTTGATTTCCAGGGGCACAGCAAGACGGCCCTCGCCCTGCGCCTTTCTGGGGCCAAGCGGCGCATCAGCACCCGGGGCACGGATGCCCTGGCCCGCACGCTCAATCCCCCCGCGGCTCTCGCCGGCGATGTGACGCACGAAGTGGACCGAGCCATGGCCGCCGCCCGCCTGGTGGCCCCCTTAGAGACCCCCGAGCGTCCGCTGATGCCCAACTTGGACGCCGAAGTGGCGGCGTTTCGGGCTGAGTTTTCGGGCCGGCTGATTACGATCCAGACAGGAGCCACGGAGGCCGTCAAGCGGTTTGCTCCGGAGAAGTGGGCCGAAGTAGCGGAGGGACTCAGCGCAACAGGAACCCAAATCGTCGCCGTGGGCGGCCCGGGAGACCCCGAAATCCCGCACCCGGGCGTGATCAACCGTGTTGGCGCGTACGATCTGCGCACCTCCATGGCGCTGGTGGCCGCTAGCCACCTCCACGTGGCCGCCGACACCGGCACCGGGCACATGGCCGCCGCCTACGGCGTGCCGGTGGTGAGCGTGTTTAGCAAAAATCGCCCCGAGCGATTCCGCCCCTACACCACCCAGGGCCGCATCATCCACGGGGGGATGCGGGCCGACGATTCCGACCCGGCGGACGTGATTCGCGCCGCCCAAGAACTGCTGGAGGAAACGTGCGCGTCCTCATCGTAAGGCTGAGCGCCCTCGGCGACGTGTGCTGCACGTTGCCGGTGGCCTGTGCGCTGAAGGACGAAGGGATCGCCACCGAAATCGTGTGGATTGCGGACAAGCGTTTTGCCGCCCTGGCCAAGCAGTGCGACGCGATTGACGAAGTCATCACGATCGAGAAATCCCAGCTCAAAAAGCGGGCCTGGGTGAAGGAGTTAGGCGAATTCGACGTGGCGATGGACATGCAAGGGTTGCTCAAGTCCGGCCTGCTGGTAAGCGCGGCCCGCGCCAAGCGCCGCCTGGGTTTCCACTGGCAACGGGAAGGGGCGCGGCTGTTCTCCAGCCCCGTGATGCCCGACCCCAGCAGCCTGCACGTGGTGGACCAATATGTGGACGTCGCCCGAGCCCTAGGATGCCAGACGCACCGTGCTCGCTTTGGCCTGGCGCCCGCGCCGGATGAACAGGCGAGCGTGGCCGCCAAGTTGGCCGAACGGGGCGTGAATGGCCCGGGTTACGCGCTTATCAACGCCGGGGCAGGTTGGGCCAGCAAACGCTGGTCTCCGGCCAAGAATGCCTTGCTCGCGGCTGCCCTGATGGAGCGGGGTCGTCCGGTGGTCTTCCTGGGCGCCCCCGGCGATCGCCCGATTTTTGAGGAGGTGGTGACTCACTGCACCACAGCGCCCGTGGATATGGTGGGGCACACCAGCGTGGGCGAGCTCACCGCTCTCATCCACGGCTGCGCGGTCCACATCGGTGGCGATACCGGCAGCACCCACATTGCCGCCGCCCTGGGCCGCCCCTGCGTGGGCATTTACAAGGTGAACGACCCGCGCCGGACGTGTCCGTACGGGCAGTTCATCAACACCCTTGCGGGTGATCCCGACCCCAACGACGTGCTTAAGGTTGCGGAGCGGGCGTTGGCGGGTTAGGCACGGTGCCGGCGCGTTCGTCCGTCTTGGGGCTGAACATCGGGTTCGTAAAGCTGCCCGGCTCACCCAGGGGCTTGCGCGTTTGCGTCTCGAAGTTGATCGTAAACAAACGTCCGCGGCCTTGGTCGTCCCGGCCCACGTAGACAATCATCTTGCCGTTGGGGTGCCACGCCGGCATCTCGGCCGGGCCCGGCACGATCGGCTGCGCCTTTTGCACGCCGCCTTCTTCGGGCGGGAAGATGATGAGCGCATCACTCTTGAACTGACCGTCCTTAAGGGACCCCGCCGAACCAATGATGGCCGTACCATCGGGCGCGAACGCCGGGTGGCGTAGCACCTGATCGTTACTGGCCGAGAACGCCACCGTCATGTTGGGCGGGGCTCCTTCGGCGGTGGGTCGGGCGATGAACATCACGTTCTCGAACGGCACGGTGAGTTCACCATCCTTCTTAAACTGCTCCGGGATACGCGGGTCGTTCGGGTCCGGCCATTTGTAGCCTTCAATCGCAATGGCCGCCACGCCGTTGGGGAGCACGTCGAGGTCAATGCGGTCGCCTGCGGCGAGCGGCGTAGGCGGGAATGGCATCCCGCTGGTGTCCGTGCCAAGCCGGTTGTAGATCAGCAAGAACCCGCCTTCTTCCCGGCGCATCACGGCGTAAAGAGCTTGGTCGCTCCCCGCCCAAAAGGCAGCGCTAAACGACGTGCCCAGCGTGGCGTAAACCCCGCTCATGGCGCCGCTCATGCCGCTGGCGCCTTCCTCCTGCGCGCCCCCCCGGTTCATGCTGGGCGGCGGGAGAATCTGCGTCAGCTTTTGGGTGCGCTGGTCAATCCGGTGCACGAGGCCGCTGACAATGACCAGGCCGGCATCATTTTGCAGGGGGTCTCCGGACTGCGGGTACCACAGGCCGGCAGCGTTGCGGGTGCCCCGGGGCATGCGGACTTCCGCCTCTTGGGTGTCGGGTTGCCAGCGATACACGCTAAAGCTACCGCCATCGCGGTTGCTAATCATCATCACCTTGTTGCCATCCGGTCGCCAGGTGGCTTCCAACTCGTCTTCTTGATCCTTCGCGCCGCCCAGGGTTGTCTTGGCCCCATCGGGGTTGAAAACCACGGTGCGGTAGCCCTCGTCCGTGTCTTCCACCGCCAGCACCCAGCCTTCGCTGGCCACGGTGCCCACGTCGCCCGGGTCCTTGGCGTAGTTGCGGAACATGGACCACCCCACAAATATGGCGACGATGGCCACGACCCCAATGATCAACCGACGAAGATTCTGTTTGTGCATGATGGTTCTGGTTTAGAGTTACGAGTTCGGTGCCCAGGGGTCACCCGGCTGAATGCGAGCGCCATTGGCAAAATCGGTGCCCCGCATCGCTTTCTTACCCTCTGGCTGGACTTGGCGGAGTACCAAGGCGCCGCCGGGCAAAGCGATGACGAATTCGGGACGGGTTCCCACGACCGTTCCGGCGGGAGAAGTGGAGGCCACGGGGCGGACATCGCGTAGCTTCAGGCGGCCCCAGCGGGTTTGCACCCACGCCCCGGGCACGGGCGTCATGGCGCGGTAGCGGCGGTAGGCGAGATCGTAGGTTTCGTCCGCCGGGATTTCGGCGTCGCTCGGCAAGATCTTGGGGGCCATGGTGGCGGCGGCGTGATCCTGCGGCGTGGCGACGTACTGACCACTGCCCAAGGTCGCGAGGTGCGCGGCCAGTAGTTGCCCGCCCATGTCGGCGAGCCGGTCATAGAGTTCGCCCGCCGTCTCGTCGGGCGAGATGGCGCACGTCTCCATGGCGATGATGTCGCCGGTGTCCATCCCCGCGTCCATACGCATCAAAGTAACACCAGAGAAAGCGTCACCGTTCCATACCGCGTGCTGCACGGGCGCGGCCCCTCGGTAGGCGGGGAGCAGCGACCCATGGATGTTGATGCACCCGTGCCGGGGCACATCCAGCAAGGCCTGCGGCAAAATCTGACCGTAGGCGGCCACCACAAAGAGATCGGCATCGAGCTCTCGAAGTCGTTCTATGACCTCGGGACGGCGGCATCGCTCGGGCGTCTCCACGGGCAACCCCAATTCGAGCGCACGGGCTTTGACCGGGGTCACCACCGTTTTCAGCCCGCGCCCGGTGGGGCGGTCCGGCTGCGCGATGACCAACGACGTCACGGACGCCACGGCCTCAAGCGAGGGGATGGCGAACGGGGCCGTCCCGAAGAAGACGACTCTCATGCGTCGTCCATCTCGGACGGGGGAAGCTCCCAGTGGAGCGTGGCGGGGTCCGCCTTGTCAATGAAGAGGATCCCGTCCAAGTGATCCACCTCGTGTTGCGCCACCCGCGCGGCCAGGCCCTCCATCTCGAATTCGACCTCGCGCCCGCGCTTATCCAGGCCCTTGATCACCACAAAGTCCGACCGCTCGACGTCACCGTACAGCCCCGGCAAGCTCAGGCATCCTTCGAGGGCCACGACCTTTTCCTCCGAGAACTCGATGATCTCAGGATTAATGAGAACGATCGGTCGATCATCGGGGCTGATCACCACGATTCGCTCCCGGATGCCCACCTGTGGGGCGGCCAGGCCGATCCCATTGGCCTCGCGCATCATGCGCACCATGTTTTCGGCGATGTTCTTAATGCGCGTATTGACCCGGGCCACCGGCGGGCACTTTTCACGAAGGATCGGGCTGGGGATCTTCGTAATCGGTCTCTTCTCGCTGACCTCATAAAGGTAGCGGTATTCAGCCGGGACAACGATATCCATGGGTTCATTATGACGGGCAGGGGGTGAGCCTTTCCGGCCCCTTTGCGGGCCAACGGGCCTGATTCGGCAACGAAACGGTAACCGGGCCGGACCTACGTCCGTAAAGTGGCACGATGCCCCTTTTGCCTGTCGCTCCGGTTGCTCCGGTGAATGATCTCCAGTTACGGGAGCCCTTGCCGGCGGTGGCGGTGACCAATCCCCCCACCATTGACGGCGACTTTGCCGAAGGTGAATGGCAAGAAACGGCCCGGCGCGAAGGCTTCTTTGACCGCGACACCGGGTTGCCGAGCGATGAGCGCGCCGAGTTCTGGCTGTGCTACGACGGCAAGAACATCTACTTTGCCGGACGGGTCTACACCGACCCGCGCAAGTTGGTCGCCGAAGAGTATCGGCAAAATGTCAGCCTCGGCGGCAATGACCAAATGCGCCTCTCGCTGGACCTGCTGGGGCAAGGCACGGGCGATGACGAATTTGGGATCAACCCGCAAGGGGCCACCGAAATTGAGCTGAACGGCGGCCGCGCGGCCAAGACCGAATGGGTGGGAGAGCTGGAAGCCAAGGCAAAGCGCACGGAAACCGGCTGGCAGTTTGAAGCCCGGATTCCGTGGCAGATCGTTTCCGCCGCACCGGCAGGCCTGCGCGACGCCCGATTCGACATCGAATGGTTCCGCAGCAACAAGTCAAACACGTATTCCTATGCCTACACGCGGGGGGACCGCACCCGCAACCCGCAGTGGACCGGCGTGAACGTGCCCAAGATCGAGGGCAACGACCAGTTCTTGCTGTTGCCCTACGCCTTCGTGGGGGCGCGCGAGGATGCCAAGTTTGAGAGCCAGATTGGCCTCGATTTCAAGCGGCAGCTCCCGGGGGGCCTCAACCTGGTGGGCACCATCAACCCCGATGACGTGAATATCGAGAACGACATTCTCTCGCTCGATTTCAGCTACTTTGAGCGTCTCGCCGGGGAGTCGCGACCGTTCTTCCAAGAAGGGCAGAACTACTTTGGCACCGGATTCGATGCCCGGCTCTTTGCCAGTCAGCGCATCAACAACATTGACACCGGCATCAAGATTTACGGGGACGTCGATGCGACCACCCGTATGGGCGCGATGGCCGTGAGTGACTTTGGCGACCAGATTGCGAGCATCTTCTCGTTGAGCCGCCGCTGGAGCCCGCAACTGGTGACGAGCCTGGCCTATGTGCGAAATGACGAGCGCGGCCGCGACAACGACGCCGGTCAGCTCAACCTCAACTACACCTTGGGGGACACCTCGTACTATCTCAATTCGCAGTTCACGGACGATGAACAACAGAAGAGTGGGAGCCGCATTTCGACCGGGGCTTTCTTGGAAACGGCGAAGTGGAACACCGGAGTGGAGTACACCGAAGTCTCCCCCAACTTCTTCCCGCGCATCGGGTTTGCCCCGCAGCGGAATTTCCGCCAAGTGAGCCTGTTCTCTCGCTACGGTGAGCAGTACACGATTCCGGGCGTGCGCGAGTGGGGCGTGGGCGTGAACCTCTCCTCCGCCAACCGCTTCAACGGTGACTTCTATCGCGACAACATGGGGGTCAATCTTGAAGCGAGTCTTATGAACGGGGTGGCCTTTGGGGTGGGATTCGATGCCGGCCGCTTTGAGCAGTTCCACGACCGCAGCTTCGGGATTGGCGTGGCTTACCCGTACAACGACCCGTATCGCCGGGTGGCGGCCGAAATCTCTTGGTCCCGATTCCGGGGCCGCGAGCGCCGTGACCTGGAACTGGCTCTGCAATACCGGGTCACGCCGTTCACGCAGCTCTCGCTCAGCAACGAGTTCGTGGAATTTGATGGCGATGCGGAAACGCAGATGGTGCTGGTGGCGACCCACGACCTGGGCAAGTACGAAGGCGTGTCTTTCCGCTTGGTGCGCCGCAACGACGACTACAACTGGAACGCGTCGTACCGCCTGAGCGGTCGCCGGGGCACGGAGATGTTCTTGATCGTGGGCGACCCGAACAGCCGCACCTTCACCAACCGGCTGGCGTTCAAGATCGTCACGCCGATGACATTGGGCTTCTAAAGGGGGCTTCTAACCCCGCTGACCCAAAAAGAAAAACCCCCGGGTGCCGATTGGCCACCGGGGGTTCTTGGTCTGCGAGCGCTCGGCTTTAGCCGGCGACTTCGCTTTCGATGCCGCGTCGAACGACGAGGAACTTCATGCGACCCGGCTTGAACTGCTCGCGCAGGGCCTCAATCGCCTTGTCAACGTAGATCGTGCCGCCGCAGTAGAACAGGTCTACCGCTGCGTACCGGTGCTCCGGCCACGTGTGGATGGTGTAGTGCGATTCTTGGATGATGACCGCACCCGAGACGCCCCACGGCTCGAACTCGTGGAACGATTCGTCCACCACGGTCGCTTCGCTCACAATCGCGGCGTCGCGCATGGCCTTGCCCACGGTCGAGACCTTCTCCAGCGACGTTTGGTCGCAATCGAAAAGCTCGATCAGCAGGTGGGAGCCCAGCGAGGGTTGCTCGCTCGATCCCAGCGGGAGGCCGGACTGATCCTTGAGCAACCAGGCTTCAAAGCTGTCGGCATTTTCGCTGTGAATCAGCTGCCAGCCGGCATCATTGGGGATGGTCGGCGGGTCGGCCACAGCTTGCTTGGGCTCGCTGCGGCGGAAACGGTCGGCGATGCGTGAAAACCACGTACCGCGGGCGCTGTGCGCCATCGGAACAACTGCGGCCAGAGTTGCCGCGCTAATCAGGATTTGCGTATAGGTAGCCAATCAAGTTTCCCTCGGCCACTTGCGTGACCAAGAAGTCATTTCCGGGGGTGAATCCGGAGAAACCCGACAGAACGACACACGAATCGGACAGCAGGCCGTCGTCCACCCGATAGGCCTACGGGATGTCGCCTTGAGAGCCGTCCCGCATCCTATTCCCCTCACTTTCGAGGAGACGTCTGATTCGCTTAGGCGCCTTTGACTACCGGCAAGCCGAAGTTTGCGGCGCAGGATCGCATGATACCAAAACCGACCTGGGGTCAGAGTCGTTATCCGGGCGTTCCCTGGATGTAAGGCGCAAATTAGGGGCCAATCGTTTCGCGAAGTAGGCCCGAAGGTACGCTCGGGGGCGAAATTTCTTCGTTGACGACTTCGCCGTCACTGATGTGGATGACCCGGCTGGCGTGAGTGAGCATGGAGGGGTCGTGGGTGACGATCACGAGGGCTCCCTCGCCCCGGTGCCGCACCAGCAGGTCCACCACCGCCAGGCCATTGGTGTGGTCCAGCGAGGCCGTGGGTTCGTCGGCAAAGATGATCGAACGGCCGCCCAGGAGTGCGCGCGCCACGCACACGCGCTGGCGTTCTCCGCCGGAGAGCTCGTGCGGCAAGCGGTGCGACTTGTGCCCAATGCCGAGGTCGAGCAGCAGTTCCTGCGCCTTCTCGCGGGTGCCCACCCCCGGCGAGCCCACCAAAACGTTCTCCAGCGCACTGAGGTAGCCGATGAGATACGGGTACTGGAACACGATCCCGAAGTCCACCAGCCGCAGGCGGGCGCGCTCGGGTTCGCTCATCTCGGAGATGCGCTGGTCCTTGTAAAGCACTTCCCCGGAGGTCGGGCTCTTGAGCCCGCTCATCATATAGAGCAACGAGGATTTGCCACTGCCACTGGGGCCGAGAATCCCCAGGAACTCGCCCGGGCGCACCGTTAGGTTGATGTGACGGCAGGCGTAGAGGTCTTTGCCCTGGTCTTTGTAGACCAACGAGGCTTGGCGAAGCTCAATCATGCCAGTCGTCGCTCCACCACGCTCACGGGGTCAAAGGTGCGGAAGCGGCTCCAAATGGCACCCACCGCCGCGAGGAAGATCATCACTGGCACCGGGATGGTGTAGAGCAGGGCCGAGCGGTCCCACACATCCAGCGCAAAGGCGTTGGGGTCCATGAGGC
>CALRVA020000022.1:0-21510 GCA_943371495.1 Archangium gephyra | reverse complement strand
CCGCATCCACCGGGAACAGGCCACAGGTGGCGCCGTATTCGGGGGCCATGTTGGCAATGGTGGCGCGGTCGGCCAGCGGCAGGCGGCTGACGCCCGGGCCGTAGAACTCGACAAACTTGCCCACCACGCCGTGGCGGCGCAGCATTTCGGTCACGGTCAGCACCAGGTCGGTGGCAGTGGCCCCTTCGCGGAGCTGACCGGTCAGGCGGAAGCCCACCACTTGCGGGATGAGCATGGACACCGGCTGGCCGAGCATGGCAGCTTCGGCTTCGATACCCCCAACGCCCCAACCCAGAACGCCCAGGCCGTTGATCATCGTCGTATGGCTATCGGTGCCCACCAGCGTATCGAGGAAAGCTTCCTCACCATCGGTGAAGACCACGCGGGCCAGATATTCCAGGTTCACCTGGTGGCAAATGCCGGTGTTGGGCGGCACCACCTTAAAGTTATCAAACGCGCCTTGCCCCCACTTGAGGAACTGGTACCGCTCGGTGTTGCGCTCGTATTCCAGGTCCAGGTTGATCTGCAGCGCGGCGTTGGTGCCGTATTGGTCCACCTGCACGCTGTGGTCAATGACCAGTTCCACTGGTTGCAGCGGGTTGATGCGCTGCGGGTCGCCGCCCAGTTCGGCCATCGCGTCGCGCATGCTGGCCAGGTCCACCACGCAGGGGACCCCGGTGAAGTCTTGCAACAACACGCGGGCAGGGGTGAAGGCGATTTCGTGGTTCGGTTCCGCCGTCGGGTCCCAGTTCAGCAGGGCTTCGATATCGGCGGCGCGGGTGTTCACCCCGTCTTCCAATCGCAGGAGGTTTTCCAGAAGAATCTTGTGCGAGTACGGAAGCCGATCGAGGTTGCGCCCTTGCTCGGCGAGGCGGGGAAGGGAGTAAATCGTGTAGTCCTTACCGGCAAGGCTGGTGGTGACGCGAGTCTGAAAGCTGTCACTCATGAGGTCACCTAGATGTTACCTAGCGGCTTCGGCCTGCCCCGGACGCGCGGCCAGGGCCGTTATAATGGGGGCGTGTCCGGTGGCAAGCGCATCTTTAGCGAGCAGGAAGCTTCAGAAATTCTGCAACGCGCGGCGAAGCTGCAAGAGGAAGACCGCGAGTCCGACCCCGCTTACACCCCCGGCATCACGGCCGAAGAACTAGAGCGCATCGCCCACGAGGCCGGCATTGACCCCAACTTCCTTCGTCGGGCAATGGAAAAGGCCACCCCGGCGGAGAAGACGAACACCAAGGTTCAGCTGGAACAGGTTTTCGAGCGCGTGGTGGAGGGCGAAATTGAGCCGGAGAACTTCGATATCGTCATTGAGGACGTCAAAGCCGTCCAGCGCCAATACAAAGGCAACCACCAGGGCGGCATCCAGCAGATCGGGCGGCGAATTTTTGGCAATGTAATGTGCGGGCCGGCCATCGGCAAGATGAACATCACTTCCCGCAATGGTCGTACCCGGATTGAGGTGCGCACCGGCCCGTTCTTCCCGCTCTTCCTCTCGCTGTACCCCACGTTCATCATTTCCCTCGTCTCGATTGCCATCACCGCGGAAAGAGGCGCACCCTTGATTGGGGCGGCAATCGCCGCGGCGCTGTTGACCGGGGCCTTTCCTCTGGCCAAGTATTTGCTCAAACGCGGGCACAAGGCCGGCGAAGAACTGGCCGACAACCTGAGCGCGAAAGCCCAGGAGGCCGTGGACATCCAGAACTCCGAACTGCAAAAGCGACTGGCGCAGTCCACCCCGGCTCCGGTGAGCGAAGACGCCCTCGCCGAAGTGCGCCCGCACACCCCCGGCTAGGCGTTACTCCACGTCCACCGCGCCCACGTCGGCTCCCTTGGCTTCCAAGATGTCCTTGGGCAAAAGCAGGATGGTGAGCAGGCACGGGAAGGTGAAGCACAGCACGATCCAGAACACCGGACCGTAGTCCAGGTTGTCGATCAGTGCCCCGCTCAGGATGCCCGCCAGGGCAATGAAGGTTGCCCCCAGGCCGGTGCCAATGGCGTAGTGCGCGGTGCGGTAGTTGGGGTTCTGCTGGGCGATGTACATGAGCGCCACCAGGTAGCCCGCGAAGCCGAACCCGTAGCCAAACTGGTCGACAAACATCACCACCGACATCGGCTCGGGGCCAGGACGCGCCGAGGCCGCCCAGATGTAGAGCAGGTTCGGCAGATTCATGGCGGCGGCCAGGGGCCAGAAGCTCTTTCGGATCCCCACCCGGCTGACGAACATGCCCCCGACGATGCCCCCCACAACAATGCCGACCACCCCATAGACCCCATTGACCTGGCCCACGGTGGCAACATCGAAGCCCAAGCCATTGGTGATATCGGTCGGTCCCGTGTTTGTATCTTGCAAAAAGAGGGGCACAATGCGCCCGAGCATGGCCTCGCCGAAGCGATAGAACAGGAGGAACGCGAGGATGCGAAGAATGGCCGCTTGCCCGAAGAACGTGGTGAGGGCGGTCTTGATTTCGGTGTTGTGCAGGCTGCGCTTGGCAATGCTGCCGAGCACGGTGGCCCCCACGACCGCAATGGTGAGGTTAATGAGCTCCGCCTGGATGCCCGGCACCTTCTCGGCGAACTTGACGAAGATGAAGTAGAGGTCGGTTTCGACGGGCTTCCACTTTTCGGCTTGGATGCCCATGGAGCTTAGCCCCGCCCCAACGAGGCGAGCAATGGCGCCCGCGCCGTAGTAGAGGAAGCCGCCGGTGGCCACCAGCGAGCCCAGGCGGACAAAGTTCTGCCCCGCCTCGCCTTCGGGCAGCTTCCGCACCACGTCGGCCTCGGGGGTCGGCATCAGGACCGGGTTCAGAAGTCGCCCCAGCAAGTACACACCGGCCATGAGGAAGAGGCCGATGCTCCACGCCTGGTTGGCGGGCATGGGCGTGCCGGTGATCTCGCCATTCATCAGCTTGCCCGAGATCATCACGATCAGGGCCGTGGCAAACAGCCGCCCCAGCCGGAAGAACGTGGACTGGAAGCCGACAAACTTACTCTGTTCTTCGCGGCGGGTGGAGAGGAGATAGAACCCGTCGGTGGCGATGTCGCACGTCGCACTAAAGATGGCGATCGTTGCAAAAATCGCCAGCGTAATCCCGAAGAAATTCTCCGATTGCACCGCAAACGCGGCGCCGAGCATCCCCAACACGATCAGCGCTTGCATGATCAGCAGCCACTTTCGCTTGGTGCTGCTGAGCTCCACCAGCGGCCCCCACAGGAACTTGATGCTCCAGGGCAGGGCAATCAAGCTCGTCCAGCGCGCAATGTCGCCATCCGCAAGCCCAAGGCTTTTATAGATGGTGAGGCTGAGTTCTTGCACCAAAGCGACCGGCAGGGCCTGCATGAAATACAGCACCGGCACAAAGCGCAGCGGGTTGACGTGAGTGGAAGACGCCAAGATGGGTTCAGCATGACGCCGGGGGCGCCCGCTTGTCTAGGGTTCAGGCTCAGCGCACGCGGATTTCGAGGTCGGCGGGCTTCACTTCATCCACCTTCGCACCGTCGGCCATCACGTGCCACGCGTTGGGGAGCTTGATCTTCACGCCGTCCCGCTCGTAGTTGCCCCAGCCGTCAATCACCAGGTTTAGGTTGCCCCAGGTCGAGTTCGGGCGCCGACCCCGGTACGCCACCGACTTCGGCAGCTTCGTGGCGGGATCGAACGTCACTGTGATCAGCGTCCCGGCGCGGTGGATTTGCACCGTCCCGTCCGGATTGAGGGCGAATTTGTTTTGCACCGAGAACGGCCACGCGACCAGGAAACTGATAGGATTCGCCGCCCAGGCATTGCTTAGTTCGCGCTCCGCGGCGGCCACACCGCCCATGATGTTGCCTTCGTTATCGCGCTGGAAGACGTTGGGCAGGTCGTACTCCACCCGGGGGCGGCGCGCGCCTTCTGGCACCCACTTCCACTCGAACGTCTTACCATCCCAACTGGACAGGTCTTGGTAACCCAAGGGAGAGAACACTTGGGTGGTGCGGTAGGAGTTCGGGTTGGCGGGGTCCGCGCGGAACCGCACGACTTCAATCGTCAAATCGGTGGTGCTGGCCGGGGTGACCGTAGCCTCCCGCGCGTTCACGATGTTGTCCATCGCCAGGGCGTAATTCTCGGCGTCGTAGGTCGGCTCGGGGTCGGGAGTTTGCAAGAACTGCGCGGGGCGCGCCATGAACGTATCCCGGCAGGCGTCGCTGGCAAAGATGAACAGTTGACCGTTATGACGGGCCATGCGGGCGGTGTCGCCGCGCCCACTCAGCGGCCCCATGCGGCCGCACGCGCCGCCTAGCTGCACGGCGTAACGGGCAGGATCAGCGAGGAAAAGGTTTAGGTTTCGTTCGCTCGAAAACCAGTAGGTGTAGTCTTCGTAGACCGTTGACCAGCGCGAGTCGCCTTTGAGTTCTTGCCCGGACTGGCCGTAGACCACCACGTCCATCGCAAACGTGCCCAATCCATCCGTCGAACCTAGATTCGTGCTCTTCATGCTCATCGAGCCCAACAGCACCAGCGCAAGGGCACCCACCATGGCCTGATGTTACCGATTGCGGGGGTCCAGCGGAGCGTAATGCGCCAAGTAATCCTGAACTGAAATGCGGCGGGCGAGGTCGCCGAGGTGGCTCTCCCGCACATGATCGGGGCGCTTGAACTTGATGCAACTCTTGCCCATGTCGGCCTTGCGACCGGCATCCGCTTCGTAGCTTGTTCGATAAGCTTCCATGAGTTCCGGCATCATATACATGCCAAAGTTGTACACACTCAGCCCGCCTTTGTTCACGGCCAGCCAAATGTAAGGAAGCGGACTCTTGGGATCGCAGTGGTATCCGCCGGGGTAAAGGGCATGCGGGATCACCCACAGAATCATCTTGCCGTCGCAAGATTCTTCGTAACCAGCTGGCATCGATTGACGAAGCGAGTCGACAAGGCTGCGCACCGTACTCTGCCACTCCTCGGGCCAAGTCTGGATCAGTTCTTCGGTCGTCATGGCGGAGAAGCCTACCAACATTCTGTAACGGATTTCACAGGCGAAAACGAGCCCGATTCAGATAGGATGGGGAGGTGAAATTGGTCCACGGTTCCTTGGCATTTGGCCTCGCCTTGCTGGCATCGGTGTCCTGGTCGCAGGGAACGGCCGCCGACTACGAACGTGCCCTGGGCTACCGACAAGCTGTTTCGGGCAAGGTGCTCAATGCGAACCTGTCCGTCAACTGGCACCCCAAGGGCGGCGTGTGGTACCGCGCCGAGCGACCCGACCAGCAGGCCGAGTTCGTTTACGTCAGCGTCGAGGGCCGCCGGGCACCTCTCTTCGACCACCAAGACCTAGCCCGTAAGCTCACCGAGCGCCTGGGCCGCCCCGTCGAAGCCACCCGCCTTCCGGTACAGCAAGCCCGCCTGGACCCCACGGCGACGGTGCTCACTTTCCGGGCCGGCGATGCCTCGTTGTCCTATAACCTCGGCACCAAGCAGCTCGCTCCGGCTCCGGCGTCCAATGACCCCGGCCTGCTCCGCCACCCCGAAGATCTGCCCCGCGTGAGTGGCAGCGGCGAGGCCACCAGCATCACCTTTGTCAACCAGATGAACGAGCCCATCCAAGTGGCGTGGGTGACGATGGAAGGCCAGCGGATGAGCTACCACACCCTCGCCCCGGGGGCGCGGGTTTCGCAGAACACTTACGTCGGCCACGTCTGGATGCTGCTGCGCGCCAACGGGGACCCCATCGCCGGCACCGTCGCCATCGCGGAGGGCAGCGTGGTGGATGTGACGGGCACCCCGGCCCGAGCCGCTCGCCCCGGCCGACAAGGTGGCGGCCAAGGTGCGCCTCAGAACGTCAACCGCCCCTTCCGCGTGGAATTTGCCGAGAACCAGGCGTTCTTGGTGCCCACGGCTGGTGGCGCGCGCGTGGCCATGACCACCGACGGCAGCGCCCAGGATTTCTACGGCCCGCAAGCGTGGTGGAGCCCCGACAATCGCTACGTGGTGGTGCCCAAGATCACCCGGCCCCCCACGCGGCAAATCCCGATTTTCACCAGCCGCCCGGCGGACCAACTGCAGCCCAAGTACCGGCTGATTGACTACGTGAAGCCCGGCGACGAACTGCCCCAAACCCGCTTCTGGGTGTGGGACGTCAATGCGCGGCGCGGGCACTGGATCAACCTCGATCTTTATCGCGACCAATTCGACTTGTGGAGTGAGGGGTGGTCGCCGGACGGCAAGGAGTTCCGCTTCATCTTCAACGAGCGCGGCCACCAAACCCTGCGCTGGATCGGCCACCGGCCGGAAAACCAGCAGACCCGCGCGATCATCGATGAGACCAGCAAAACCTTCGTGGATTACTCGCAAAAGTTCTACTTAAACGTGACCGGCGGCGGCTCGCAAGAAGAAGCGATCTGGATGAGCGAACGCAGTGGTTACAACCATCTGTATCTCATTGACGTGGCCACCGGCCGAGTGAAGAACCCCATTACCAGCGGCAACTATGTGGTGCGCGAAGTGGTGAACAACGACCAGGCCCAGCGCCAGCTCACCCTGCGCGTGATGGGGATGGACCCGAACCAAGACCCGTACCACGTCCACTTCATCCGCGTGGGTTACGACGGCAAGAATTTGGTGCGGCTAACCGAGGCCAACGGCACCCACAACCTGGAGTTCAGCCCGGACGGCCAGACTTACGTGGCCACCTCCAGCCGCGCCGACATGCCCCCGATGCGCGAACTCCGCCGCACCACCGACGGGAAGAAGATTGCCGACCTGGAGGCCGCCGATGACGCCCCCTTGCGCGCCACCGGCTGGCGCCGACCCATTGTGATCTCCGCCAAGGGCCGCGATGGCGTCACAGACATCTGGGGCTATGTGAACCTCCCCACCAACTTCGACCCCAACCGCAAGTACCCGGTGATCGAAGAAATCTACGCCGGCCCCCACGGGCACCATGTGCGCAAGGGCTTCAACCCGAGCGAGGGGAGCGGCCCCGTGGCCGAACTCGGCTTTATCACCGTGAAGATTGACGGCATGGGCACCAACTGGCGGAGCAAGGCCTTCCACGACATGGCCTGGCAGAACATCGCCGATGCGGGCTTCCCGGATCGCATCGCTTGGATGAAGGCGGCGGCCCAGCAGATCCCGCAGATGGACCTCAGCCGCGTGGGCATCTACGGCGGCAGTGCGGGCGGTCAGAACACGGCCCACGCCTTGCTCCTGCAAGGCGACTTCTACAAAGTGGGTGTAGCTGACTGTGGCTGTTATGACAACCGCATGGACAAGATCTGGTGGAACGAAGCCTGGATGGGGCGCATGGGGCCGCACTACGAAGCCCAAGCCTGCAGCACCCTAGCCCCGAACCTGAAGGGTCACCTGATGATCCTGGTAGGCGAAGAGGACACCAACGTGGACCCGGCCAGCACCTACCAACTGGTGGATGCGCTGAACAAGGCGGACAAGGATTACGAGTTCATCCTCGTCCCCGGGGCGGGCCACGGCACCACCGGCAACCCGACCGTCCGCCGCCGCATGTGGGACTTCTTCGTCCGTCACCTCATGGGCGTCGAGCCGCGCCGGTAATCCCAGCCAGGCCGACACAAAAACATCCCGGGCTTCGCTAGAAACCCGGGATGTGGCTCTCCCAATCTTTGGCTGTCTTGCCGATTTACTTGGATCGGCGGCGGCGAGCGAACGCCAGCAGGCCAGCGCCCAGGGCCACCATCGTGGCGGGCTCCGGCGTGGCCGTCGTCGTGAAGTTCTCACCGTCGAACCAGCCCTGCTTGTGGTAGTTGAACTTGCTCAGGTAGCCGTTGGTGGTGCTGGTGCTCAAGCTGCTCACCGGGTGCCACCAAATGCCGATCTTGTCACCGAAAGCCGCGCCCGTCCAGTTGGTCGGGTTGCCGTACTTCGGCGTGTGGCTTTGGATCTTCGAGGCATTCATCGTGAAACCCAGCGTGCGGGTGCCGTCGGCGTTGTTCTTGACCTTGATGTCGAAGAAGTCGCTCGGGGTCAGCTTGCTGCTCAGCACGCGGTCCGGCGTTTGGGTGCCGGCGGCCTTCGAACCGTCCTTATAGGACGTGTTTCCGTCGAATCCGTTGTAGCCGTAGACGTAGACTTCCGGCTTGGTCTTGCTACCATCCAGGTAGAAGATCGCCAATTCGTCGTTGCTGCCCTTGGGATTCTTGCCCGGGCTAACCGCCAGCCAGAAGCCTTGCGGCAACACACCGTTGTTCTTTTGGTACGTGCCGTACCAGCTGAAAGTATTGGTGATCGTGTTGAACGAACCGTTCGCGTTCAGAAGCTTGCCCGCCGCATCGTTGATGCCCGGGTTGGCACTGATGCCGCGGATCCACTCGAAATTGTATTGAGGCGCCGTGGCGTAGCTAGCAGCTGCCGCCGTGACCAACGCGCCCGAAATGAGCCATTTCATGTATAGAACCAACTGGCTTTGCCCCCCAATCGGAGACATAGCCGGTTGAAGATTAGCGCACCCCTGTTAAGAATAGGGTTGAAACGGGGCGGGTGGGCCCTAAAACCTGGGGAAAATGCCGGGCCATAAATGTCCAAAAAACCCCCTCGGCCAATGACCAAGGGGGTTAAGGTCGCAAACCGCGAACCGAGCCTTAGGCGCGGCGGCGGCGAGCGAAGGCCAGCAGGCCCGCACCCAGCGCGATCATCGTCGCCGGTTCCGGCGTCGGGGTCGTCGTGAAGTTCTCACCGTCGAACCAGCCTTGCGTGGAGAAGTTGTAGTCCTTCAGCCAGCCATTCTGGGTCGAGGTGTGCAGGCCGGACACCGGGTGCCACCAGATGCCCACCTTCGGGCCGAAGGCCGCGCCCGTCCAGTTGGCGGGGTTGCCGTACTTCGGCGTGTGGTTCTGGATCGACGTGGCGTCAATCGAGAAGCCCAGCGTGCGGGTGCCGTCGGCGTTGTTCTGAACCTTGATGTCCAGCACCTTGCTCGGGTCGTTGATGCTGCTAAAGATCTTGTCCGGAGCCTGCGTACCGCTGGCGGCCGAGCCATCATAGTAGCTCGTGTTGCCGTTTTGGCCGTTGTAAGCGTAAGCGTAAAGCTTGGCGTTGCTGGACGAACCATCCAGGTAGAAAATCGCCAGTTCGTCGTTGGTGCCCTTCGGGTTCGCGCCCGGGCTCACGGCCAGCCAGAAACCTTGCGGCAGCACGCCGTTCTTGGCCTGGTACGTGCCGTACCAGCTGAACGTGTTGGTGATGGTGTTGAACGAACCGTTGGCGTTCAGCAACTTGCCGGCCGTATCGTTGATACCCGGGTCGGCGCTGATGCCGCGAATCCACTCGAAGTTGTACTGCGGGTCCGTCGCCATGCTCAAAGCAGCAACGCTAACGATCGCCCCAACAAGAAAGACCTTTTTCATTGTTTTGATTTCCTCGCCGGGCACGCAATGAACTATGTTCTCAACGCAGAACCCGTGATGTACCAGTGTGAACCTAACGGAAGCTGTGAGCTTTCCGCATAAACACCAGGTTCACGGTACGGAGGGAGAATCGGGGTCAGAAACCGGTACGTTTGCTTGGGGGGTTTGCCGTTTCCGATCGCGCAGGATGCGATAAACCAGCGGCCCCGCCAAGATCACGATGATGGAACCCACGATGATGCCCATGAGCGAACGCACTTGATCCGACTCGCCCAGCACATAACCAGCCCCAAAAATCACACCAACCCATAGCAAACAAGCCACGCTATTGAGCAGCAAAAACTTGGTGGCGGAATAGCGGCTGCTCCCCGCCACAAAGGGCACCGTCGAGCGTAGCACGCTCACCCATCGGGCCAGCAAAAAGGTGTTGAGGCCGTACCGCTCAAACGCCTCTTCGGCTTTGGTGATTTGGTCCAGCTTCAGCCGCTTGGCGCACGGGGCCTTAGCCAAACGCTCTCCAAAAACCCGCCCCCATCCGTAGTTGGCAAAATCCCCGAGAATTGCCGCCACCAAAAGCACGGCCAGCGCCATCGCCGGGTTCAGGCCCTTGATCTGGGGGCTCGCCAGCACGCCGGCGGCAAAGAGGAGCGTGGTGGTGGGCACCATCGGCACGTAGATGAGGCCGGTTTTGATGAACGTGGCCACGAAGAGGACGACGTACGCCCACACGCCGAATTGTTGAACAACCTCGCCGAGCGATTCGTCCAAAGCGGGGATGGTTCGGAGAAGAGCTCCCCAATCCGGCACAGGTGTAGTTTACGCGTGCCGGGAAGCCTCGGCGGGCACGATGTTCTGGCGGAACCAAGCGTAGCCGTCACGCAATCCGTCTTCCAAAGTGCGGCGCGGACGCCACCCCAGATCGAACAGACGGCTCACGTCCATCACCTTCTTGGGGAAGCCATCGGGCTTCGTTCGATCCCACTCGATCGGGCCGGTGTGGCCCACCACGCGCTGGGCGGCCTCGGCGACCTCGCGGATCGAGTGACCCTGGCCGGTACCCACGTTGATCATGCTCGGCAGTTGGTCTTGGTTCAGCAAGAAAACGCACGCATCGGTGAGGTCATCCGTGTGCAGGAATTCTCGAATCGGACTGCCCGTTCCCCAGCACACTGCCGGGGTGTTCGGCATGTGTTCGTGGAACCGGCGGAGCATAGCTGCCGCTACGTGGCTGTTCTGCGGGTCAAAATTGTCGCCCGGACCAATCACGTTGGGGGGCATCACGGTGCCGTAGTCGCGCCCGTACTGCTTGCGCAGGCTATCGCAAAGCACCATCCCTGCGATCTTCGCCACCGCATAGGGGGCGTTCGTGGGCTCGGGTGGCCCGGTCAGCATGGCGTCTTCGCTCACCGGCTGCGGCGCCATCCGAGGATAGATGCAACTGGAACCCAGGAACAGCAAGCGCGGCACATCGGCCAGGTGGCTTTCCCAGATCAGGTTCTGCTGAATGCCCAGGTTGAGGCCAATGAAGTCCGCCGGCTGGGTGTTGTTAGCGTGGATGCCACCGACCTTCGCCGCCGCGCAAATCACGACGTCCGGGCGCTCGGCCTGCAGAAACTCGCGCACGGCCGCCTGGCTGCTCAGGTCTAGTTCACTGCGCGTGCGGACGATGACGTTCTCGTAGCCGTCGGCCATCAGTCGGCGGAACAAACCGCCCCCCACCAGGCCTCGGTGGCCCGCCAGGAAAATCTTAGTGTCCTTCTTCAGCACTCGCGTATACCTTGTGGTCGGCGTGGCGGAGCGTTTGCTCTTGCCGCGCAACTTCCACGTCGGCATCCACCATTTCGTCCACTAGTTCTTCAAACGTCACGCGGGGGCTCCATCCGAGCTTCTCCCGGGCTTTAGTCGGATCACCTAGCAGAGTTTCCACTTCGGCGGGGCGGTAATAGGCGGGGTCCACGGCCACAATCGCGCGGTCGCTGCCGGCCACCACGCCAATTTCGTCCACTCCTTCGCCGCGCCATTCAATCGGCAGGCCCACGCGGCCAAAGGCACGCTCCACGTACTGCCGCACGCTGTATTGCTTGCCCGTGGCCAGCACAAAGTCGTCCGGGGTTTCGGCCTGCAGCATCATCCACATGCCTTCCACGTAGTCGCGGGCGTGCCCCCAGTCGCGGAGGGCGTCCATGTTGCCGAGATAAAGCTTGTCTTGCAGGCCCAAGCTAATGCGGGCGGCGGCGCGAGAAATTTTGCGCGTGACAAAAGTTTCGCCGCGAATCGGGGACTCGTGGTTAAACAGAATGCCGTTGCAGGCGTACATCCCGTAGGCTTCGCGGTAGTTCACCGTAATCCAATAGCCGTAGAGCTTGGCCACCGCGTACGGGGACCGGGGATAGAACGGAGTGGTCTCCTTTTGCGGGATTTCTTGCACCAGACCGTACAGTTCGCTGGTGCTGGCCTGATAGAACCGCACCTGTTCTTCCATGCCCAAAATGCGGATCGCTTCCAGAATGCGGAGCGTGCCCACGGCGTCGGCCTGGGCGGTGTATTCCGGCGTATCAAAACTCACTTTGACGTGGCTTTGGGCACCCAAGTTATAGATTTCATCCGGCTGCGTCTGCTGGATCAAGCGGATGATGGCGGTGCTGTCGGTCAGGTCGCCGTAGTGCAAAAAGAGCGGCTTGCGGACCTGGTCGTGCGTGTCCTCAAACAGGTGATCGATGCGCTGCGTGTTGAAGAGCGAAGATCGCCGCTTCATGCCGTGCACTTCGTAGCCCTTGGCCAAAAGGAACTCGGCCAGGTAGGCGCCGTCTTGACCCGTGATACCGGTAATCAGGGCGCGTTTCGGTCGGGATTGGGGTGCAGACGCCATGTTTCGTCTCCTATTGTCGGCATGCCAAGCCCCGACATTCATCCCTATGGGCACCGCGGCTTGGGTTCGAGTATGGCGTAAGATGAAGAGAGCGGCATGAGCCTCGCCCCCATTGATGAAGCAGCCATTGCGGGTTCGCGCGATGTAGAGAAGTTGGACAAGTTTTCTTGGGCAAGCTTTGTTCGATTTCTCAGCCTCGCTCGCGAACACCGCGGCACGTTCATTCTAGGCTCATTGATGACGCTGGTGGCGTCGGGCATCAACCTCAGCTTGCCGCTGGCGGCTCAGCGACTTTTCCCCCAGGTGCTCAAGAGCGGCGACGTCCGCGCTCTCGATATTGCCGCCGGCACCTTCGCTCTCCTTCTGCTCATTGGCACGGGCATCACCTTCGTCCAGTGGGTGATCACGGTCCGGGCCGGCAACGCGGTGGTCACCGCCTTGCGCGCCCGACTCTTCCGGCATCTCAACCGGATGCCAATCTCCTACTTCGACCAGGCCAAGACAGGCGAACTGACCTCGCGCCTCAGCAACGACGTCTCGCAGATCCAGCAAACCCTCACGCTCGATATCGTGAACATGCTGGCCAACATGGTCACGCTCGTCGGCGGGGTCATCATCGCCATCTACATTGACTGGAAGCTCACTTTCGCCGTGGTCGGCGTGCTGGGCCTCGTCATGTTGATGTTCGTGATTGCCGGTCGTCGCTTGCGACGCCTCAATCGCCTGACCCTTGATGCCCTCTCCGAATCCATGGGCACCATCCAAGAGGTGCTGAGCAACATCCGCATTGTCAAAGCGTTCGCCCGCAACGACCACGAAGACAAGCGGATTGCACGTCAACTCAACCGGGTGCTCAAGCTCTCAGACAAAAGCGCGACCTTTGAGGCTGCCATGGGCTCCATCGCCATGGTCGGCTTTCTGCTTCTCATTATCGCGGTGATCTGGTTCGGTGGACGCCGGGTGCTGACTGGTGACCTCACGCCCGAGACTCTCCTGGCGTTCTTCATCACGGTCACCATCATCAGCGGGCCGATGAGCATGCTGGCGTCGCTCTACACGCGCCTGCAACGCGCGATCGGGGCCAGCGACCGCCTCTTCCAAATCCTCGACCTCAAGGAAGAAGACAAGGACCCCGACGATGCCGTGGCCTTCCCGAACGTGGCGGGAGAAGTTTCTTTCCGCAACGTCACCTTTGGCTACGACCACACGCGGCCGGTGCTGAAAAACCTCAATCTTTACGTCCCGGCGGGCAAAGTCACGGCCCTGGTGGGGCAGAGCGGGGCCGGCAAAACCACCCTCTCGGCCATGCTGTACCGGTTCTACGACCCGCAGGCCGGCACGATCGAGGTGGATGATGTGCCGATCGACCGCATTCGCCGCGACGACCTCCGCGAACACATCGGCATCGTGCCGCAGATGCCGATCCTCTTCAACGTCAGCATCATGGAGAACATCCGCTACGGCCGCCTCAATGCAACCGACGACGAGGTTATCGAAGCCGCCCGCGCCGCCAACGTCGCCGAGTTCGCCGAAGCCTTGCCGCTCAAATACCACACGATCGTGGGTGAACGCGGCGTCACGCTTTCGGGCGGGCAAAATCAGCGCGTGGCCATCGCCCGGGCGCTGCTCAAGAATCCGCGCATCCTCATCCTGGATGAGGCCACCAGTGCCCTCGACACCCGCAGCGAAGCCCTGGTGAAGGAAGCCCTGGAGCGCCTGATGATCGGCCGCACGACGCTCGTCATTGCCCACCGCCTGACCACCATCCAAAACGCCGACCAAATCGCCGTGATGGCCAATGGCGAAGTGGTGGAGAAGGGCACCCACAACGAGCTGATGGCGATGAACGCGCACTACGCTTACCTCCACAACCTCAACGAATCGAACTAGGCGCACACTAGGCCAGTGCCGACCAGAGCCCGCCCCCGCACGTTAGAATGAAGACCATGGCGCGGTGGGGATTGATCCTGGCGGGGATTGCCCACGCCATTTATGTCTTCAGCTTGGGGTCTATCTCCAGCTTCCGCGACCCCGAACTCGCCCGCATCGTTTGTTTCCACTTGCCCTGCGCCTGGGTTACCGGCTTGCTGGTTTTCTCCCTGGCCTGGCATGGAGGGCGGCACCTCAAGAATGGCGACCTCGCCAGCGGCGATAAGGTGAATGCCGTGCTGGATATGGCGGTGCTCTTCGGGGCGCTCACCCTGCTCACCGGGATCATCTTTAGCAAAGTGCAGTGGGGCGCCTACTGGCAATGGGATCCGCGCCAGGCCTCGTTCTTGCTGCTGTGGCTCATCCTGGCGGCGGGGCTGGCTTTGCGCTCGGCCTTCACCGATGAAGCGCGGCAGATGAGCGTGATGAGCGGCTACGCCCTCGCCATCGTCATCCCCGCCATCTTCTTGATGTTCGTTTACCCTCGCTTGCCGTGGGTCATTTCCTTCCACCCCAAGGCGGCCAGCCTGGGCTGGGATTACCGGGCCGGGGTGTACGGCGGCGTGCTGGTGTTCGGCACGCTGGCGCACCTGCTGGCCACGCGACGGGCGCAAGTGGCCGCCCTCAACCGCCACGCGAAAGGAGACTCTGAGAATCATGACGATTTGGATCGCGGCCATTCCGATGGCGATCGTGTGGTGCGGCCTGTGGCTCTATCACATCACGACGGAGAAAACACTCAGGGCGGCCTCTAAGCCCGAATCCGGTTCTAGGTAGCCTTCGCCGATGCGCGAAGCCTCCCTTGCTTTCCTGCAAGAACTGATCGAAACGCCTTCCCCTTCGGGGTACGAAGAACGTGCGGCCGCCGTGGTCCGCCGGTACACCGACTGGGCCGACGCCCACCACACCGACGCCCACGGCAACACCTGGGCGGCCCTGAACCCCAACGCCCCCATGCGCGTGATGCTGGCCGGGCACATGGACGAAATCGGCTTCCAAATCCGATACATTGACGACCAAGGGCTCCTCTACTTCGCCGGCATTGGCGGCCACGACACCATGGTGCCGCTGGGCCAGCGCGTTTGGGTGCATGGGCAAGAAGCCGTCCCTGGCGTGATCGGCCGCAAGCCCATCCACCTGCTGGAAGAAGCCGAGCGGGGCAAGCGACCCGAACTCCACGATATGTGGATTGATATCGGCGCTAAGGACCGCGAAGAAGCCGAAGCCGTGGTGAGCGTGGGCGACTGCGTGACCTACCAATACGGATTCCAAACCCTACTGGGCGACCGCGCCGTGGCGCGGGGGTTCGACAACCGCGTGGGCACCTTCTGCGTGATGGAGGCCCTGCGGCACCTCAAGGAAGATGGCGGGCTGAGCGAGGACGTCGGCGTGTTTGCCGTGGCCACCGTCCAAGAGGAAATCGGCCTGCGCGGCGCGCGCACCAGTGCCCACGCCATCAACCCGCAGAGCGGCCTGGCCATTGACGTCGACTTTGCCATTGACCACCCGGGCGTGAGCAAGACACGCTACGGCAAGACGGACATTGGCGGCGGCCCGAGCATCACGCGCGGCGCCAACATCAACCCGGTCGTCTTCCGCATGCTGCAAGAAGCGGCCAAAGCGACGAACATCACCGTGCAGATCGCGGCGGAACCGGGCGGGACCGGCACCGACGCCAACGCCATGCAAACCACCCGCGACGGCATGGCTACTGGCCTGGTCGGCGTGCCGCTGCGCTACATGCACACTCCGGTGGAGCTGCTTTCGCTGACCGACGTGGAGCAGTGCGGCCAGCTCATGGCCGGCTATTGCCGGCTGGTGAAGGCCGAAACCGACTTTACGCCGCGCGCGTAAGGTCCGCCGAACCTGTCAGTAGGCCACCCCCTGGGTCCTTCTGACAGGTTTCGGTCCGTGCCCCCGTAGGGATCGTCTCATGCCTGGTACGGTCAAAAAGATGCGACTGGGTTGGACAGTGCTTTTGGTAGGGGTGGCGGCCCTAAGTTCCGCAGAGACCTTGCGGATGGGGACGTGGAACATCACGAGCTACACGGGCACCAACCGGGGTTCAGCCTTCCAGAACGCGATCTACGGCACCTACCAGGGCCGATCCTTTGCCCCGGACGTGCTGTTCGCGCAAGAGATTGAGTCGCCGTCGGCGGCCCAAACCTTCCGTGGCCTGCTGAATACGGCGGCCGGTTCTCCGGGCGACTGGAACGTCATCTTTAACACCCTCACCGGCACCTCGGGCACCAACGCCAACAACCAGGCGATGTTCTATCGCACCAGCAAGGTCCATTCCACCGCGGTGACCGTGGTGGCGAGCCCGAGCGGCACCGCCGGCGCGCGCCAGACTCTGCGGTTTGACTTCCAACTGGCCGGCAACGCCACGGCGGAAATCTTCAGCGTTTACAACCTCCACCTCAAGGCGGGGAACACTACCGAAGACCAGAACCGACGCCAAGCCGAGGCCAGCTCGGTGCGCAACAACGCGAACGGCCTGACCGGCAATCGGCAGATCATGGCGGTGGGCGACTTCAACTGGCAGTCCAGCTCCCAAACCGCGTGGACGACCTTTACCGGCAGCACCAGCAACAACAACGGCCGCTTCTTCGACCCGATTAACACCACGGGTTCGTGGACGGAAAACAACAACTACCGGTTTGTGCACACGCAGGACCCGAGTGGTTCCGGCGGGATGGACGACCGCTACGACTTGATGCTGATGGGTGGCAAGCTAGGCGATGGCACCGGCACCGAATACGTGGGCGCCTTCGGCACGGCCTACAGCACCACCACCTGGAACGACCCCAACCACTCCTACCGCGTGTGGGGCAACGATGGCACGTCGTTTAACGACACTCTGACCACTACGGGCAACACGATGGTGGGAAGCAGCATTGCGCAATCGCTGGTGACCACCGCAACCGTGAATGGTGGCCACCTCCCCGTGTTTGCGGACTTCCGCTACGATGTGGTGCCGGAACCGGCCAGCATGGTGGCTCTCGGCGCGGGCTTGCTCGCCTTGGTGCGTCGCCGACGCAACGCCAATCGCCCGTAAATCTACGGGCTTTCCGTTCAAAATGACGACACCGATCCCTTTGTGGGTTCGGTGTCAACTTTCTATCTGGCCAGCAACCATCTAGGTTCAGTTGTTGCGGTGGCGGACACAAAACCTAACCACTTCGCGGGCCAGTTCACTCGCCGCCAGCTTCCTCCCCCCGCAGTTTTGCAACCTTTTGGATTGTAGTGCCGCTATAATGAAGTATCGGTCAGGACGATGGCGTCTGACTTCCCTCATCGAAGTTGAACACCGTTGAGCCTGGACTGAATTTTCAGGGCAATGCGTACCAAAGCATTTACACTTATCGAGCTGCTCGTGGTGATCGCGATCATCGCTATCCTTGCGGCTATCTTGTTCCCGGTCTTTGCTCAGGCGAAAGCCGCCGCGAAGAAAACGCAGGCGATTTCGAACCTCAAGAACATTGGCACTGCGGGGCAGATCTACATCGCCGACTACGATGACCAATGGGGCATCGCAACTCCGAACGTGCCGGGCATTGGTTACGCTTGGGACCGCTTCATTCCGGTTAAGGAACTGATCAAGCCGACCACCCCTGCGGGCGTGGCCGACGCGATCAACACGTTCTTCTATAACGCGCAGCAGCCGTACATGAAGAACTGGCAGATCCTGAACAACCCGGGTAGCGGTCAGCGCAGCCCGTTGCCGGCGTCCGTGTTCACCGCGGCCACCATCACGGCCGCGGACATCACCGCCGCTCGCCCGCCGGTGATCCACTACACCTACAACGGTCTCCTGCAGGGCTACTCCAGCACGGCCATCGAAAACCCCGCCGAACTCACGGTGTGGTGGACGGGCCAAGGCAACCGTGGCTTCCAAGGCGCGGGATACGCTTCGCCGCAACTCATCTGTACGGATGCCAACTCCGGTTGTTCGTATCAGCCGGCCGCTGCCGGTTGTGGCGCCACGAACGGCTCGATCTCGTTCTACACGTCCAACTCGAGCAACTTTGGCTGGGATATGCACAACCGCACGTTCGTGTACTCCTACGCGGACAGCCACGTGAAGACCCGCAAGAGCGGTGTGTTCACCACGGGCCAGCGTGATGCGCGCAGCGACCCGTTCGCCTACTACCTGGGCAAGGAAGTGGACCGCTTCCGCGCTGGTGGGGCTCGGTACTGGGACATCAACTACTGCCACCCGTACATGTTCCGCCCGGACTTCGACTTCCAAAATTGGGACACCCCGTTGGTGGCGCCCTAATGGCGAAGTGGACGGTCTTGCTGGCCCTGGGCGCGTTTGCGCTCGGGCTCGTGGGCTGCTCGGGTGGCGGCTCGGCCGATGCGCCTGAGCGCGAAGGCCCGGCTCCGAAGGCTCAAGAAGCTGACCCGAACATGCAGTCGCCGGAAGAGCGCGCCAAAGCCATGACGGGCGGCGGCGAAGGCTCCTAAAGCCTCTTCGGTTCACGACCTCGAATCCCTGCTCGGTTCCTTTGCGGAGTCCGGCGGGGATTCGGCTTTTTGGCCCGGGCCGATGAATCCTTCGCCCGTTCATATCCCCTGAGCATTCAGAAATGGAAATCCTCGGTTACCTGGCCGCGATCGTCATCGGCATCAGTCTCGGGCTGATCGGCGGCGGCGGAAGCATCCTCACCGTGCCCGTGCTGGTGTATCTGTTCGGGGTGGCCGCCACCGAAGCCACGGCGTACTCACTCTTCATCGTCGGGCTCACGGCGCTTATCGGATCGTTCGCCTTCATGAAGAAGCGGCAAGTGGACTTCCGCACGGCCCTGGTCTTTGGCGTGCCCTCCATCATCGCCGTCTATCTGGTCCGAAGTTACGTGATGCCGAGCATCCCCGCGAACTTGGGCACTCTTGGCAGCTTTGCGGTCACACGGGATAAGGCTCTCCTGGTGCTTTTTGGCGTGCTGATGCTCGCCACCGCCTTCTCGATGATCCGCGCCAAGTCTTCTCCCGAGGAAGACGAGACCCCCGTCCAACCCGAGTTCAAGTACGGGAAAATCTTGCTCGAAGGTTTGCTCGTGGGCAGTGTCACCGGCCTCGTCGGGGCCGGTGGCGGGTTCCTCATCATTCCGGCGCTGGTACTGCTCGCCAAGCTCCCCATGAAGCAAGCCGTAGGCACGTCGCTCCTTATCATCGCGGCCAAATCGCTCATCGGGTTCACGGGCGATCTGCAAACGAATTCGCACATCCAGTGGCCCTTGCTCCTCACTGTGGCCGGGCTGGCCACCGTGGGCATCCTCATCGGCTCGTTGCTGGGCCAGCGGATTTCTGGGGCGAAACTCAAGCCCGCCTTTGGCTGGTTTGTGCTCATCATGGGGCTGTTTATGGTGGGCAAGGAAGCTTTCACCCCGCCGCCGGCCCCGGGGGACCAGCCTCCCGCCGTCTCGGCCCACTAAAGGTCCGGGACCCTGAATCCTTTCTCTGCCCCATCCCCCTTACCTGGTAACCACGATGAAACGTATCGCTCCTTCCCAGTTGAAGTCGAACCTCGAGCACGGCCACAAGGTCCAGCTCATCGACGTCCGTTCTGCCGCCGAATACGCGGCCGGCCACGTGCCGGGGGCCCTGAACGTGCCCATGGACCAAATCGAATCGCGCCTGGATGACCTGGCCGCCGACACCGAAGTGATCCTGGTGTGCCAAAGCGGCAACCGGGCCTGCATGACCCACGAAATGATTGCCGAGCACCACAACAACCTCACCATCCTGGATGGCGGGACGAAGGCGTGGCAAGAATGCGGCCTGCCGGTGGTGAGCAGCACCCGCACCCGCTGGAGCCTGGACCGCCAAGTGCGCCTGGGGGCCGGCATGCTCGTCCTCATCGGCGTGATTCTCGCCGTGACGGTGCAGCCCGGGTTCATCTGGCTCGCCGGCTTTGTGGGCGCGGGCCTCACCTTTGCAGGTTTGACAGACGTGTGCGGCATGGCCGCCCTGCTGGCCAAGATGCCCTGGAACCGCCCGGCCACCCCGGCCCCGGCCACCAAGAAGGAGGTGAAGGCGTGATCCTCAAGCAGTTCTGGAACGAACAGGTTCAGCAGTACAGCTATCTCGTCGGGTGCCCCGGCGCGGGCGAGGCGATCGTCATTGATGCCGACCGCAACGTCGAACAGTACATCGCCGCCGCCGCCGCCGAGCGTCTGCGCATCGTCCACGTGACGGAAACCCACATCCACGCCGACTACCTGAGCGGCTCGCGAGAGCTAGCCCAGCGCACCGGCGCCACGCTGTGGCTCTCCGCCGAAGGCGGGCCGGATTGGCAATACACCTTCACCACCCCCGAACACAAGCCGCTCCGCGATGGCGACACCATCCAGATCGGCGGCGTGACCGTGAAGGTGTGGCACACCCCGGGCCACACGCCCGAGCACATCTCCTTCCTCATCCACGAGAACGGCGTGCTGCAAGGCGCGATGACCGGCGACTTCATCTTTGTGGGCGACGTCGGGCGACCGGACCTGCTGGAGAACGCCGCCAACATGAAGGGCACCGCCGAACCCGGCGCGCGCCGCCTCTTCCAATCCGTGCAGCGTTTTGCCGCCTTGCCGGATCACATCCTCATCTGGCCGGCGCACGGGGCCGGTTCCGCCTGCGGCAAAAGCCTGGGCGGGGTTCCAGTGACGACCCTGGGCTACGAAAAGGCCACGGGATGGGCGTGGCGCATTTCTGACGAAGACAAGTTCGTGGAAGAAGTGCTGGCCGGGCAGCCGGAGCCGCCGTTCTACTTCAAGATGATGAAGCACCTGAACAAGGTCGGGCCCGATCCGCGCCCGGCGGTGGACGCCCTGCCGCGCTCCAGCTCGTTCGCCGAGTTTGAAGCCGCCCGCCAGCGGGGGGCCGTGGTGCTGGACGTTCGTCCTTCGGCCATGTACCTCCGCGAGCACATCCGTGGCTCGCTTCACATCCCCATCTATGCGATGTTCGCCCAGTACGTGGGTTGGCTGGTGGACTTCCAAGAAGATGTCATCCTCATCGCCTCGGATGAAGCCAGTGCCAAGCAGGCCGCCACCTACATGGCATACATCGGCTGGGACCGCGCCACGATGTGGTTCGGCGAGGACATCCTGCGGGCGTACGAGCGAGCGGGGCACGAGCTTGTGACCACCGCCGACCTGCAAGCCTGTGATGTGCCGAAGGATGCCGTGTGGATTGACGTGCGGGGCCGCAACGAGCGCCTGGGGCAGAGCATCCCCGACGCCGTGGGGGTGACCCTCGGCGAGATGGTGATGCGCAAGGATGAAATCCCGCAGGGTAAGCGCCTGGCGATCAGTTGCCAGGGCGGCACCCGCTCCCCGATTGGAGTCTCGGTGGCCGAGCGGCTGGGG